>NZ_JBWCCT010000014.1:0-189270 GCF_056279605.1 Paraburkholderia sp. TE9906
AGGCGATTGAACGAGCGTCCCAGAAAGACGCTGGACTACGAAACGCCAGCTGAGCGATTCCAGCAAACTATTGCATCCACCGGTTGAATCCGCCCTGCACTACCTGCCAGTCGAATTGCCCCTGGATGCCCTTGTATTTTCCAGTGCCCGAAACGAGGGTTCCTTTTCCCGATGTTGCGGCATGTGGATGGTTAAAAGCCTCGACGAATTTGTCTCCGTCTTTGTCCGAATACACGCAGTAGCCGTTTCCGGCTCCGGCAGTAAAGCCGGCTTCAACGCAGTGCGCCGTGATGTTTTGCAACAAGGGCGACTTGCTGTTGTTTGCCATCAGGAGAGTTGATTCGTACAGGTACACGACGTCGTCGGCACTGGTTCCGATCTCTCGTACGTCGGTGCCCGCAGCGGAGTAGGTGGCGTCGATGGTTCCTTGCTTCGGTATTGTTTGAGCCGATCCGGTGCATGGCGCCAGTGTCGTAAAAGCGGTCAATGCAGATAAATAAAAAATCTTTTCAGCGATATTGCGAGCGAATTTCATTGTGACGCCCTCATAATGACCTCTGTTGAGAATCGCACTATCCATCGAAACAGGCGGACTGAACAGGATGGCTCTTGGGGCGCACAGTTCGAAATTCCTGGCCCATCGCTGCTGGAAATGCGAAGTATCCAGGAATACTAATGGAACATGAAGTAAATTCTTCTAATTCAGATCGTATGACACGCGATTGATTTATAGAGCTTTAAAACTGAAGTGCCAATATTTATTTATTGTTTCTGTTCTATATCTGTTCCAGGAGAGTAGAAGCTAGAGGCTGACCTCGCTTGTCAGTCGACCTGCCGTTCGCGTGGAATCTGATTGAGCCAGGGACGCGCGCCCAGATCCAGGCGCCCGTTGTTTGCGCCGTGTTACGCCTCGTTCGCGGCCGCCTGCTCCTCGCGCGCGTACCGCGTCGGTGGCCGGCCAACATGTCGGGTGAAGGCGACGCTGAAGGTGCTGGCGGAGCTATAGCCGACGCGCTCCGCGATCTCCGCGACCCGCCCTTCGTTACGGCGCAGCAGATCCTTCGCGAGTGCCATGCGCCACGTGAGCAGATATTCCATCGGCGCGACGCCGACCGCGCGGCTGAAGCGCTCGAAGAAGGTCGAGCGCGACAGCGCGGCTTCCTTCGCGAGCTCGGCGACCGTCCATGCATACGCCGGGCGGGCGTGCATCCCGCGGATCGCGGCCGCGAGGCGGGCATCGGCGAGCCCGCTGACGAGACCGGGTGACGCGTTCGTTCCTCCTGCCGTGGAACGCAGCGCCTCGATGAGCAGCACTTCCAGCAACCGCGAGAGCACGACTTCGCGCGCGGGCCGCTGCTCGTGTGACTCCTCGCGCACGAGTTGCACGAGCGTGGCCAGCCGCTGTTCGCCGCGCACATGCACGAGTTGCGGCAGCAGCGAGACCAGCAGGGGCGCATCCGGCGAACCGAAGCTGCAATGCCCCGCCATCATTCGCACGTCGACCGGATTGCCCAAGGGGCCGATTCTGAACTCACCGCTGCCCAACGCGACGGGCGCGGGCGCGTCCAGCCCCGGTGGCGGCTCGAGGCTGGACACTGAGACGCCATAGGCCGCGGGAATCAGAACGAAGTCACTGGACTGGAGTTCGATGGGATCGTGTCCGTCGATTGCGATGCGGCACCCGCCTTCGAGGAGCACGCAATAGAACGGCTGGCCGGTATTCGAGCGGCCGGTGCGCCAGGGGCTCGCGCCGTGGATGAGTTTCGAGAACCGGGCACTCGGCTCAAGCAGGGTCACCACTTCGGCCAATGGATCGATCATCGCCGGACTCCTGCAAGTGAAATTCGGATTTTTGATTGTAGCAAGTACGGACGCAGAGACCTATCGTAGGAGCTCACACAAACACCTCACAGGAATGCCCATGCAAACTGTCCTGATCAGCGGCTGCTCGTCGGGTTTCGGCCTCGAGATCGCCCGCTACTTTCTGGCCCGCGACTGGCAGGTCGTCGCCACGATGCGCACGCCTCGCGCCAACGTACTGCCACCGGCACAACGCCTGCGCGTACTGGCGCTCGACGTCACGAATCCGGAGAGCATTCGCGAGGCGGTCGAGGCCGCCGGTCCGATCGACGTACTCGTGAACAACGCAGGCTTCGGCGCGGCTTCCCCGGCCGAACTCGTCCCACTCGCGACAGTGCGCGAGCTCTTCGAGACCAACTGTTTCGGCACGATCGCATTGACGCAAGCGGTGCTGCCGCAGTTCCGGCAGCGCAAGGCCGGCGTCGTCGTGAACGTCACGTCGAGCGTGACGTTGAAGGCGCTGCCGCTACTCGCCGCGTACCGTGCGAGCAAGATGGCGGTGAATGCGTTCACCGAGTCGATGGCGCTGGAACTCGAGCAGTTCGGCGTGCGGTCACACCTGGTGCTGCCGGGCCGCGCGCCCGACACCCGCTTCGGCGAGAACGCACGCGCCCACATATACGGCTCTGAGCACGAGGCCTATGCCGATCTCGCCAGGACGATCGTCGAACAGCTGGGGGATACGTCATCTCCGATTACCCATGCGCCGGACGTCGCCGAAGCCGTGTGGCGCGCGGCGACCGACCCGTCATCGCCGCTGCGTATTCCGGCCGGCGCCGACGCCGAAGCATGGGCGGCCGAAGTTCGCTGATCGGCTTTCAGGGCCACGCTACGACGCAATACAACAGCGATACAGCGATGCAGGACAATCTCATCGCGCTCGTGACCGGGGCGACTCAGGGAGTCGGTTTCCCGAGCGCACTGACCGGCAGCCGATACGTCTCAGGAGTGCTGGTTTCAAACTGTCCGGTTTCGATCGTGTTACGGTCGAAGCCCGTGTACCAGCCTCCACCTTTCTACATCGTCTTCTCCATTTATTCGGGATTGCGAGCAGGTCAAATCACGAACTGTTCAAGCGTGGACGGTGCGAACAATTCGTCGATCTTCATGAGGCGCGAAGACAATCCCTGAGCGTGGTGGTAGCGTAGAAACGCGTTGATCGTCGCTTCATTGCCGGCAATGCCATAACGCCAGTAGTCCTTGCCGAGCAACGCGACAGTTTCTTCGTATTCTGCGGCAAGCCAGGGCAGGGTCGCCTTCAGCGCGGCCAATTCAGCGAGATTCGCGAGCGCGAGATTCTTGGCTTCGGTGAATGCCTTGAGCACGCTTGCCGGCAACCACGGATGCTGCTCCACCAACTCGCGGCGAATACCGATGACATGCATGATCGGAAAGATGCCAGTCTTCGCGTAATACGCCTTTTCGGTGGTGCGGAAATCCGGAAACAGGCGTGTAAGCTCAGGGTGTCCCGCGAGGAAGGCGCTCGGGGCGCGCGGCGCGACGATACCGTCGATGCGGCCGTCGATCAGCCATTGGTTGAGCGTGGCGTCGGATGGAATCGGCTCGATCTCGATCCCGGATTCGTTCCTGTAGGCCACCTTCTCATGACGGCCAGGCTGCTCGACGCCGCCCGTGCGCCACCGGATGTCGCTGGACTTCACGCCGTATTCGTCTTCGAGCATGCCGCGGGCCCAGACGGGTGCGGTCAGCTGGAATTCCGGCACGCCCAGCGTCTTGCCCGCCAGATCACGCGGCGTGACGATGCCCCGGTCGCGACGAATGTAGATCGAAGAATGCCGGAACATCCGCGAGATAAAAACCGGAATCGCGACATATGGCGACTCGCCGCGCGAGCACAGCATCGTGTAGCTGCTGAATGAAAGCTCCGCGATGTCGAACTCGGCCGATCGCAGTGCGCGGAAGAACGTTTCCTCGACCGGCAACGAAAGATAGTTGGCATCGCAGCCTTCGATCTGCACGCGTGCGTCGAACAGTGCGCGGGTTCGGTCGTAATCCCAGCAGGCGACCGTAAGGGGCAACTTCATATAAACACTCCTGAATTCAAGCGGTAGTTTGGGTGGAAAGATCGACTGGTGTAGCGATGGCAGCCGTGGGATGGCGGCGCCGGTAGAAGGCGAGGGCTGACACGCTGAGCGCGGCGACGATCACGGGCGCGGCTACGGCCGCGAACATGAATGTCGAGCTCCAGTGCGCGGCCAGCATCGCGGCGCCGATCATCGAACCGACAATCGACCCCACTCTTCCCATGCCGAGCGTCCAGGCGACGCCGGTCGCACGCGTGACGGTCGGATAGAAACTGGCTGAGAGAATGTTCGTGCCGGTCATCGTGCCGCCCGTGCCGATGCCGGTCACGAACAGTGCGGTCAGGGCAAGTGCCGGTGTCTCGATCAGATGACCCAGCGAAGTCAGGCTGGCGGCGGCGCACAAAAACGCAACAGCAAGCACGTATTGCGGATTGAAACGGTCCATCAGGAAGCCGAGCAGGATCGCGCCCATGCCGTTTCCTGCCAGATAGAGCGCCGTCATCAACGAGGCCTGGCGGAATGGAACGCCGCTCGACTGAATGAGGATCGGCAGCCAGTTGCCGAGGAAATAGATGACGAGCAGCGCCATGAATGCCGTGATCCAGAGCAGCAAGGTGCCGCCGCGCAGGCCGGGGCGCAGCAGATGTTGGAGCGAGGAACCGATGGGCATCGGTTCGGCGAGTGTCACGTGGACCCCGCTCAGATCGGTAGCCGGCGCGATTCGCTGCAAGATGTGGCGCGCGCTGTTCTGCCTGCCGTGTGCCACCAGGTATCGCACCGATTCGGGCAATCCCAGGTACAGCATCACGGTTAGCGCGAGCGGCAGGGCGCCGCCGAGCAGGAGCATCGACTGCCATCCATAGGCGCCGATCAGATGCGGAGCGACGAGGCCGCCAAGCGCGCCGCCTGCGGCGATACCGCAGCCAATTGGCGCGACGAGCGTCGCGCGAAGGCGATCGGGGCAGTATTCCGCCGCCAGCGTATAGGCGTTGGGCATGGCGCCACCGAGCCCCAGCCCGGTGAGGAAACGCAACACGATGAGCGTCTCGATGGACCCCGCCCACGCCGACGCGATGCTGAAAAGCCCGAATAAGGCCACCGAACAGATCAGCGTCGGTTTGCGGCCAAAGCGGTCGGCGACCGGCCCGAACAGAAAGGAGCCGATCGTCAAACCGAAGAGGCCGGCGCCGAACATCGGCGCAAGCTGCGCATGGCCCGCGCCAAAATGAGTTTTCAACGCGGGCGCGATATAACCGACGACAACAGTGTCGTAGCCGTCGAATATGAGAATCAGGAAACAGAGGAAAAACGTCCGGATCTGAAACGAGGACATTTTTTGAAGATTGATAAAATTGTGGACTACTATATTTTCTTTTTGTGTCATGGCACCTGTCTCCTTTGTTGGCATTGTTGCCTTGTTCTAGTCGTTGGCGGGCAACCCTATCCCGCGGCGATGCGTTTGATCCCCTCCGTCATGCGCTGGCCGAGTGCGGCGACGATCTCGCCTTCTGCCGGGATACGCGCGGCGTCGTATTCGGACGCGTGGCGCACGACGCTGATACTGCCGGTTACCCGGCCCTCGGCATTGAAGATCGGCGCGGCGAGTGCGAAGACATCCGGGTCCACTTCGGCCTGCGCGACGGCATAGCCTCGCTGGCGGATCGCGCCGAGCGCTTTCCTGCATTCGCGCCAGCTCGAGCCGAGCGTCGCGGTGTTGATGTGTTCCTGGTTTTCCAGGTAGATACGCATGAGTTGCCGTTCCGGCAACCAGGCCAGCACGGCCGTGGAGGTCGCGCCACGCAACAGCGGCATCGGACAGCCACGCCGATAACTGAGGTCGGCGTCCAGATGGCCGTACTCGCCGATTGCGATGACCTGATCCCGGAACAGGCGGCACAGGTGCCACTTCTGTTTGGCCGCGAGTTGGGGCAGGTGGGCCTCGATATCCTTCATCGTCACCAGCATCGGGTCGCTCTCGGCCAGTTGCCGGCCGAGTTGGATGATCCGTGGGCCGAGGCTATAGCGTCCGGTCTCGACTGGCGCGATCAGCCCCGAATCGGCGAGTTCGCGAAGATAACGATAGGTGGCCGAACGGGTGAATCCCCGCTCGGCCGCGAGGCCGTCCGCGGACCATAGAGGCTTCTGCTCGGTGAAGAGATCCAGCAACGACAACATGCGCTCAAGGCTGGAACCCCTGGCTTCTTCCTGGTTTTCCCTGTTGCTGACGGGCTCCACGTACAGCGCGTCGTCCTGGTTTTTTATCATGGCAGCACGTTGGAAGCCGTCCATTCGAGACGGCTTCGTTATTCCTGAAATATCGAATTTCAGCAAAATTACCGCAATATAGGAAAAATGTAAACGGCGGCCGCGGGGCTGACTTGCGCGAAAGAAGATGCGCGCCTGCCCCCAAGGCGCGAATGCCCCCGATTCACTTTTGTTATCGCCCCCTCCAATACTCGAATTGTTGACGCATCGCACCGCTCGTATATTGCTGAACTATCAGCACGGACAGCAGCGATACAACAACTTACAGGCACGCCCCTCGGGCGGCCCACAGGAGCACAGCGATGAATCAGATCGATCTGGAGGGGCGCGTCGTCGCCATAACCGGCGGTGCGCGCGGCATCGGCTACGCGGTCGCGCAGCGGGCGCTGAACTCGGGCGCGTCGGTCGCGTTGTGGGACGTCGACGCCGAGCGCCTCGCGCGCAGCCAACGCGAACTGAGCGAGCTGGGCAAAGTCAGCGCGATCACGGTCGAGCTGACCCAGGAAGCCGCCGTCGCGCAGGCGGTCGAGCAAACCGTCGCCGGGCACGGCGCGATCGACGTGCTGATCAATTGCGCCGGCATCACTGGCGGCAACGGTGCGACGTGGGAACTGGAGCCCGATGTCTGGCGCCGCGTGATCGACGTGAACCTGATCGGCCCTTATCTGACCTGCCGCGCGGTGGTGCCGCAAATGCTCAAGCAAGGCTACGGGCGCATCGTCAATATCGCGTCGGTGGCGGGCAAGGAGGGCAATCCGAACGCTTCGCACTACAGCGCGTCGAAAGCCGGACTGATCGGTTTGACCAAGTCGCTCGGCAAAGAGCTGGCGACCAGGAATATTCTCGTCAACGCGGTCACGCCGGCCGCGGCCAAAACCGAAATCTTCGACTCGATGTCGCAACAGCATATCGACTACATGCTCTCGAAGATTCCGATGAACCGCTTCCTGTTGCCGGAAGAGGCGGCCTCGCTGATTCTGTGGCTGTCCTCGGAGGACTGCGCGTTCAGCACGGGCTCGGTGTTCGACCTGTCCGGCGGACGAGCCACTTACTGAGCGCTCACAGCGCGCGACCCGAACGTCCGCGCCGCAGCGGTATTCAGAACGAGACAGACGCGCCGAGCCGCCGCGCGCTTCGCGTAGGAGACGACATGCACCCGCACGCGCCTGGTTCACGTCACGCGAGCGATGGCGGCGCAATGCGCCGCAGTCACGCTCACCCCGACACGCCTTCCCGCAACTTACTGCATCGCGCCTGCTAGGCGCATTGTCGACAATACGTTCGACGCATCCATAACGGAGCTCCTTTCATGGCCATGCCTACTATCCGGCACGTGCGTGCCTTCATCGTTCGCGGCGGCGGTGCGGACTATCACGATCAGCCCGGCGGACACTGGATCGACGATCACATCGCCACGCCGATGGCGCGCTATCCCGAGTATCGCCAGAGCCGCCAGTCGTTCGGCATCAACGTGCTCGGCACGCTGGTGGTGGAGATCGAGGCGAGCGACGGCACGGTCGGCTTCGCGGTGACGACCGGCGGCGAGATCGGCGCGTTCATCGTGGAGAAGCATCTCGCGCGTTTTCTCGAAGGGCAGCTTGTCACCGACATCGAGAAGATGTGGGATCAGATGTATTTCTCGACGCTGTACTACGGCCGTAAAGGCGTGGTGCTGAATACGATCTCGGGCGTCGATCTCGCGTTGTGGGATCTGCTCGCGAAAGTGCGCAAGGAACCGGTGTATCAGTTACTGGGCGGGCCGGTGCGCGACGAACTGGTGTTTTACGCGACCGGCGCGCGGCCCGATCTCGCGAAGGAGATGGGTTTCATCGGCGGCAAGCTGCCGTTGCAGCACGGTCCAGCCGAAGGCGAAGCGGGCCTCAAACAGAATCTGGAGAAGCTCGCCGACATGCGCAGCCGCGTCGGCGACGATTTCTGGCTGATGTACGACTGCTGGATGAGTCTCGACGTGCGCTATGCGACACGGCTTGCGCAAGGCGCGCACGAATACGGCCTGAAATGGGTCGAGGAGTGTCTGCCGCCCGACGACTACTGGGGTTACGCCGAACTGCGCCGCAACGTGCCACGCGGCATGATGGTGTCCACCGGCGAGCACGAGGCGACGCGCTGGGGTTTCCGCATGCTGCTGGAGATGGAGTGCTGCGATCTGATCCAGCCGGATGTGGGCTGGTGCGGCGGCATCACCGAGTTGATCAAGATTTCCGCGCTCGCCGATGCCCACAATGTGATGGTGGTGCCGCACGGTTCGTCGGTGTACAGCTATCACTTCGTCGTCACGCGGCACAACTCGCCGTTCGCCGAGTTTCTGATGATGGCGCCGAAGGCCGACGAAGTCGTGCCGATGTTCACGCCGCTTCTGCTCGACGAGCCGGTTCCCGTGAATGGCCGGATGAAGGTGCCGGACACGCCGGGCTTCGGCGTGAGATTGAATCCCGAATGCGCGTTGGTGCGGCCTTATCCGCGTTGAAGCGCGTTGAAGCGCGTTCAGGCACGTTGAGGCGCGTTGAATGCGCATGAAGTTAGCGTCGGCCTCGCACCGACGCTCGCAGTTTCGATGACCAGGCAAAGGAGAATGACGTGCTGCTCAAGGATAAGGTCGTGATCGTCACCGGCGGCTCGCGTGGCATCGGCCGCGCAATCGCTGTTGCATGCGCCGCCGAAGGCGCGGACGTGGCGATCAACTACTGGGGCGATAACGACGCATCCTATGGACGCCGCTCCGCCGTGGCGGAAGTCGTCGAAGACATCGAGGCGCTTGGGCGGCGCGTGATAGCGGTGGAGGGCAACGTCGCCGCGCGCGACACGGGCCAGCAACTCGTGCGCCAGACCGTCGAAGCATTCGGCAAGGTCGACGTGCTCGCGAGCAATGCGGGCATCTGTCCGTTCCATGCATTTCTCGACATGCCGCCGGACGTGCTGGAATCGACGGTGGCGGTCAATCTGAACGGCGCGTTTTACGTCACCCAAGCCGCCGCGCAACAGATGAAAAAGCAGGGCACGGGCGGCGCGATCGTCGCGACGAGTTCGATCAGCGCGTTAGTGGGCGGCGGCATGCAGACGCATTACACGCCGACCAAAGCGGGCGTGCATTCGCTGATGCAATCGTGCGCGGTCGCGTTGGGGCCGTACGGTATCCGCTGCAATTCGGTGATGCCGGGCACCATCGCGACCGACCTCAATGCGGAAGACCTCGCCGACGAAGCGAAGAAAGCGTACTTCGAAAAGCGCATTCCGCTTGGCCGGCTGGGACGCCCGGACGATGTCGCCGAGTGCGTGGTGTTCCTCGCCTCGGACCGTGCGCGTTATGTGACGGGCGCCGCGTTGCTGGTCGACGGCGGCCTGTTCGTCAACCTGCAGTAACGCGCGGAACGTGCCAATACCGCGCGCGATGCCGATCTCAATGCACCGGGTCGGGCGCGATCAGCGAGTCCGGCGCGCACAGCGTGGCGAGGTCGTCGCCGTCGCGAGCGAGCGTGCGCGAGAAACCGCGCAACAGGTCGATGAAACGCAGCGCCGGTTCGGCGAGCGCTTCTCCCTTGCGCGTGAGAATGCCGAATCCGGCAAGACTCTTGCCGATTTCGAGCGGCAGCGCGACCAGCAGCTTGCCGCGCAAATGATCACGCACGACCGACTCCGGCAGCATCGCGACCGCGTCGTAATTTTCGAGCAGTTGCAGCGTGGCGAAGATCGACGCGCATTCGGTCAGGTTGACCGGCGTGGCGAGTCCCGCACGCGCGAGCTCTTCCTCGAACAGCACGCGCGCCGGGCTGGTGACGGGTTGTGCGACCCACGGCCAGTCCACCAGTTCGGACAACGTGATGCGGGTGCGCTGCGCGAGCGGATGCACCGAACGCACGACCAGCAGCAAAGTCTCGCGCGCGAGCGGTTCGAAACTGAAGTCGTTGTGCTGCAGCGGACTGGTCAGGCGGCCGAGCGCGAGATCCACTTCGCGGCGATGCAGCAATTGCACGACCTGGTCGCTGGTTTCGCCGAGAATGCGCACGTTGAGCAAGGGGCTTTCGGTTTTCAGCGCGGCCACCGACATCGCCAGCAGATCGGGCGCGGCGCCCATGATCGCGCCGACGGTCAATTGCCCGTGGCCGCCGCGGCGTTTGACGTCGAGGTCTTCGGCGAAGCGCGTCAGCTCGGCCAGCGCGCGGCGCGCGTACGCGAGCGTGACGACGCCGAGCGGCGTGGGCGTCATGCCGCGCGCGTTGCGCTCGAACAGCAGGAAGCCGAACGCTTCTTCGATGTCGCCGAGCATGCGGCTCGCGCTCGGCTGCGCAACGTTGACGGCCTCGGCGGCCTGATGGAGATTGCGCGTGTCGTCGAGTGCGACGAGCAGCGCGAGGTGCTTGAACTTGAGCCGGTTGACGAGTGCGACGGCAGCTGAATATTGGCTCATGGTCCGGATGCGATTCGGTTTGTGGATCGCCCAATCCCAACTACGGATTGAGTTGCTATCGACGCAGGAATTATAGTCGCATCAGACGCTTCTCCGGAAAGCGCCCCAATACGACGGGAGACAGGCCGCAATGGAAACAATCGCTTTCCGCATGGTGCTCAACCCCGGCATGCGCGAGGAATACGAACGACGTCACGCGCAGATCTGGCCCGAACTGGTTGATGCGTTGCACAAGGCCGGGGTGCGCGACTACCGGATTTTCTTCGACCCGGATTCGAACCACCTTTTCGCCATGCTGACGCGGACCTCCAATCACACGATGGACGACCTGCCGCAACTCGACGTGATGCGCAAATGGTGGGATTACATGGCCGACATCATGCAGACCGCGCCGGATCACACGCCGCTTCAACAATCGCTCGAACCGGTGTTTCATTTGAATTCGCTGAGTTGACGGTTCACCGCACGACCACGTTAATTGACTTCGAAGTGACCTTCACCGGACGGAGAGTGCTGCATGCAGGTTGTCGATTCGCATATCCATTTGTGGGATCTGAAGACGCATCGCTATCCGTGGCTGGAAAACCCGGGCGTGTCGTTCGTGGGCGACGCGCGCGAGCTCAAGCATGATTACCTGCTCGACGATCTGCTCGGCGAAGCCGGCGATATCGACGTGCTGAAACTGGTGCACGTCGAGGCGAATCACGATCCCGCCGATCCGGTCGAAGAGACGCGCTGGCTGCAGTCCATCGCGGATCGCAAGGACTCGCGCGGCATGCCGAACGCGATCGTCGCCGCGGTCGATCTGTCCGCGCCGAATGCGCCCGCGTTGCTCGAAGCGCACGCCTCGTTCGCCAATACGCGCGGCATCCGGCAGATCCTGAACGTCCACGAGAACAAGCTGTTCGATTACGTCGGCCGTCATTTCATGCGCGAGCCGCGGTGGCGCGAACATTTCGCGCTGCTGCGCCGGTATGACATGTCGTTCGATCTGCAGCTGTATCCGTCGCAAATGGAAGAGGCCGCAGCGCTCGCGCGTGCGCACGGCGACACGCTCTTCATCGTCAACCACGCCGGTATGTTCGTGGATCGCAGCAGCGTCGCCGGGTATCGCGCGTGGCGCGACGGCATGCGCCTGCTCGCGGGTTGCCGCAACGTCGCGGTGAAGATCAGCGGACTCGCGATGTTCGATCACCGCTGGAGCGTCGAAAGCCTGCGGCCTTACGTGCTCGAAACGATCGATACGTTCGGCGTGGAGCGGGCGATGTTCGCGTCGAACTTCCCGGTCGACCGCCTGTTCGGCACTTATGCGGACTTGTGGCGCGCGTATGCGGCGATCGTCGATGGGGCGGGCGTCGCGGAAAAAGAGGCGATGTTTCGCCGCAATGCGGAGCGGTGCTATCGCATCTGATGCGGGCGGCAGACGCATCACGGCTGCACCCCGAACGCGAATAAAGAAAGAAGGAGACAGGCAGTGCAGCAACCCACATCCGCTGTGCCGAGGCTCGAACTGCGGCACGCGAGTAAATCATTCGGCCGCGTGCGGGCGCTATCCGACGGCGACCTCGCGCTCTGGCCGGGCGAAGTGCATGCGCTGCTCGGCGAGAACGGCGCGGGCAAGTCGACGCTCGTGAAGATTCTCGCCGGCGTGCATCAGCCGGATACCGGCGAGCTGCTGGTGGACGGTGCGGCCCGCCGGTTCGCGACGCCCGCCGAAGCGCGCGACGCCGGACTCGCAGTGATCTATCAGGAACCGACGCTGTTCTTCGATCTGTCGATTGCGGAAAACATCTTCATGGGACGGCAGCCGGTCGACCGCCTCGGGCGCATTCAATACGACGCGATGCGCCGCGAGGTGGACGGCCTGCTCGCCTCGCTCGGCGTCGATCTGCGTGCGGATCAGCTGGTGCGCGGTCTGTCGATTGCCGATCAGCAGGTGATCGAAATTGCCAAGGCGCTGTCGCTGAACGCCAACGTGCTGATCATGGACGAACCCACCGCCACGCTGTCGCTGCCCGAAGTGGAGCGCCTCTTCGCGATCGTGCGCAAGCTGCGCGAGCGCGAGGTCGCGATCCTCTTCATCACGCACCGGCTCGACGAAGTATTCGCGCTGACACAACGCGTGACGATCATGCGCGACGGCGCGAAAGTGTTCGACGGACTGACCGCCGATCTCACCACCGAGTCGATCGTCGCGAAGATGGTCGGCCGCGATCTGGAGACGTTCTATCCGAAGGCCGACTGCGCGCCCGGCGAGGTACGGCTGTCGGTGCGCGGCCTCACGCGCGTGGGCGTCTTCAAGGATATTTCCTTCGATGTGCGCGCAGGCGAGATCGTCGCGCTGGCCGGCCTCGTGGGCGCGGGACGCAGCGAAGTCGCGCGGGCGATCTTCGGCATCGATCCGCTCGATTCCGGCGAAGTCTGGCTCGGCGGCAAGCGCCTGAGTACGGGCCGGCCCGCCGCAGCGGTGCGCGCCGGCCTCGCGCTGGTGCCGGAGGACCGTCGCCAGCAGGGGCTCGCACTGGAACTGAGCATCGCGCGCAATGCGTCGATGACGGTGCTCGGGCGGCTCGTCAAACACGGCCTCATCTCGACGCGCAGCGAGACGGACCTCGCCAACCGGTGGGGCACGCGGCTGCGCCTGAAAGCGGGTGATCCCAATGCGCCGGTCGGCACGTTGTCGGGCGGCAACCAGCAGAAGGTCGTGCTCGGCAAGTGGCTTGCCACCGGCCCGAAAGTGCTGATCATCGACGAACCCACGCGCGGCATCGACGTCGGCGCGAAGGCCGAGGTGTATGGCGCGCTCGCCGAACTGGTGCGCGACGGCATGGCTGTGCTGATGATTTCGAGCGAGTTGCCCGAAGTGCTCGGCATGGCCGATCGCGTGCTGGTGATGCACGAGGGACGTATCAGCGCGGATATAGCGCGCGCCGACGCCGACGAGGAGCGCATCATGGGCGCCGCGCTCGGTCAACCGCTTCCTCCGTTGGGAGCCGCCGCATGATGCGCCATTCCTCGACTCATCCCGCGCCGGTTCAGCCGCCGCTGCCCAAGCGCTCCGCCGGCACGCCGGGCGGCTTCGTCGCGAGCCTGGCGAAGAGCCGCGAGACCACGCTGTTCGTCGTGCTGATTCTGCTGATCGCGGGGACGGGGCTCGCGAAGCCGCAGTTCCTGAATTTGCAGAATCTGCGCGACGTGCTGCTGAACGTGTCGATCATCAGTTTGCTGACGGCCGGCATGACCGTGGTGATTTTGATGCGCCATATCGATCTGTCGGTCGGCTCGACGGTCGGCATCAGCGCGTACGCGGTCGGCAGCCTGTACGTCGCGTTTCCGCATATGCCGGTGCTGGCCGCGCTGGCGGCGGGGCTGGCGATCGGGCTCGTCGCGGGCGGCATCAATGCGCTGCTGGTCGCGGTGGGGCGCGTGCCTTCGCTGGTCGCCACGCTCTCGACGCTGTACATCTTTCGCGGCGCGGATTACGCATGGGTGCACGGCGGCCAGATCAACGCCACCAGTTTGCCCGACGCGTATTCGCGTCTCGCGACCGGCACGCTGCTCGGCATTCCGAACCTCGCGCTGATCGCGCTCGTCGTGCTGGTCGGCCTCGCCGTGTACCTCAAGCAGTTTCGCGGGGGCCGCGAGCACTACGCGATCGGCTCGAATCCCGAGGCGGCGCGTCTGGCCGGTGTGAACGTCGAGCGCCGCGTGATGTCGGGCTTTCTGTTGTCCGGCGCGATTGCGGGTTTCGCGGGCGCGTTGTGGCTGGCCCGTTTCGGCACCGTCGACGCCAGCACCGCGAAGGGCATCGAATTGCAGGTGGTCGCGGCGGCGGTGGTCGGCAGTGTCGCGATCACGGGCGGCGTCGGCACGATACTCGGCGCCACGCTCGGCGCGCTCGTGCTCGGGGTGATCAGCATCGCGCTGGTGGTGCTGCACGTGTCGCCGTTCTGGGAGCAGGCGATCGAAGGCGCGCTCATCGTCGCCGCGATCACCGCCGATACCTTGCTGGCGCGCTCAGTCGCCAAACGCATGATGAGGAAACGCGATCATGGCTAAACCCGATTCCGCGCTGCTCACGCGCAAACGCGAAACACCGCTGCAATGGGAAGTCTTGCTGGTGATCGTGCTGATTCTGTCGCTCGGGCTCGGGCGCTGGCTGTCGCCGGTATTCCTCACCGGCGCGAATCTGAGCAACGTATTGGCCGATCTGACCGAGATCGCGTTGATGGCGCTGCCGATGACGCTCATCATCGTCGCCGCCGAAATCGATCTGTCGGTCGCCTCGGTGCTGGGTGCGTCGAGCGCATTGATGGGCGTGCTGTGGCACCTGGGCCTGCCGATGCCGGTCGTGATCGGACTCGTGCTGATCGCCGGCGCATTGGCCGGCCTGTTGAACGGGCTCGTGATCGTCAAGCTCAATCTCCCTTCGCTCGCGGTGACCATCGGTACGCTCGCGCTGTTTCGCGGCCTCGCGTACGTGCTGCTCGGCGATCAGGCGGTAGCGGATTTTCCGCCGGCTTACACGGCGTTCGGCATGGACACGGTGGGGGCGAGTTTCATTCCGTTGCCGTTCGTCATCGTGATCGTCGGCGCGGTGCTGTTCACCGTGCTGCTGCAGTCCACCGCGTTCGGCCGCAGCCTCTATGCGATCGGCGCGAATCCGACCGCCGCCGCGTTCTCCGGCATCGAGGTCGCGAAGATCCGTTTGCGTCTGTTCGTGCTGTCCGGCGTGGTGAGCGCGCTGGCGGGCGTGGTCTATACGCTGCGCTTCACCAGCGCGCGCGGCGATAACGGCGAAGGCTTCGAACTGTCGGTGATTGCGGCAGTGCTGTTCGGCGGCGTGAGCATCTTCGGCGGACGCGGCTCGATGATCGGCGTGCTGCTGTCGCTGCTGATCATCGGCGTGCTGAAAAACGCGCTGACGCTCGACGACGTATCCAGCGAAACGCTGACTGTCGTCACCGGCGTGCTGCTGCTCGCTTCGGTGCTGATCCCGAATCTGGTTGCACGCTGGCGTGCCGCGCGCGACCGGCGTTTCATCGCGAAGTCGGCCGCTTCTTCATAACGTTTTAAAGGCGCAGGCAAAAGCAGGTTCAACAACTGATAACCCGGACACCACCACGTCCAACAACAAGGCAGGAGACACTTCATGTTCAAACCTCTTCTACGTCACACCGGCACGGCCGCACTCTGCGCCGCGTTGCTCGCGGCCAGTTGCATGGCGTCCGCCGCGGAGCTGAAAAGCGGCCTGAAAATCGCCTTCGTGCCGAAGCAGATCAACAACCCGTACGAAGTGATCGCCGACGACGGCGGCATGGCCGCGATCAAGGAGTTCAAAGGCGTGGGCAAGGTGGTGGGGCCGTCGGATGCGGGCGCGTCGTCGCAGGTGCAGTACATCAACACGCTGATCACGCAGCGTCAGGACGCGATCGTGATCGCCGCCAACGACGCGAATGCGGTGGTGCCGTATCTGAAGAAAGCGATGGGTCAAGGCATCAAGGTCGTGACCTTCGACTCGGACACCGCACCCGAAGGCCGCCAGCTGTTCGTCAATCAGGCGAACGCGGAAGGCATCGGCCGTGGCCAGGTGCAACTGGTGGCGAAGCTGATGGGCGGCGAGGGCGAGTTTGCGGTGCTGTCGGCCACGCCGAACGCGACCAACCAGAACACGTGGATCAAGTGGATGCAGGAGGAATTGAAGAAGCCCGAGTACTCGAAGATCAAGCTCGTGAAAATCGCCTACGGTAACGACGACGATCAGAAGTCGTTCGTCGAAACACAGGGTCTGTTGCAGGCGTATCCGAACCTGAAGGCGATTGTCGCGCCGACGACGGTCGGCATTGCCGCAGCCGCGCGTTATATCTCGACGTCGTCGAGCAAGGGCAAGGTCGCGGTCACCGGTCTCGGCACGCCGAACCAGATGCGCGCGTTCGTGAAGAACGGCACCGTGAAAGCGTTCCAGCTGTGGGATCCGAACCAGCTCGGCTACCTCGCGGCTTACGCCGCGGCGGCGTTGTCGTCGGGCGCGATCAGCGGCAAGGAGGGCGAGTCGTTCGACGCCGGCAAGCTCGGCAAGCGCACGATCGGGCCGCAAGGCGAAATCATTCTCGGACCGCCGACCACGTTCGACGCGAGCAATATCGACAACTTCAATTTCTAGTTCGGACTGCGTGATATCCGCGCGATTAGCGGGGGCATCACGCGTGTAACGAATCGATGCACGAGGCGCGTTGGGCGGCGGGAGCCGCTCACGCACCTTATCTGCGCGCCATCCGCTAGCGGCGAATCGGAAAGCGCTGCGCGTAAGCGGCCGACGACGCGCCGCTGCCCCACACCTCACCGTCGATCAACACCCGCGTCATCTCCTCATCGGCTACCGCCACGTTCACGCGCGCGGCCGCCTCGCGATACAACTGCGTCTGATTGATCCGCGCCGCGATCTGCGCGTAATCCGTACGCGCGTCGATCATGCCCCAGCGTTCGAACTGCGTGAGAAACCACGCGCCTTCGAAGGGATGCGGATAGTTGACCGTGCCGTCGTCGAAGAATCGCACCGGCGGATTGCGCGGCGAGACGGCGGCGTCGTCGTGGCCGGCGCCTGCCTGCGCATGTGCGCCGAGCCGCGCCGCGATCTGTGTTTCATCGATGCCGATGTACTCGGGCCGCGCAAGCCAGCGCGCGATGTCCTCGCGATGCCCTGCGCCGTCGAGCCAGCGGCACGCTTCGAGCATCGTTTGCACGAGCGCGCGGGTTGCGTTCGGATGCGTATCGACGAAATCGCGCCGGCACGCGAGCACCTTCTCGGGATGATCGGGCCACACCTCGCTCGTGTACGCCACCGTTCTGCCGACCTGTTGCGCTTCGGCGAGCGCATTCCACGGCTCGCCGACACACAGGCCGTCGAGCTTGTCGTCGGCGAGCGCCGCGACCATTTGCGGCGGCGGAATCACGACGCTTTCGATATCACGCAGCGGATCGACGCCTTGCGATGCGAGCCAGTAATACAGCCACATCGCATGCGTGCCGGTCGGGAAGGTCTGCGCGAACACCGGCTTGCGGCCGAGCGCCGCCAGCGCCCGAGGCAGCGTGCCGCGTTCGGCGAGCGCATCGGCGAGACGGTTCGACAGCGTGATGGCCTGGCCGTTGCGGTTGAGCACCATCAGCACCGCCATTTCCGTGCGCGGCGCGCCGAGGCCGAGCTCCACGCCGTAGACGAGCCCATACAGCGCGTGCGCCGCGTCGAGATCGCCCGACAGCAGTTTGTCGCGCACGGCGGCCCATGACGGCTGACGCAGGAGTTCGAGCGTCAGGCCGTGCGCGTGGCCGAACTCGAGCAGCTTCGCGGCGATGAGCGGCGCGGCGTCGGACAGCGCCACGAAGCCGAGCCGCAAGTGGGTCTTTTCGAGCCGCCCCGCGAGAGACGATGCGGGCGGCGCGGCGAGGGGAGCGGGAGTAGTCATGAGCGGCGCTTCATTTGAGCGAGTCGGCCGACGCGACGACCGCGCGCGCGACTTCGGCGAGTTTGACGCCCTCGTTCATCGCGCGTTTGCGCAGGCAGGCGTAGGCAGCGGGTTCGGTGATCTTCTGCTGATCCATCAGCAGGCGTTTGGCGCGGTCGATCAGCTTGCGTTCGGCCAGTTCGTTCTCGACCTGTGCGAGCCGTTCGCGCAACTGCGATTCCTGTGCGAAACGCGCGAGCGCGACTTCGAGAATCGGCGCGAGCCGCTCCGTCGCGAGGCCTTCGACGAGATAGGCGGTGACGCCCGCATTGACCGCGTCGCGGATCAACTGCTGGTTGGCGTCGTGGCTGAACATCAGCACCGGGCGCGGCGCGGTGGCGTTCATCACCGCGAGCTGTTCGAGCGTGTCGCGCGACGGCGACTCCGTGTCGATGATGATGACGTCGGGCCGCTCGTTCTGCACCGCGCGATGCAGCGCCTGGGGTGTCGCCGTGCCGGCCAGCATCTCACAGCCGAGCCGGGCGAGGGCATCGCGCAGATCGCCGATCGGTTTGTCGGTATCGGTGACGAGGAGAACACGCAGCATGGGGTAGGGTTTATCGACGGCTGACTACTGTCAAAGCAACAGATATGCCAAGCGGCGCCCTTGGGTGTGACTGTAAGGCAATCATGGGGTTGGCGGCGGCGTCCGCATGGACCGGCGCGCGCCGCTGCACCCGCACGGGGCACGTCCGTTCGATGCACCGAAGCGGCGCATCGGCGCGCCGCCCATGCCGTCAGCGCCACCGTCCGTAGCTGCGCGGCGAAAACAGCAGCGTCAGCGCCATCATCGCGGCGACGCAGACGGCCAGCATGACCCAGGCGGCGCCGAAACCGCCGCTCCAGCCGCGCACGAAGCCGGCCACGACTGGCGCGATGGCCGCCACGATAAAGCCGACGCCTTGCGTGAACGCGACCAGCTTGCCGGCCACGCGATGATCGGTCGAGTGATCCATCGCGGTGACGAGCGTCAGCGAAAAAGTCCCGCCGAGCCCCGCGCCCGCGACGCCGACCCACAGCAGCGGCGCGGCGTCGGGCCAGGCGATCAGGCCCAGCAGTCCGAACAGTTGCGCGGACAATCCCAGCATCAGCCACGGCCGCCGATCACGGAACGACGCTGCGGCGAGCGGCAGCAGCAACGCCGCCGCGGCCTGGAAGACGGTCATGCTCGCCAGCAGCGAGCCGCTCGCCGCGACGCTCGCGCCGCGTTGCTGATAGAACGCCGGCAACCAGGCGACGAGGCTCGTATAGCCGCCGTTGACGATGCCGAAGTACAGGCCGAGCGTCCACGCGCGCCGTTTGTTCCAGAGTGAAAGCGTGATGGCCTGCGCAGCGCCGGCCTGGTGTGCGGTTCGGCGTGAAGCGCGGCGATTGAAGGCCCACCAGCCGGGCAATGCGACGCACGCCGGCACTGCCCATACCGCGAGCCCCGCGTGCCACGACCGCGCCGCGTGGCTCACCCACGGGCTCAGGCTCGCGCCGAGCCCGCCGCCGCCCATGATCGACGCTGAGAACACGCCCATCGCCAAGGGCACGCGCGCGTGAAAACGCTGCTTCATGACGGCAGGCAGCAGCGCCTGGATCGCCGCGACGCCCGCGCCCGCGAGTATCGCCGTCGCGAGCAGTGCGGCGCCGCTCGACGCCGTCCATCTTGCCGCGCAGGCCAGCGCGATCGCCAGCAGGCCGAGCGCGACGCCGCGCGTTTCGCCGACCCCGCGAGTCAGCGCGCCCGCGCCGAACGCGCCGAGCCCCATCGCGACGACCGGCAGGCTGGTCAGCAGCGACGCGCCGTAGAAGCTGAGGCCTGTGGCGTCGCGGATCGTCGTCATCAGTGGGCTGATCGAAGTCAGCAGCGGGCGCAGATTGATGCCGATCACGACGATCGCGCCGAGCCATACGATGTCGTGCCACGTCAGCAGTGTGGAGGGGGAGGCATGGTCGGATGGAGGATGAGTGGGGCTTGCGCTGGAGTGCGTATTCACGATGGACCTGAATGCGGAAGGTGGGCGGCGGACTGAGCGATGCGCGGCAGTCACGCTGCAACGGCACGGCCGGTGAGTGGACTGGGCGAGCGCCGCCATGCGCGGTTACCGGAATCGAAAAGAAATGTCTCGAGTTCGTTTTGGTCAACCATAATATCATTCTATGGTTAACCATTTTTGTGATGACGGGTATAGCTCGCGTCATAGGTGGAGCGTTGCCTATGACGTCCAGGCATGCCGCAATGTTCGGTGAATGACGAGACAGCAAGCCGAAATCAGCACGAACGAATGGCTACCGAGCGGTCTTTGTGGCGCACGAGCGCAATGCAGTCGGCATCGGTCGGTTGCGGTGCCAGTCAAGTCGGTCAGCGTGATGGCGATGCATTCGCGCACCGCATTTCCATGAAGCGTGGACCCGATGCGCCGCGTCAGCGTGCGCTGAACTGTGGCCCCGTTTCGAATCCTTGGCGCTTGATCGGGGTGTCAGGCGCGCCGCGCCCTCGCCGCGCAAAATTGCGATGGAATTGTTTTGTGCCGGCATCGGCGCCTTGCCGCGGCTAGAATGCCGGTCGAGATCGCTTCGTTCCCGCTTACCGAATCTATGGCCCCACGCTCCCGCCGGTCTCCGCCGGCCGCCACCGACACCGAAACACCCATCGGTACCCCAACGGGCGACGATACGCCCAGCGTCGAAGCGCGTATTTACGCGTCGATTACCACGGCATTGCTGCAAGGGCGTCTACGGCCCGGCGCGCAACTGGTCGAGCGCGATCTCGCGGCCGCGTTCGGCTGCACGCGCGGCGCGCTGCGCAAGGTGCTGGCGCGGCTCGGCTTCGAGGGCAAGCTGGTGCTCGAAGCGAATCGCGGCGCGTTCGTGCCTTCGCCGTCGGAAGAGGACATTCGCCAGGTGTACCGCGCGCGGCAGATCGTCGAGGCGGGGATTGTCGCGGCGTTGTGCGGGTCGTTGAGCGCCGCGCACAAGCGCCGTCTGCGCGCGCATGTGCGCAGTGAAGAGAAGGCCTTGCGCACGGCAGCCATCGATGAATCCGTACGCCTCGCCGGCCAGTTTCACGTGCTGCTGACGGAACTGGCGGGCGGCACCGAACTGCTCGGACTGGTCGGGCAACTGGTCGCGAAGACCGAGTTGTACAAGGCGCTGTTCGACCCGTCGAAAGGTTCGGCCTGTTCCGCCGACGAGCACGCGCGGATCATCGACGCGCTCGATGCCGGCGACCTGGCCGCGGCACTGACGGCGATGCGGGAGCATCTGTCGGAACTGGAAGAGCGGGTGGTGGAGCAGGTGCGCAAAAGCGCCGCCGGAGAGGATCTCGGGGCGGTGTTCGGGCTGTAGAGAAGAAGCGGGGCGGCGCACGGAGACGCGTAACATCCGCTGAAAATGCGAAAGGGCGCACTGCTGAAGCAACGTGCGCAGCGGCGCGTGCGCCAGAGGCCGCGCGCAGCGTCTTGTACGCTTGCGTGGCCGCACAGCTTGCACTGCAGAGCGAAAGTGAACGACGCACGCGTGAGCAAGCCACCCGAGTCGATCCACCTGAACGACCTTCGGCGGGCCGCCCTGCACAGCACGTGCACATTCATACGACGCCGAGACGCGCCGCTCAGGCTCGAATCAACCGGTCAGCGAGTCAAGCCGGAGAAGGCGCGCGAAAGGCTTCGCATACAACTCGATCGCAACGATCACACGCTGACCGCGCACAGCGCGGTCAGCGTGCCGTCAAGCCTTTAACGGCGACGGAATTGCGTATTGCGGGCGCCGCCGCCACCGGTGGCGCGCTCGTCTTTGTGACGGAAATTGATCCGGCCTTTGGTCAGATCGTAGACCGACAGTTCCAGCGTCACGCGGTCGCCCGCGAGAATGCGGATGTGGTTCTTGCGCATGCGTCCGGACGCATAAGCGCCAACCACGACGCCGTTGTCGAGCGTCACGCGGTAACGGCTGTCCGGAAGTACTTCGTCGACGATACCGTCAAGTTCAAGCAGTTCTTCTTTCGCCATGCATAACTCCTGGTCGATGGGATAACGGGTTGCCGGGTCGCCCGCAAAGCCGGGCGGCACAGCATTGGATACGGTTGACAGCGGGTTTTCAGACCCGCTGCGCTTGCGGCATCAGCCTATGCGCTGATAGTACCGCTCAAAGATCGGCGACGGACTGGCCGTCCACACGGCCGTCGATCAGTTGTTCGGCGTGAGCCATGCACGCGATGCGCGCCTTGCCCGTGCCGTCGAACGGAAACAGATACTGCAAACGGAACACCCGGCCGTCGGCCGCGGCGTTCGCGCCCACGCGGCAGATGCGCACCGACGCGTCGTAGCCCGCATCGGGATTGCGGCCCGTCTGCCCCTGAGCCGGGCGGCGCGGATAGACGAGCGGGTGAATTTCGTAACCCTTGTACGTCTTGACAACTGAATTCATGAAGCATGTGTCCTGTATTACGTGGCCGACATGTCACGCGTGTGTTACGCGCGGCACGACAGGCCGGCGGCGCTGCACCCAAGGGCGCGCCGCCATGGAAAAAGTTGGCATAGGCCCCATGGCAAGGGCTTGAGCGCGGCCGCGCAAAATCGCGGATTCGATGGAGAAGAAACACGCTGAAGTCGCGCAGACATCGGGCGCGTAAAGCTGAACCGCTCAGCTGTACAACTCGCGACGGCGAATGCATGCAGCGCATTGCCGGAGTGACGGGATCGCCGACGGGCGGCGGTCGAACAGTCGGGGGTGGTGCGGAGATGCCGGTTTGAGACTGCCTGCAGCTGTTGCCTGATGTTGCCGGTGCTACGAATGCGGATACAGCTATTCCAATATGATGCCCTAAATGGGGCTAATTAGATAGCAGAAAGTTCCGAGCACGGGCAAATCGCCCGTCTGGCGGGGCTTTGGGCAATATCCGGCGGGACACTGACGGTGCGCCGCGCATGAGCGGGGCGCCGTGTGTGCCTCGCGACGCGCCGAACCGAAGGCGGACCGCGGTGGCCCGGACGCGTTCTAGCGCGACGTTTCAGCGACGCGTTTCTGCAATTCTCGCGCGGCGGCGAGCGGGATGCGGGCGTCGTCCCAACTGGCCAGCCATTCGACCTCTTTCGACGTGAAGATCTGCCCGTGATTGCGCAGCGCGTATTGGAGCGAATCGATGATGTGATTGCGGATGATTTCGGGCGTGCCTTCGTCGTCGAGCACGGTGCGAAACGCTTCGAGCGTGGCCATCTGTAGCTCCGTGGGGTGAATGGCTCTGTTATCGCATGAAAAAAATCACCTCGCCACGTGGAAAAAAATCGCCGGGTCCCGGTGGAACGTCAAACGGGCGCGTGGCGGGTTTTGATCCGGGCGGCCCGTACGGCGGTCGCGAGGGAGGGGCGGGGTGGCTACAATGGCGAGTTGCCGCGGGCGGGGGTTCGTCCCAGCACCGGCTCCGCCTTCGGTATTGGCATCGGCGCATTTTCACCACCCGGCGCGGGCGCAACCCGCGCCGCATCCTTCGAACACTGCGATTTCCCATGCGCAACACAAACGTGTCTCCCGTGAAAGACCTGCTGCTGCAGCGTTACGCTCCGATCGCCGACGGCATCGCGGCGCTCCTCTATCCCTGTGCCGAAGTGGTGATTCACGACCTGCGCGATCAGACCATCGCGTACCTCGTGAACAATCTGTCGAAGCTCGAAGTCGGCGGGCCGTCGGTGCTCGACGAGGTCCATTACGCGGCGCGCGGGCAGACGATCGGACCGTACGAGAAACTCAACTGGGATGGCCGGCGCATGCGTTGCGTGAGCAACATCCTGTTCGATGACGACGGCAAGCCCGCGGGCATGTTGTGCGTCAACTTCAATATCGCGGTGTTCGAGGACGTGCGCTCGACACTCGATCTGTTCATCAAGGGCGGCAGCCTGTCGGACGCGCCCTCGGAAGACCTGTTCCGCGACGACTGGCAGGACCGCATCAACACGTATCTGCATACGTGGCTGCGCGAGCGGCAGATCGGCATCAATGCGCTCACGCGCGAACACAAGCGGGAAATCGTCGAGGCGCTGCACGCGCAGGGCGCGTTTCGCGGGCGCAGTTCGGCGAACTACGTGGCCGCCGTGCTGACGATGGGGCGCGCGACGGTCTACAAGATTCTGAAGCAGATGAAAGAGGGCGGGTGACGCCTGGAAGAAGGAGGTTTCCTTCGCGGGCGGTTCGCCCGTCGCCGCGCCGAGGCGTGGCGGTTTTCAATCACGAGGAGGATGGCAATGGTGCGTTACCGGCACTACAAAGGCGGAATTTACGAACTGGTTTGCGAGGCGACGCTGGAGTCCGATCCGACGGTCACGATGATCGTCTACAAAGCGGCCAATGGTACGATCTGGACGCGTCCCGCTTCGGTGTTTTTCGAACTGATCGAGCAGAACGGCGCCATGGTGCCGCGCTTCGCACCGATCTGACCTGGCGCGGGTGTTCAGTTCCTCTCGCCTCGGCTCATCGGGGCCCGGACGAACGCGCGCCGTCATGCACGACCAACAGGAAATCTGAATGCGTTTATTGCTTGCCATCATTCTGCCGTGGTTGCAGTTCTTCACGATCGGCCGCCCGTTTGCCGGCATCATCTGTCTGATTTTGCAGATCACGCTGATCGGCTGGATTCCGGCCGCGATCTGGTCGGTGTATGCGTTGAGCCAGTACAACACCGACAGGAAAATCGCCCGCGCGATGGGCAACGGGCGTTAAGGCCTGCTTGCGATGAGTGCACGCCAGCGGCTCGTGACCTAGAGTGCGCGCGCCGCGACGTGATGCACGAGGTTGCGGCCGCGCAGCGGTTTATCGCGACGACGGCATGTCGACGGCGTCCGGCGCTTCGATCACCACGTCGGTTTCCGCGATCGCCACGCACGGCAGGATATAGCCTTCGACCTTTTCTTCGCGGCTCAGACCCGGCCATTCGATCGTGTAGCGCACGCGGCCGGCGGTCATCTTGCAGATGCAGGTCCGGCATGTGCCGTTACGACATGAGCGTGGCAGACGCAGATTCGCGAAGCCGGCGGCTTCGAGGATGGTCAGCGAATCGGGCGCTTCGAAGCTCTGGCCGAGCGGCTCGATGCGAACGCGAGGCGGGCGGGTTGGATCGGACATCGTGTGACGTGGGGTGGCTGCGTGCGCGACACTTTACACGGGATGGACGGGGCGGGATTTGTCGCTTCGTGGTTGTGGCTGATTGAGCTGGGCATTTGCCGCTCGCAGCACGCGCATTCGAGCGTGCGCTTCACGTCAAAGGCAGAACGCACCGCTGCGCGCCTCAGCAATCACCGCTCGATCACGATCCCCGCGCCACATCAATGCGTCGTCCCTGCGCGCCGCAAATACCGGTACACCGTGTTGCGCGCGAGCCCCAACTCCCGCGCCGCTGCAGACACATTGCCGTCAAGCCGCGCGAGCGTCCGGGCGATCAGCGTGGCCTGCCAATCTTCCATCCGCGCTGGCGCGCCACGCACGGTTCCCGCAGCGGCGCCATCCACATCGTTACCTGAGCTTGCCGCCTGCACACTAGCCGCATCCGCTGCATCGACACAATCCGGCAAGAAGTCATCCGGCAAATCGTCCACCTCGATCTGCTCCGCGCCTTCTGCCATGATGCTCGCGGTGCGCAGCACGTTGGCCAGCTGCCGCAGATTACCCGGCCAGCGGCATTGCTCGAAGCGCGCCAGCACCGCAGCCGATACACGCCGCGGCAACTGCTCGCCCTCCGGCTGCAAGGCCAGCATGCGCGTGACGAGCGCAGCCAGATCGGTGCGCTCGCGCAGCGCCGGCAATGTCACGACGAGGCCGTTGATCCGGTAGTACAGGTCTTCGCGGAAGGTGCCCGCGTCGATCATCGCGCGCAGGTTGCGGTGGGTCGCGCAGACAATGCGCAGATCGACCGGGATCGGTCGCGTCCCGCCGAGCGGCACGACGGTGCGTTCCTGCAGCACACGCATCAGACGCACCTGCTGCGCGAGCGGCATATCCCCGATCTCGTCGAGAAACAGCGTGCCGCCGTCCGCCTGCACGATCTTGCCGACGCTGCCGCGCTTCTTCGCGCCGGTAAACGCGCCGTCCTCGTAACCGAACAGTTCCGCTTCGATCAGCGTATCGGGCAGCGACGCGCAATTCAGCGCGATGAATGGCGCGGCGCGCCGTGGCGAGTCGTGATGGATCGCCCGCGCGAGCCATTCCTTGCCGGTGCCGGTTTTGCCGAGCACGAGAATCGGGATGTCGCGGCCACGCAGCTTGGCGACGCGCCGCAGAATAGCCGCGACCTGTGCGTCGCCGGTGTCGAGCGTCTCCAGCGTGGCGGGCGGCGCGGGATCGGCGCAGCGCGGCGGCGCGTGACGGGCGCCGGCCGGCATCGGCGCCCGCATCGCGCCGCCGCTGTCCTCCACCGGCGCGACGACGTGCGCAACATGGCGCGGCGCCGCGTATTCGCCGCGCGCGACCACCCGCACGCCGCTTGGCAGCGTCAACAGGATGCTTTCGCCGGGCGCCCGGGCGATCTGCTGCAACAGCGCCGCGAAGGCGACGCCGAACAGCGCCTCGAACGGTTGCCGTTGCAGCTCGGCGAGCGGCTGCCCGAACTGGAACAGCGCGCTGCGGTTTGCCGACAGAAACACGCCGTCCGGCGCGAACGCCGCCAGCCCTTCGAACAACGTACCGATGAATTCCGCGCGTGCGTGAAAGTGCACGCGAATCGCGTCGGCGAATTGATTGGAGAACAGATGATTTTCAATCATCTGTGCCGACATCCTGACGAGCGCCAGGGTGTGCTTATGAAAACCGCGCGTGTCGCCGCTCACGTCGAGCGCGCCGATGGTGCGCCCGAACGGGTCCGCAATCGGCGCACACGAGCAGGTGAGAATGCGGTTCGCGTGCAGGAAATGCTCGTCGGCATGCACGACGGTCGGCTGCCGGTCGACCAGCGCGGTGCCGATCGCATTGGTGCCGCGATCCGCTTCGGCCCACGACACGCCCGGACACAACGCGACGCGATTGGCTTTTTCGACGAAGTCGCTATCGCCGAGACTGTGCAGGATCACGCCGTGATTGTCGGTGAGCAGCACCATGCTTTGCGTGTCGACGATCTGCGCGTGCAGCGTCTCCATCACGGGCAGTGCATGCGTATAAAGCGATTGATTGCGCTCGACGAGCTCGCGCAGCGCGGGCCGCCGCAGCGGCTGAAAGTCCGGCGTTTCCGACGCGCGCAGGCCGATTTCGAGCGAGCGTGCGTGAGCCTGCGCGATGACATCGGGCCGGCCGATGCCGGCCGGTGAATCAGGGCAATGAGCAGGACGATGGATCAAGGCATGTCTCCGGTGATCGGACGCGCGGCGGGTACTTGGCCCGCCGTTCGATGCCGCAGCGCAGCATGCGCGCGTGTGGCCGAATCCCGATCTTACAGGACGAAACGCGCGGCGCGCGGCAGCGAAAACACCGGAAACGTGCAGGCCGCGTGCCGCAAAAATACGCGTGAGGCACCAAAATCAGGCAAACGAAAAGGAAAACTTGCGCGCCGCCCGAACTCGTCTAAAGTGAATCAATTCACCTCCGCGCGGCGCGAACTGCAGCGCCGTCGCGGCGGGTGACGAGCCCGCGTCGCCAGCATTGGACAAGGAGGAGGAAGCTGCTGGCGCGATCAGATGCAACCGGCGCGCGCACTACCTGGCCACACCATGCGCGGCCCAACCTTCCAGGTGAACCCATGCAGATCCTATTCCCCAATGAAACTCCTGAATATTCAGGTCGCGAACTTACCTTGGCGTTCCCGGCGATGGTCGATGGGCAGAGGGTGGAATGCATGATCACGGCGGAGGCGCTCGAGGATCACTTCGGCGCCGCCTCTCCGCGTCTGGAAGACATGGTCGGTGCCTTCGATGCGCACCGCGCCCGGATCGAAGCCGCCACGCGTCGTTTGCTGTCGGAAACGCGGGCGCAGTGCCTCGTGCTCCGCAGCGGCTACGTGCGCTTCTACGAGGCGAACTGGCGTAACTGATTGATGCAAGGCCGAGGTTAAGGCCGAGGGCTGAGGGCGCTTCCGGCGTCCGGAAGTGCTCGAAACACTTTCACGCCATCAAGCTCGAACGAGCAGGAAAGCTGCGCGTCAATCACGGGCCGTCGAAAGCCGCGCGCGGCGCGAGCCGTCCGAAACCGGCGGCGGCCAACGGTGCCGTCGTTCTTCCTGAGCGCGCCTGATGGTGCCTCGGGCACATCTCAGCAAAATCACATGGTCGATGCAGGCGTTTCACGCACCGCGTGAACGCGTGCGAGCACACTTGCGATGCCGACGAGCGCGGCATCCAGTCAGACTATCCGCCGCAGCGTCCGGTCCTTGAAAATCACGTGATGCACGATCGCCGCCAGCGCGTGCAGGCCGATCACCCAGTAGAACAGATTGCCGAGCCATTCGTGCGCGTCCTTGAGCAGGGGCCGCGCGATCGAATCAGCGCTTACCAACGTAAAGCTGACGTTGACCCACGCGAGGTTCACCGGCCGTCCACCGGCATTGACCATCAGAATGCCGAGCAGCGGCTGCGCAAAGATGAACACGTAGAGCGCGAGATGCGCCGCGCGCGCGACGAACGCAAGCAGCCGGTTGCCGCTGAGTTCCTCCGGCGCGCCGGCCCACAGTCGCCAGAGCAGGCGCGGCACGGCGAGAGCCAGCACGAGCGTGCCGGCCCAGAAATGCACGCTGGTCCAGAACGCGCGGCTGTCCGAGCCGCGCGGCCCGCGTATTTCGATGGCCAGATAGGCCAGCGCGACCAGCAGAAAAATGGCCCAGTGAAAGAAAATCGCGGGCGGCGTGTAACGGTCCGCGGGGCGGCTGTAGGACATGGGGACTCCTGCGACCTGGTCGATCCGATTCTTGAATCCCGCGATGATAAACGGTGCCAGAGCAGGAATGCGCTCTCAATAAAGTACCGTTGATCCAGGATCAGATGCGGCGCGGTCCACACCTGATCTCATGCCCTCCGCCCGCCGGTTATTCGCTGCCGAGATAGAAATAACGGAACAGGAAAATCGCCGCGATGATCCACACCACCAGCTTCACCTGACGCGCCTGCCCGGTCAGCAGCTTCAGCCCGGCATACGAGATGAAGCCGAACGCGACGCCGTTGGCGATCGAGTAGGTGAACGGCATCAGCAGCGCGGTCAGTGCGGCCGGCACGACTTCGGTGGCGTCGTCCCAAGGCAGGTCGAGCATTTCGCGCAGCATCAGGCACGACACGTACAGCAGCGCTGGAGCGGTCGCGTAGGCGGGCACGACGCCCGCCAGCGGCGCGAAAAAGAGCGCCAGCAGGAACAGCACGGCGACCGTGATCGCGGTGACGCCAGTACGGCCGCCCGCCTGCACGCCCGACGCGCTTTCGATGTACGCGGTGGTCGACGAGGTGCCGAGCATCGAGCCGGCCAGAATCGCGGTGCTGTCGGCGAGCAGCGCGCGGTTCAGGCGGTGCATCTTGCCTTCGACCAGCAGCCCCGCGCGATTGGCCACGCCCATCAGCGTGCCGGTCGCATCGAACAGTTCGACGAGGAAGAACACCAGCACCACGTTCAGCACGCCGGTGGACAGCGCGCCGCGAATGTCGAGCTGGAATAGCGTCGGCGTGATCGACGGCGGCGCGGAGACGATGCCGTGGAACTGGTTGCCGCCGAAGAAAAAGCTCAGCGCCGTCACGCCGACGATGCCGATCAGGATCGCGCCGCGCACCCGCAGGTAGTCGAGCGTGACGATCGCGAAGAAGCCGATCATCGCGAGAATCACGTGCGGTTCGTGCAAATTGCCGAGCGTCACGAGCGTGGCCGGGCTGCTGACCACCACGCCGGCTTCCTTCAGCGAAATGATCGCGAGGAAGAGGCCGATACCGCCGGTGATCGCAATGCGTATCGAATGCGGGATACCTTTGACGATCACTTCGCGCACGCGGAACAGCGTGACGATCAGAAACAGGCAGCCGGAGATGAACACCGCGCCGAGCGCGGCCTGCCAGGTGAAGCCCATGCCCTTGACGACGGTGTACGCGAAGTACGCGTTCAGGCCCATGCCGGGCGCGAGCGCGATCGGGTAGTTCGCGTACAGACCCATGATCAGCGAGGCCAGCGCGGCCACGAGGCAGGTCGCGACGAACACCGCGTCCTTCGGCATGCCGGCGTCGCCGAGAATCGCCGGATTGACGAAGATGATGTAAGCCATCGTCAGGAAGGTGGTTACCCCGGCGAGCACTTCGGTGCGCAGGTTGGTGCCGGCGGCGTCGAAGCCGAAGTAGCGTTTTATCGAGTCCATGAGGCGGGTCTCTCGTCGTTCAGAAAGCGTTTCTTGTGGTGGAGGCGGGTGAGGCGTAGCGGCCCGGCGGGTGGGCTGCCGGCCGACGCGGCGCGGGGCTACGGGCGGATTGTAATCATGAATGGCGGGCGCACGCGGTACCGCGTGGCCGAATCGGCGTGTAAAGGCGGCTCAGGCGGGCGGTTCGCCGCGAGAGTGTGGCGTCGGCGCATCAGGGCGCATCGGGGCGCGGCGGCTGGCGCGCGAGCCAGCGGTCCAGTTCGCCCGCGAAGCTCTTGCTGTCGCGTGCGCTGAACGCGGCGGGGCCGCCCGTATCGACGCCGCTCGCGCGCAGCTGGTCGAGCATCGAGCGCATGCGCAGCCGCTCTTCGATGGTTCCGGGCGTGTACCAGTTGCCGCGCGGGTCGAGCGCCTCGGCGTTTTTTGCGAGGACGGCGGCGGCGAGCGGGATGTCGGCGGTGATCACGAGGTCGCCCGCGACGACGCGCTCGGCGATCAGGTCGTCGGCGGCGTCGAAGCCGGCGGGCACCTGGATCGTGCGGATCAGCGGCGACGGCGGCACGCGCAGAAACGCGTTGGCGACCAGCGTCAGTGGCATGCCGGTGCGGCGCGCGGCGCGAAACAGCATGTCTTTGATCACGACCGGACAGGCGTCGGCATCAACCCAGATTGGCATCGTTCGGAATCCGGCAGCGGGGTTTGTCGAAGGGGCGAGATGATACCTTGCCTGCGCGGGGAGCACGGGGCAAGAGGGGCGTGAGCCGAGCGGCGGGGTGGTTGCGAAGGAGCAGCAGCCTGGCGGCGCAGGCGTACGGCCAGGCGGCACTCGGAAGGTCTGAGCTACGACAGGGCGAGTCGACGGTTGAAGGTGCACTCAGTTGACCCGGCCATGCGGGCGCACGGCAAGCACACGCCACCCCTCGGCCTGCCGGCGAAACGCAGGCCACCAGCCGTCGAGGCAGCGTACGAGGGCCGCATTCGCCGACGACCATTGCAGTCGTCGCGTGCAGCCCGTCAACCCGCCGCGCGTTACTGCGTTATCGTCCCACCCGCCTGCTGCGCGCGCCGTGCCGCGACGATGCGGCCCGCGCGCTGCGCATTTTCCGGGTAGTCGATCCAGTCGAGCGGATCATAGCCGGCGGCACGCCACTCGATCAGATCGGCCCGGACCTGCGCCCGCGTTTTCGGCGCCGACGGGTCATTGGGCTGCGCCTGCGTCTGCGCGAACGCGGTGCTGATAGTCATGGCGGCCAAAAGCGCGCCGAATCCAACCTGAGAAACCATTTTCATGATGAGCTCCTTGGGGAGCGGTTAACAAAACAAGCCCGGCATTCTAATTTCCGGTTGCCTGTCGAGTAAGACGATGGAAAGCAATGCATCATTTCGTGTGGCGGCATGAAACGCGTGACGCGCGCGGCAACCGCGCCGAACGCGCCGAACCCGCGCCGGTTCGCGGGCATTCACAAAAACTCCCCCCACATCACGGCGCAGTCGGCTTGCCGAAGCGCTCGAGCAGCGAGCTCAGCAGATCGATCGGCAGCGGAAACACGATCGTCGAATTCTTGTCGGCGGCGATCGTCGTGAGGGTTTGCAGGTAGCGCAACTGCATCGCCTGGGGCTGCTTCGCGAGCGTCTGCGCCGCTTCCAGCAGATGCTGCGAGGCCTGCAATTCGCCTTCCGCGTGAATCACCTTGGCGCGCCGTTCGCGCTCGGCTTCGGCCTGACGGGCAATCGCGCGGATCATCGTTTCGTTGATGTCCACGTGCTTGATCTCGACGATCGAAACCTTGATGCCCCACGCGTCGGTCTGTGCATCGAGCACTTTCTGGATGTCCGCGTTCAGTTGCTCGCGCTCGGCGAGCAGTTCGTCGAGTTCGTGCTTGCCGAGCACCGCGCGCAGCGTCGTCTGCGAAAGCTGGCTGGTCGCCTCGAAGTAGCGCGCCACCTGAATCACCGCTTTCTCCGGATCGACCACGCGGAAATAGACCACCGCGTTCACCTTCACCGAGACGTTGTCGCGTGTGATGACGTCCTGTGGCGGCACGTCGAACACGACGGTGCGCAGGTCCATGCGCACCGCCTGCTGCACGACCGGAATGATCAGCACGAGCCCGGGGCCCTTGACCTTCCAGAAGCGTCCGAGCATGAATACGACGCCTCGTTCGTACTCCCGGAAAATCCGCACCGACGACGCAATCAGCGCGGCCGCCAGCAGAATCAGAATGCTGCTGAAACCGAATGTGAAACCGATCATGAGCGTTCTCCTTGTAGGGCTTCACCCGGCGCACCCGATGCACCCGATGCGACCGGCACCACGGTCAGCGTCAGTCCGTGCCGTGCGGTGACGCGCACCGGCTGGCCCGCCTCGACCGGGGCCGCGCTGGACACCCGCCAGCGCTCGCCGTGCACGCGCGCCCAGCCTTCGGGCGGGCCGTTCGGCGTCGCGTGCCCAGTTGAAAGGCCGCCGTCGAGCACCACGCCGACGCTGCCGATCAGCCCCTCCGAACCGGTCACCACGGGCCGGCGCCGCGCGTGCAGCGCAAGCCGTGACACGCCGAGCACGAACAGCACGCTGAACACGACGACCGCGGCGATCAGCGGCAGCGGGATGCCGTAGCCGGGCACGTCGGTGTCGATCAGCATCAGCGCGCCGATCACGAACGCGACCACGCCGCCGAAGCCAAGCGAACCGAAGGTCGGCAGGAACGCCTCGCCGATCAGGAACGCGATGCCCAGAAAGATCAGGCCGAGGCCGACGTAGTTGATGGGCAGCATCTGCATCGCGAACAGGCCGATCAGCAGGCTGATCGCGCCGACCACGCCGGGCAGCACGAAGCCGGGATTGGCGAATTCGAAGAAGAGGCCGTACATGCCGATCATCAGCAGGACCAGCGCGACGCTCGGGTCGGTGATGACGGCGAGGAAATGGCTGCGCCAGTCGGCTTCGAGCGTCGCAAGCGGCGCGTGGGCGGTGCGCAGTGTGACGTTGCCGCCGCTCGTCGCGATCGTGCGGCCGTCCACCTGGCGCAGCAGGTCGGGCACGTCGCGCGCGACCAGATCGACGACGTGCTGCGCGAGCGCGTCCTCCGCCGACAGGCTCACGGCTTCGCGGACCGCGCGCTCGGCCCAGTCGATGTTGCGCCCGCGCATCTGCGCGAGGCCGCGGATGTAGGCGGCGGCGTCGTGGACCTGCTTGCGCAGTTCGGTCGATTGGGTGTCGAGGGGGAGGGCGGCGCCTTCACTGGCTGAAGTGGTTGAGGCGGGCGTCGATGCTGATGATTCGCTGGCACCAGAGCCGGAACCGGCGCCCGAACCGGCACCCGACCCGGCACCAGGCAGCCCGGGCACGCCTCGTCCCGGCAACCCCGGCGCTCCGCCACCCGCAGGCGGCTCGCCGCCGCCAATCCCGATCTGCACCGGCGTCGCCGCGCCGAGATTGGTGCCCGGCGCCATCGCCGCGATATGGCTCGCGTAGACGATATACGTTCCGGCGCTCGCCGCCCGCGCGCCGCTCGGCGCGATGAACGTTGCCACCGGCACCGGCGAGCCGAGAATCGCCTTGATGATCTGCCGCATCGACGTATCGAGCCCGCCAGGCGTATCGAGTTGCAGCACTGCGAGTTGCGCGTGCTCGTCGGCGGCGCGCTGCAGGCTGCGCACGATGAAGTCCGCGCTGGCCGGACCGATCGCCCCGTTCACCGGAATCACCACGACGCTGTTGCGCATCAGCGCGGCGTAGAGCGGAGCCGCCATGAATTCGCACGATGCGAATCCAAACGCCAACAGCGCGCCAAGCGCGATCATGCCGCGCATCAACCGGCCCACGACGCCGCCACGGATAAGCGGCCGGCGCGGACCAGACTGCCGGAACGGGAGACGCGGATACGTGCTCATCGCTGACGGCTGCCGCGCCTCGCCAACAGGTATTGGCCGGCGCGGGCCGATATCCCAGAAGAAGGCTGGCCTGCCGCTTACAGCTTAGTCCGATTCCGCGCGCTGCGTGAAATCCGCCCGCGCCGGCCGGTAGTCGCCGGGCCGCATGCCGGTCCACTTGCGAAACGCGCGATGAAACGCGCTCGGTTCCGCAAAGCCGACCGCGCTGGCGATGTCGGCGATCGTGCGCTCGCCGCTCTGCAATTCGCCGATCGCGATGTCGCGCCGCAAGTCGTCCTTGATCGACTGGTAGGTATGGCCTTCCTGTTTCAAACGCCGCCGCATCGTGGCCTCGGCGACGTGCAGGCGCGCGGCCATCTGATCGGCGCCGGGCCAGCCGGCCATCGGCAGCGCGCGCAGCGTCTTGCGCACGCGCGCCGCGAGCGAACCGGCATTGCGATACTTGACGATGAAGCTGCCGGGCGCATCGCGCAGGAACGGCTTGACCGACCTGGTCGTCTGGATCACCGGCAGGTCGACGAAGACCGGCGCGAGATCGACGTACGACTCGGGCTGATCGAAGCTCATCTGATCGCAGAACATCAGCCGGTATTCATGCGCGGCGGGCGGCGCGGCGCAGCGAAAGCGCGCTTCGAGCAACGGAATGCGCCGTCCGACCAGCCAGCACAGCAACCCGTACACGAGGATGAACCAGGTCGCGTAAGCGAACATGGCCGGCGCCGGCGCGCCTTCGCGTTCGACGAATCGGAGCCGCACGCGCTCCGTGCTGGTGTCGATCTGCGCGCCGAGATCGTCGAGCACGAGGCGCATGAAGCCGACCGCGCGCGCCAGCGCCTGCGCGCCGTTGCGCGCGGTCAGCGCGGCTTGCGTCATCGCGATGAAGCTGCCGCTTTTCATGCGATGTGAATCCTGGCCGAAGAATTCGTCGTCGAGCGCGCGTGCGATCGCGGCCCACAGCGCGCCGTACTGCGCCGACGACACCCGGCTCTTCGGCGAAGCCAGCATCGGCGCGGCGATGCCGGCGGCCTCGGCGAGCGGCAGCGCATCGAGGCCGCGGGCTCGGGCGAGCGCGAGGGTCTCCTCGACCAGACTGACGGAAATCGTGCCCTTGTCGTTTTTCATGGGTAAGCAGCCTGGCTGGCAAAAGCGCTCAGTGTTTTCCTTGTGGTGGCCCGCTAAGTCCTTGAAATAGCGGGCCGAAGAACGTGTGCATGGTAACAGTATGGCAAATGCGCTCACTCAGAATGATCGGGCTGAGCATCGAAGCAGCCCGGCGGCTTGCCTACACTTTGCGTCAACCGGGTGCGCTCGCGCTTGTCATCGAGCGCCGCGACCGGCCGCACCGCACGACAAAGGACCGGCCCATGGACAGCTTCTACACCGACGAACAACGGATGATCCGCGACGCCGCGCGCGACTTCGCCACCGAGCGCCTCGCGCCGCACGCGGCGCAATGGGACCGCGACGCGCAACTGCCCGCAGACGTCGTCACGCAGATGGGCGAACTCGGCTTCCTCGGCATGATCGTGCCGCCGGAGTGGGGCGGCTCGTACACCGATTACGTCGCCTACGCGCTCGCGCTCGAAGAGATCGCCGCCGGCTGCGCCGCCTGTGCCACGGTGATGAGCGTGCACAACTCGGTCGGCTGCGGGCCGATCCTCAACTTTGGCAGCGACGCGCAAAAAGACCGCTATCTGCACGATCTCGCGACCGGCCGGCGGATCGGCGCGTTCTGCCTGACGGAGCCGCAGGCCGGTTCCGAGGCGAACAATCTGCGCTCGCGCGCGGTGCTGCGCGACGGCCAGTGGATTCTCAACGGCAGCAAGCAGTTCGTGACCAACGGCGCGCGCGCGGACCTCGCGATCGTGTTCGCCGTCACGGATCCGGAGCGCGGCAAGCGCGGCCTGTCCGCGTTCATCGTGCCGACCGGCACGCCGGGCTTCAACGTCGGCAAGCCGGAACACAAGCTCGGCATTCGCGCGTCGGACACCTGCCCGATTTCGCTCGACGACTGCGCGGTACCGGAAACCAATCTGCTCGGCGAGCCGGGCGAGGGCCTGCGCATCGCGCTGTCGAACCTCGAAGGCGGGCGGATCGGCATTGCGGCGCAGGCGGTCGGGATCGCGCGGGCCGCGTTCGACGCCGCGCGCGGCTATGCGAACGAACGCGTGCAGTTCGGCAAGGCGCTCAAGGATCATCAGACCATCGCCAACATGCTCGCCGACATGGCCACGCGCCTGAATGCCGCGCGCCTGCTCGTGCATCACGCGGCGCGGCTGCGCTCGGCGGGTAAGCCGTGTTTGTCGGAGGCGTCGCAGGCGAAGCTGTTCGCGTCCGAACTGGCCGAGGAAATCTGCTCGAACGCGATCCAGATTCACGGCGGCTATGGCTATCTGGAGGATTATGCGGTGGAGCGCCATTACCGCGATGCCCGCATCACGCAGATTTACGAAGGAACCAGCGAGGTACAGCGGATGGTGATTGCGCGTCATGTCTGAGCGGCAGCGGCGTGGCGTTTGAGCGCAAAATAGCTGGGCCCGGCGAGCGCAGGTGAAGCATGGGCGCCAGCAGAGCAGCAGGGCAAGACGAAGTATCAGCGGGACAAAAGCAGAGCGCATACCGCGCCATCCACTAGCAACGATGTTGCATGAGAGCGGAGTAAGTGCTGTGCATGGAGGCGGCGGAGTCAGTGCTAAAGCACTCACTCCGCCCGACAGCTAAAGCGCCAACTCTGGTCGACAGGAGACGACGATGACTGCAGCGAAGGCCTTTTTCGACGCGCGCGATCTGTTATTGCGCCACCGAACCGACTACGAGCGCGCCTACCGCGAATTCACCTGGCCGGCGTTGGGCGAATTCAACTGGGCGCTCGATTACTTCGACGTAATCGCCCGCGACAATCACAACCCCGCGCTATGGATCGTTGACGACCCCGCCACTGAGGGCCTGCGCCTGTCCTATGCGCAGCTGTCCGAGCGCTCGGCGCGCATGGCGAACTTCCTGCGCGCGTCGGGCGTCGGCCGTGGCGACCGCGTGCTGCTGATGCTGCCCAACCGCGTCGAACTGTGGGACGTGATGCTCGCGGCCATGAAGCTCGGCGCGATCGTGCTGCCCGCCACCACCCAGCTTTCCGCCGACGATGTGCGCGACCGCGTGCAGATCGGCGGCGCGCAGTTCGTGGTGGTCGATAGCGCCGAGCTGGCCAAGTTCGACTCGCTCGACGTGCCGCTCACGCGCTTCTCGGCCGGTGCGCCACGCGACGGCTGGATCGATCTGGCCGCCGCCTACGACGCGTCACCGCAATTCACGCCCGACGGCGTCACGCAAGCCACCGACACGCTGCTGCTGTACTTCACGTCGGGCACGACGTCGAAACCGAAGCTCGTCGAGCACACGCATCAGAGCTATCCGGTCGGCCATCTGTCGACGATGTACTGGATCGGGCTGCAACCGAACGACATCCATTGGAACATCAGCTCGCCGGGCTGGGCCAAGCACGCGTGGAGCTGCCTGTTCGCGCCATGGAACGCGCAGGCTTGCGTGTTCGTGTACAACTTCGCGCGCTTCGTGCCGAAAGACACGCTGAACGCGCTGGTGCGCTTTAACGTCACCACGCTGTGCGCGCCGCCGACCGTGTGGCGCATGCTGGTGCAGGAGCCGCTCACCGACTATCCGGTCAAGCTGCGCGAGATCGTCGGCGCGGGCGAGCCGTTGAATCCGGAGATCATCGAGCGCGTGAAGCACGCCTGGGGCATCACCATTCGCGACGGTTTCGGCCAGACCGAGAGCACCTGCCAGATCGGCAACCCGCCGGGGCAGCCGGTGGTCGCCGGTTCGATGGGACGGCCGCTGCCGGGCTACCGGATCGAACTGCTCGACGCGGACGATCAGCCTGTAACCGAAGGCGAAATCTCGCTGCCTTTGAACGAACGTCCGCTCGGTTTGATGACCGGCTACGCGAACAACGCGAACGCCACCGCGCAGGCAATGCGCAACGGCTTCTACCGCACCTCCGATGTCGCGCTGCGCCGCGACGACGGCTACTACGTCTACGTAGGCCGCTCCGATGACGTGTTCAAATCGTCCGACTATCGCCTGAGTCCGTTCGAACTCGAAAGCGTGCTGATCGAACACGAGGCCATCGGCGAAGCTGCCGTGGTGCCGAGTGCCGATGCGCTGCGCCTCGCGGTGCCCAAGGCGTTTGTCACCGTGCGCCACGGCTACGAAGCCGGGCCCGAGCTCGCGCGTGCCGTGTTTGCGTTCTCGCGCGAAAAGCTCGCACCGTATAAGCGGATTCGTCGCCTGCAGTTCAGCGAACTGCCGAAGACCATCTCCGGCAAGATCCGCCGCGTCGAATTGCGGCGCCGTGAAATGGAGCGCGCCGCCGAACCCGCGCGCTTGCCCGGCGAGTACTGGGAAGAGGATTTCCCGGAGCTGCGTTGATCATTTTCATTCCGCCATTTCCCCGTCGTTTCCGTTATCACCGTCACGCTGCGGCCGCCGCGCGGCCCACGCACAGGAGTTTCAGCATGAGCGCAATTGCTTCGAACCAGGCCGTCGCCAACGTCAAGCTGCTGATCAACGGCGAGTTCGTCGATTCGACAACCCGCGAATGGCGCGACATCGTCAATCCCGCCACCCAGGAAGTGCTGGCGCGCGTGCCGTTCGCGACAGCCGACGAAGTCAACGAAGCGGTGCGTAGCGCGCATGCCGCGTTCAAGACCTGGAAGGACACGCCGATCGGCGCGCGCATGCGCATCATGCTGAAGTACCAGGCGCTGATTCGCGAGCACATGCCGCGCATCGCGAAGACGCTGAGCGCCGAGCAGGGCAAGACGATTCCCGACGCCGAGGGCGACATCTTCCGCGGACTCGAAGTGGTCGAGCATGCGTGCTCGATCGGCACGCTGCAGCAGGGCGAATTCGCGGAGAACGTCGCGGGTGGCGTGGACACCTACACGCTGCGCCAGCCGCTCGGCGTGTGCGCCGGCATCACGCCGTTCAACTTCCCCGCGATGATCCCGCTGTGGATGTTTCCGATGGCGATCGTCTGCGGCAATACCTTCGTGCTCAAACCGTCGGAACAGGACCCGCTCTCGACGATGCAGCTGGTCGAGCTCGCGCTCGAAGCCGGCGTGCCGAAGGGCGTGCTGAACGTGGTGCACGGCGGCAAGGAAGTGGTCGACGCGCTCTGCACGCACGAGCTGATCAAGGCGATTTCGTTCGTCGGTTCGACGGCGGTCGGCACGCACGTGTACCGCCTCGGCAGCGAGCACGGCAAGCGCGTGCAGTCGATGATGGGCGCGAAGAATCACGCGGTGGTGCTGCCCGACGCGAACCGCGAGCAGACCTTGAACGCGCTCGCCGGCGCGGGCTTCGGCGCGGCCGGACAACGCTGCATGGCGACTTCGGTGGTAGTGCTGGTGGGCGCCGCGCAGCAGTGGTTGCCCGAGCTCGTCGCGAAGGCGAAGACGCTCAAGGTCAACGCGGGCAACCAGCCGAATACCGACGTTGGCCCGGTGGTCTCGCGCGCGGCAAAGCAACGCATTCTCGGATTGATCGATGCGGGTGTGAAAGAAGGCGCGACGCTCGCGCTCGACGGCCGCGACGTGAAGGTGCCCGGCTACGAGCAAGGCAACTTCATCGGCCCGACGATTTTCACCGACGTCACCACGGAAATGGAAATCTACCGCACCGAAATTTTCGGTCCGGTGCTGCAGGTGCTGAACGTCGCCACGTTCGACGACGCGATCGCACTTGTCAATCGCAATCCGTTCGGCAACGGCGTCGGTCTGTTCACGCAGAGTGGCGCGGCGGCACGCAAATTCCAGAGCGAAATCGACATCGGCCAGGTCGGCATCAACATTCCGATTCCGGTGCCGGTGCCGTTCTTCAGCTTCACCGGCTCGCGCGGCTCGAAGCTCGGCGACCTCGGTCCCTACGGCAAACAGGTCGTGCAGTTCTACACGCAGACCAAGACCGTCACGGCCCGCTGGTTCGACGACGACACGGTCAACGACGGCGTCAACACGACCATCAGCCTGCGCTGAGCGGCGCGCGAAAAACGGAGACGACATCATGAAAATAGGCTTTATCGGACTCGGCAATATGGGCGCGCCGATGGCGCACAACCTGCTGAAAGCGGGCCACGCGCTCAATGTATTCGACCTGAACGCGCAAGCCTTGCAGGCGCTCGTCGATGCGGGCGCGAAGGCGGCCGGTTCGCCGAAAGCGGCCGTGACCGACGTGGAGTGCGTGATCACGATGCTGCCCGCCGCCGCGCATGTGCGCAGCGTACTAAGCGCGGACGACGGGGTGTTCGCGGGCATCGCGAAGGGCGTGACGATCATCGATTCGAGCACGATCGATCCCGCCAGCGTGACGGCCTTCGCCGAACTCGCGGCGCAGCATGGCAACACCTTCGTCGATGCGCCGGTGTCCGGCGGCACGGGCGGCGCGGCGGCGGGCACGCTGACCTTCATGGTCGGCGGCAGCGCGAGCGCGTACGAACAGGTCAAGCCGGTGCTCGGCGCGATGGGCAGGAACATCGTCCATTGCGGCGGAACCGGCACCGGCCAGGTCGCGAAGATCTGCAACAACCTCGTGCTCGGCATCACGATGGCGGGCGTGGCCGAGGCGATGTCGCTGGGCGAGGCGCTCGGCATCGACGCGAAGGTGCTCGGCGGCATCATCAATACCTCGACGGGGCGCTGCTGGAGTTCGGACACGTATAACCCGATGCCCGGCGTGATCGAAACCGCGCCGTCGACGCGCGGCTACACCGGCGGCTTCGGTACCGATCTGATGCTCAAGGACCTGGGGCTCGCCACCGACGCCGCCCGCAGCGCGCGTCAACCGGTCTATCTCGGCGCGCTCGCGCAGCAGCTTTATCAAACGATGAGCACGAAAGGCGCGGGACGTCTCGACTTTTCGGCGGTCATCAAGCTTTATCGTCACACTGCCGACGACGGCACGCAAGGAGGCGCGCGATGATCGAACTCTCCTACGCGCACGAAGGCGCCGTCGCGCAACTGACGCTCAAGCGCCCGCCCGCGAACGCATTCACCGCCGATGGCCTGCTGCAATTGCAGCACACCGTCGAACGGCTGAATGGCGAGGCACGCGTGCGCGCGATCGTGATTACCGGTGACGGCCCGAAGTTTTTCAGCGCGGGCGCCGATCTGAACACGTTTGCCGACGGCAACCGCGAAGTCGCGCGCACGGCGGCGGCACGCTTCGGCGCGGCTTTCGAAACGTTGCAGAACACGCGGCCCGTCGTGATCGCGGCGATCAACGGTTATGCGATGGGCGGCGGACTCGAATGCGCGCTCGCGTGCGACATCCGCATTGCCGAACAGCATGCGCTGCTGGCGCTGCCGGAGACCGCGGTCGGCCTGCTGCCGTGCGGATGCGGCACGCAGACGCTGCCCTGGCTGGTCGGCGAAGGCTGGGCCAAACGGATGATACTGACCGGCGAGCGTGTCGATGCAACGACCGCGTTGCGCATCGGTCTCGTCGAAGAAGTGGTGGAAAAAGGCGCCGCGCTCGACGCCGCGCTGAAGATGGCCGCGCGTGTCGCCGGTCTGAGTCCGCAAGCGGTCGGCTTCAGCAAGACGCTGATCCATCAGGCACGCAACGGCGTGCCGCGCGCGGCGGCGCTGGCGCTGGAACGCGAGCGCTTCGTCGATCTGTTCGACGGCGCCGATCAGCGTGAAGGGGTCAACGCGTTTCTCGAAAAGCGCACGCCGCGCTGGCAGGCGGACTCGCCTACGCAAACAGGGCAGACCACCCACGCACAGACGGAGATTCATTGATGAGCGCCTTGCAAAGCATCGCGCCCGATGTGGGCGCGGAGGCGGAGCGCGAGATTCTGTTTCGCGTCGTCAACCGCGTGGCGATCATCACGCTGAACCGGCCGGCCGCGCTCAATGCGCTCTCGCATGCGATGGTGCGTGAGCTTGCCGTGCTGGTCGAACATTGCCGCCATGACAGCGGCATCGTCGCGCTCGTGCTCAAGGGCGCGGGTACGAAAGGCTTTTGCGCCGGCGGCGATGTGCGCGAAGTGCATCGGCTGGCGAAGAATGGCGATCATCGCTGGCTTGCGTTTTTCGTCGACGAGTACCGGCTCGACTACGCGCTGCACACCTTCGCGAAACCGGTGGTCGCGTTGCTTGACGGCATTGCGATGGGCGGAGGCATGGGGCTCGGTCAGGCGGCGCGGCTGCGCATCGTCACCGAGCGCAGCAAGATCGCGATGCCGGAGACGCGTATCGGTTTTTTGCCGGACGTCGGCGCGACGCGTTTTCTGAGCGTGATGCCGGTGGAACTCGAGCTTTATGTCGGGCTGAGCGGCGCGACCTTGTCCGGCGCCGATGCATTGCGTCTGCAACTGGCTGACCTGTGCGTGCCGGCGGAATGGCTCGCAAGCTTCGAGGAACGTTTGCAGCGCATGTCGCATGACGGCGATTTGATGACCGCGTTGCGCGGTGTGTTCGAGCCGCCGTGCAACATCGTTCCGCATGCCGCGTTGGAGCCGTTGACGCAATCGATCGCCCGGCACTTCGACCGGCGCTCGAGCGTCGAGCGGATCATCGCAACGTTGCGCCACGATCTGGAGCGCGAGCCGCCGCGCGAGGTGAAACAGTGGTTGCAGTCCACGCACGACGCACTGACCGGCCACTCGCCGACGATGCTCTGCGTCACACGGGAAGCGCTGTTACGCGGCCGGCAGATGACGCTCGCCGAGTGTTTCCGCATGGAGCTGGGCATCGTCAAACGGGTGATCGAGGAGGGTGATTTCTGCGAAGGGGTGCGGGCGCAGTTGATCGACAAGGATCGCAAAGCGCGCTGGGCGCCCGCGACGCTCGCGGAAGTGCGGCCGGAACGGGTCCGGCATTTTCTCGCTTCGCCGTGGAAGAGCGAGGAACATCCGCTGGCCGGGTTGGGGACGGAGTAGCGAAGATGCGGCGCAACGGCGCAACTGCGCAGAGCGCGCGCTATTGGGCGCGAGCAGCCTCCGGCAAGAATTGCAATCGATGCGCTGTACCGGAACAGGAATTTCCGCTCACCGGCAAGGCGAACGCGAGCGGCAATCTGGCGAGTCGTCATCTGACAGTCGGTAGCACGTCCGCGATCGCAGCCTCGCGCTGACTGACTCGCGCGCACGGTCACGAAGGCCGCATGCGTGGTTTTTTCCAGCGGTACTCCCTTCCTCCGACGTCCCCAGGCACAAAGTGTGCTGACATCCCCAAATTGTTGCTCCGAAGCGGATCGCGCAAAGCGAAGCGGTCCACGAAATGATGTTGGAGTGATGCGCGGGTCGAATGCAGGTGCAACGGATGCCATGCGCGGCATCGGGCAACATGCATCGAAGCGGTGCAGCGAACCCGCAACCGGTGCCCACGACGAACGCGCTCGCACGTAGCACCGCAACGTTGCAACCCACCCGGCAATTCATTCATCTCCAGCATCACCTGTCTGCAACTCAATCGTTTGGGGAAAACGTCATGGACAAGAATCGTATCGAAGGTGAAGCGAAGCAACTCAAGGGCTCGGTGAAGGAAGCGATCGGCAAGGTCACAGGCAATCGCATGACACAGGCCGAGGGCGCGGCTGAAAAGCTGGCCGGCCGGGTGCAGGCGAAGCTCGGTGAAGCGGTCGACGCGCTGCGCGACCGCGCGAAAAGGTAGGGCGATCATCGCCACGCGCCGCAGCGCTGCCCCTCGATCAGTTTCAGGCCCGTAGAGCGGCATACGCTCAACGGGCGCAAACTCACCTCTCACCTCTCCCTCTTAAACCTCAAAGGACAATCACGATGAATGCAAACCAGCTCGACGGAACGCTCAAAGACGCAGCGGGTCAAGTGCAGGACGCCGTCGGCGGCCTGACGGGCGATCTCGACTTGCAGGCCGAGGGCAAGGTCCGCCAGCTATCCGGGCAAGCGCAGGCGAAATACGGCGAAAGCGTCGAGCAACTCGCCGAAGCGACGCGCAATAATCCGCTCGGCGCGTTGCTGATCGCGGCGGGCGTCGGCTTTCTGCTAGGCAAGCTGTTGTAGCCGATCCACGGCACGCGTTTCCAATCCCGCGGCCGCCGGATATTGTCCGATGTTCCCGGCGCGCTCGAGGCGCCGGATCTCGTCGTCTACTCATCGTCTACTCGAGGAAGGTTCATGCTGGGATTCGATGTCTGCACGGCCAGAAAAGTCTGGACCGCGTCCTTGATCGCGCTGCTGTTTTTCGTCATCTATATCGCGTCGACCACCGTGCTGGTGGTGGTGTTCGCGGTGTTCTTCAGCTATCTGATCTACCCGATGGTCGAACTCGTCGAGCGCGTCAGGCCGCGCCGCATGCCGCGGGTCGCATCGATCGCGCTGGTGTTCGTGGTCGTCGTCGCGCTCATCGCAGTGGTCGGTTCGATCTTCGGCGTGCAGTTGCAGGATCAGGCGACGCATCTGTTCGCGCAACTGCCCACCTTGCTGAAGTCGGATGTGCCCAGTCGCTTACCGTTGCCGCACTTTCTCGAACCATTGCGCGAACGGATCGTCGATTTCGTGCGCAGCCAGATCGAGACCGGTTCCGACAAGGCCGTGCCGGTGGCCCGCAGCGTCGGGCTCGGCGTCGTGCATGCGGCGAGCAATCTGATCTACCTCGTGCTGATTCCGATTCTGAGCTTTCTGCTGATCAAGGAAGGTCCGCAGATGCGCGACGCGTTTCTCGAACTGCTGACGGCGCGACATCGCACGCTGTGGGCGGAGATCGTCACGGACCTGAACGTGCTGTTGTCGAAGTACGTGCGTGCGTTGCTGTTTTTATCGCTGGCCACGCTGATCTGCTATGGCGTCGCGTTCTCGCTGCTCGGCGTGCCTTACGCGTTCCTGCTCGCGGTGAGCGCGGGCTTGCTGGAGTTCGTCCCGTTTGCCGGACCGCTCGCCGCTGTCGCGATCACGCTGGTGGTCGCGGTGTTCAGCGGCTATCCGCATCTGCTGTGGCTGGTGGTTTTTATCGGGCTGTACCGGCTGTTTCAGGACTATGTGCTCAACCCTTATCTGATGAGCGAAGGCGTGGAGGTCAGCCCGTTTCTCGTCATCGTCGGGCTGCTGGCGGGGGATCAGCTCGGTGGCGTCGCGGGTATTTTTCTCGCCGTGCCCGTGATCGCGATGTTGAAGATCATCATCGGCCGAGCGAGAGTTTTTTACGCGGCGTCGCACGCTGAAGGCGAAACCGCGCGGCGCGCATTGACCGGGAAAACCGATTGATGGCGAAAGCCCGATGCCCCACGCCGAACACACGACACGCGGTGCTTCAACAGAACGTGTCGCGCATTGCGCTCGGTACTTCGAACAGCACGTAGCCGAGAAAGAAGATGCCCGCGCCGGCGCCGAACACGGCAGGGGAGAAACCGGGCTCGCCGCAGACTTTGCATTTCACGCAGATTCTGTGGGCACCTTATCCGTTCGATATTATCAACGCCGCCGGGAACCGCGCTCAGGATGCGGCCAGGGAGCATGATGAGATTCTGCAGGCGCATGCATCAGGAGACGTCACCGCCACGATGCTCGCAATGCGCAAGCACATCGAGTCGGGCTGGACGGTCTTGAAGTCAGTCAGGTAGTCGATTGCAGAATTCGCCCAGTGAGGCGGTGATGGCTATGAATGGAGTCGGAATAACTGGCCACTATCTACGTGAATGAATGACGCTCCGCTACGGCGCAGTTCGTCTGTTCATTCACCGCGATTTCCAGCGTGGTTTTCGCTTCTTCGACCCGAAATTCGCCGGGTAATGCCACACCGTTCTTGACCGCTGTAATTTCGGCGAGGATCGACACCGCGATTTCCGGCGGCGTACGGCTGCCGATATAAATGCCAACGGGCCCGCGCAACCGGGCAAGTTCATGTTTGTTGAGATCGAAATGGGTTTCGAGCCGCTCGCGTCTTGCGGCATTGTTGCGGCGCGAGCCCAGCGCGCCTACGTAGAATGCGGGCGTTCTGATCGCCTCCATCAACGCGAGGTCGTCGAGCTTCGGGTCGTGCGTGAGCGCAATGACCGCGCAGCGCTCATCGAGCTTCATGTCGAGCACGGTGTCGTCCGGCATCGAACGCACGAGCGTCGTGCCCGGTACGTGCCAGCCGTCGGTGTACTCCTCTCGCGGATCGCACACGGTCACCTGATAGTCGAGGCCGAGTGCGATCTGGCAAAGATAGTTCGAGAGCTGACCAGCACCGATCACGAGCATCCGGTAACGCGGACCGTGAAGGGTCAGCAGCCGGTGCCCGTCGAAATCGGTGCCGTCGGTCGAGTGCGCCGGCATGAGCCTCGCCGCGCCGCTTGCCATGTCGAGCGAGCGCGCGACGAGTTCCCCGGCGGCTACCCGGCGATACAAATCGTCGATGCCGCTCGCACGCGTCAGCGGTTCGAGCACCAGCTCGATCGTGCCGCCGCACGGCAATCCGAAGCGATGCGCCTCGTCCGCGGAGATGCCGTACTTCAGCGCTTGCGGGACCGTCTGCTCGATGCCGAGCCGGCGCACGCGGTCAATCAGGTCGTCCTCGATGCAGCCGCCGGATACCGAGCCGACCACCGAGCCGTCTTCGCAGATTGCCAGCATCGCGCCTTCGGGCCGCGGCGACGAGCCCCACGTCTTGACTACGGTGACAAGCAGCACGCGACGGCCGCTTTCGATCCAGCGAACACTCGCCTTCAGCACTTCGAGATTGACGCTATCCATGAAGATAATTACCTGTTGGAGCCGCCGGTCCCGCACCGGCGCCGTATGACAAGGCTTCGGAAGACACTCGCTAGTGCCGCGACAGCGCCGAGCGCAAGGACATTTCTCGCGCGGCTTCTGGCGTGATGGTCCTGTTGAGCATGAAGCAGGCGACACCGGCCGCCAGCATCGGCAGCGCACCGAGAAGAAAGATCGTTCCGATCGGCGTTCCGACGGCGATCAGGACACCGGCGAGCAGCGGGCCGACGATGGCGCCGATGCGCGCCACCGCGAAGGAGGCGCCGGTCGCGGTCGACCGGATGAAGGTCGGATAGATCATGCTCGAAATGGCATTGAGGCCGATATTCCCACCCAGCACCAGCAGACCCGAGACCAGCGCCATCGCCATGGTGAGACCGGCGCCGGTACCGGCACCCATTCCGACGGCCAGCCCGAGGGCCGCCACGGGAATGGCGCCGAGGATCATCGTGAGCGTCATCACCGATACGCCCTTTCTGTCGATCATCCAGCCGAAGAACCAGCTGAAGCCGGCACCAAGCTGGAACAGGGCCTGGCTGCGGGCCGCATTGGCGAAGCCGATTTCATCGGTCAGCAACGTCGTCATCCACTGCGACAGGAAGAAGTGGGTGACGAAGGAAAAGCCGAGCGCCAGCCACAGGAAGCCGGTCATGGCCGAACGACCCTCAGTGAAGAGGTGCCTTACCGGCACCCCCGTGCGCGCCTGCTCCTGGATGGTGAAGCGCGTGTCGTCCGCGAATTGCGCGCTGGGTTTCAGCTTGCGGGCATAGGCCAGGATGCGCTGGCTGGTGGGGTTGCGCAGGGCCAGGTAGCGGATGGATTCAGGCAGGCCGGCGAACAGGACGATGCCCACCACCACGGCGCCGGCGCCTCCGACATAGAAGACCGAGCGCCAGCCATGGGCCGGGATGATCTCCGCCGCGAGAAGGCCGCCGCCGGACGAGCCGGCGGTGTAACCGAGATAGAGCAGGGTAATGATCAGCCCCCGCTTACCCGAGCGGGCATAGTCCGTGATCAGCGACACCGCCATCGGCATGCCGCCGCCGATGCCGAGCGCGGCGCAAAAGCGCAGGATCGACAGTTCGACCAGATTGTGGGCGAACGGCACGGCGAAAGTGAAGCCGCCGAACAGCGTGGTGGCCAGCAGGATCGCGCGCCGCCGGCCGATGCGGTCGGCCAGCATGGCAAAGACGACCGAACCGGCCATCCAGCCGATGATGCTCACGTTGAACACGGGCGTCATCAGGGCCCGGTTGATGCCCCACTCCTTGATGATGCCGGGGGCGGCGTAATTCAAAGCCTGATTGTCGAAGCCGTCCGCCAGCATGACGAGGGCGCACAGAACGAAGAGGGTCACGGTGAACCAGCTGCGCTCCTGCGTCTCGACGACGTGGGCGATATCGACGGTATTCTTTTGAGTCATGGCGGTCTCCGGATGCCTCTGCTCCAGGGGTTGTTTACATTCGGCTGGCGCGTTGGAGCTCACTCGCTGTGGCCGCCCGAGGCCTCGCGCACCGGTGTTTCCGGCTTTACGCCGCCACGCCGGTTGGCCCAGGTGCGCTCGCCCGTCTCGCGCCAGCCGCCGGAGGTCGCCGCCTCTGCATACTCATCCCAGCGTTTGTCCCAGTCGCCCAGGTGATAGCCGTGCCATGGCGGCTGCGGCGTGAGGGCGGGGAGTTCCAGCTCTTCCCAGATCTTGCGTGCCGCGCTCATGTATGGCTCCTTCGGCAGGGCCAGCGGCGGCATGGCGTGCTTCAGCGTCGCGTCGATCAGCAGGGTGCTTTCGAGCGGCGCGCGACCGGACTTGGGGCCATGGCCGCTGGCGCGATAGGGCGTCACGTGCAGGTCGTGGGTGAAGTCGGCGCGATAGGCCAACGACCAGAAGATCGCATCGGCGTTTTCCGGGTTGATATCCTCGGAGACGGCGATGACCAGCTTGCCGCACTGCGCCTGGAGCGTCGCGGCCCCTTGCAGGCCGCGCCAGACTTCCGCCTGCTGCGTGCCGCGCGCAAACTGCAGGAAGATCACCTTGCGCAGGTTGGTCAGCGGCTCGTGCATCACCACCCGCTCGATGCCGCGCACGCCCATCACCTTGCGCAGATGCTCGAGGTACAAGGGCTCGTAGGCCACTTTCTTCAGCACGGAGCTTTCGCTGGGCGTGACCTGGCTGATGATCGAGACGAAGACGGGCTTCTTCTTCATCGTGATCGCGGTGACGTGCATGGACATGTTGTAGTCTTCGAGCGCGATGTGGCCGTGGCTTTCGCCGAACGGGCCTTCGGGCTCCAACGCATCGGTGTCGATCAGGCCTTCGATCACGATTTCGGCATCGGCGGGAACGACGAGATCGATGGTCTTGCAGCGCACCACTTCGACCGGCGCGCGCATCAGGCCGCCGGCGACGGCCATCTCGTCCTGGTCGATCTGGAGCTTCTGCGGCCCGGTGAACAGCACGGCGGGCGCGCAGCCTAGCACGATGGCACACGGCATCTGCTGGCCCTTGGCCCGATATTTCTCCCAATGGAGATAACCGCCGGCTCCTGACAGGCGGCTCGCCATGCGCACACCCAGCCGGTTCTCCGACTTCAGCGCGGCGCGGTAAGTGCCCATGTTCTGAACGCCGCTCTCGGGATCTTTGGTCACGCAAAGCGTCGCGGTCAGGTAAGGCGCCGCGTCGAAGCCGGGCGTGGAAACCGGCACGGGCAGGCGCGACAGGCCTTTCTCCTTCAGCGCATCGCCGCTGATCACCACCTCCTGGCAGGGCGCCTGCGTCACCGTGACGGGGGCAACCGGCTCGGCGATCGCCTCCGTCCAGGCCTTGCCGATCTGCTCGACCGGCAGGCCGAGGCCGGTGGCGTAAATCTCGGGCGAGGCGGCAAGCCCGCCGATCAGCACCGGGATGTCATAAGTCTGGCCGTCGCCGTCCACCACATTGGTGAACAGGAAAGCGCGGCGCTGATCTTCGTGCAGCCCGCCCTGGAACTGCCAGCGCGCGAGCGGGTGCAGCTCCGTGTCCTTGTTGATCGGCCGCTCGATGCGGGTCAGCAGCCCCTTGGCCTCCAGCCGGGCGATATGTTCCTGCAGGTCGCGCGGGGCTCCGCCGGCGGCGGCCGTTTGCGAAAGATCGTGAGGCGATGATGACATTCTGTCTCCTTGATATGAAACCCAATGGGTGGGTAAGTTTGCATGATTGTATGATTGCATGCCGATGTTGAGGGTGTCAACGCGGCTTTACCCACTGACGCATGGCGCCCAGGCGGCGTCTGGACTGCTGTCGAACGACTGCTGGGCGTTGGTTCTGGCCTGACGAATTCGGGCCGGCAACTGGCGCCGAAGCGGCATCGCTCAGAGACCACCCATGCACAGGTACTTGATCTCGAGATATTCCTCGATGCCGTATTTCGAGCCTTCGCGGCCCAAGCCGGATTGCTTGACGCCGCCGAACGGCGCGACTTCGTTCGAGATCAGGCCGGTGTTGATGCCGACCATGCCGTATTCGAGCGCCTCGGCCACTCGCCAGACCCGGCCGATGTCGCGGCTGTAGAAGTAGGCGGCGAGACCGAACTCGGTGGCGTTCGCCGCCGCGACGGCCTCGTGCTCGTCGTGGAAGCGGAACAGCGGGGCGACCGGGCCAAAGGTTTCCTCGGTGGCGAAGCGCATCGACGCGGTGACGCCCTCGACCACGGTCGGCTCGAAGAAAAGTGTGCCGGGCGCAAGGCGCTTGCCGCCGGCGAGCACGCGTGCGCCGTGCGACACCGCGTCGGCGATGTGCGCTTCGACCTTCTCGACGGCAGCCTCATTGATGAGTGGGCCCTGCGTGACGCCGCTCTCGAAACCGTTGCCGACCTTGATACGCGCGACTGCCGCCGCGAATTTTTCGGCGAACGCGTCGTACACGCTGTCCTGCACGTAGAAGCGGTTCGTGCACACGCAGGTTTGCCCGGCGTTCCGATACTTCGAGGCGAGCGCGCCTTCGACCGCCGCGTCGAGATCGGCGTCGTCGAACACGATGAACGGCGCGTTGCCGCCCAGTTCGAGCGAAAGCTTCTTGACCGTCGGCGCGCACTGGCTCATCAGCAGTCGGCCCACTGGCGTCGAGCCCGTGAACGAGAGCTTGCGCACGATCGGGTTGGCGGTCATCTCCGCGCCGATCGCGCGCGGATCGCCGACGACCACGCTGAACACGCCGGACGGTACGCCCGCACGATGCGCGAGTTCGGCCAGCGCGAGCGCCGAGAGCGGCGTGGCTTCGGCCGGCTTCACGATCATCGCGCAGCCGGCGGCGAGCGCGGGCGCGACCTTGCGGGTGATCATCGCAGCCGGGAAGTTCCACGGCGTGATCGCGGCGCAGACGCCGATCGGCTCCTTCGTCACCAGCATCCGCTTGTCGGCGGCCGGCGAGGCGAGCACGTCGCCGTCGATCCGTTTGGCCTGCTCGGCGAACCATTCGATGAACGACGCCGCGTAACCGATCTCGCCTTTCGCTTCCGCGAGCGGCTTGCCTTGCTCGGCCGACATGATGATCGCGAGGTCGTCCGTGTTCGCGATCATCAGCGCGTGCCAGCGCTTCAGGACCGCCGCGCGCTGCGCCGCGGTGAGCGCGCGCCAGCCGCGCTGCGCGCGTTCGCCGGTTTCGATCGCGCGGCGTGTTTCGACGCCGGTCATCAGTGGCACGTCGGCGATCTTCTCGCCGGTGGCGGGATCATTGACGGCGAATGTGCGGGCATCGTCGGCACCACACCAGGCGCCGTCGATGTAGGCGAGCGTGCGCAACAGGCTCGGGTCGGCGAGCCGGGAAAGCGGATTGGATTCAGTCATGATCGTCGCAAAGGGCGGCCCGCCGACGCACGCGGCGCGGCGGTCCTGTGATGTTGATGAAAGCGGGGCGGCGTCTGCGTTACTGCCGCATGACCAGGCTTATGGCTGCTCTTTCCAGCGCTTGACCACGCCGGTATCGATGTCGAACAGATCGAGCATGCGGCCGACCGTGTGATTGACGATGTCGTCGATCGTTTGCGGTTTCGAGTAGAACGCCGGGACGATCGGCGCGATGACCGCGCCCATGTCCGAGAGCTGCACGAGCGTGCGCAGGTGTCCGCCGTGCAACGGCGTCTCGCGCACACCGAGCACGAGACGCCGGCGCTCCTTCAACACGACGTCGGCGGCACGGCTGACCAGCGAGCTCGTGATGCCGGTGGCGATCTCGCTCATCGAGCGCACCGAGCACGGCACGATCAGCATGCCCTTCGTCTTGAACGAGCCCGAGGAAATGGCCGCGCCGATGTCGCCGGGCGAATACCAGTGCGACGCGCGCGCGCGCAGGTCGGCGGCGCGGACGTCGGTTTCGTAGGTCATCGTCAACTCGGCGGCCTTGCTGATCACGAGATGCGTCTCGACGCCCGCCTCGGCGAGAAGTTCGAGCGCGCGAATCCCGTAGATCACGCCGGATGCGCCGGTGATGCCGACGATGATCCGCTCCGGAGTACCGTTATTCATCGCCACGATCGCCCTCGACGCCGCGTACCGGCGAATTCGGTTCGACGCCGCTGCGGCGGCGCGTCTGGTAGGACGCGTCGCGCTGCATCCATTCGCCGCGCGTCGCCTGCTCGGCGTTGCGATCCCATTCCTCGGTCCAGTCGCCGAGCGAGTAGCCGTACCACGGCGACTCCGGCTTCAGCTTCGGCAGGCCGAGACGTTCCCACAGCACCTTCGCGTTCTCCATGTATTCCTTCTTCGGCAGCGCGAGCGGCGGCATGGGCGTTTTCATCGTCGCGTCGATCAGCATGGCCGAATCGAGGCCGGTTGCGTGGTCCGAGCGCGGACCGTGGCCCGGCTCGCGGTACGGAATCAGCTTCACATCCTCGACCGGATTGCAGCGATAGCCCATCGCCCAGAACACGGCGTCCGCGTTGTCGGGATCGATGTCGTCGTCGATCGCGATCACGAACTTGCCGATCGCGGCCTGCAGCGACATCGTGCCGTACAGCGCGCGCCAAACCTCGGTGCGTTTCGCGCCGCGCTCGAACTGCAGGAATACGAAGCGCCGCAAATTCGTGAGCGGCTCGTGCAGCGACACCTTGCGGATGCCGCGAATGCCCAGATGGTCGCGCAAGTGGCGCAGGAACATGGGCTCGTAGGCGAGACGTTTGATGACGCTCGATTCGGACGGCGTGACCTGCGAGATGATCGATGTCAGTACTGCGTCCTTGCGGCGCGTGATTGCCGTGACTTCGATGGAGAGGTTGTAGTCTTCGAGCGCGACGTAACCGTGGCTTTCGCCGAACGGACCTTCCGGTTCGAGATACTGCGGATCGACGTAACCCTCGACGACGACCTCCGCCTCGGCCGGCACCAGCAGATCGACGGTGCGGCCCTTGACGACGCGGATCGGCGCACCGGCGAGGCCGCCGGCGACACTCAGTTCATCGACGTTCGGGCGCAGTTTCTGCGGGCCCTGGAACGCGACGAGCGGCGGCGCGCCGAGCACGATGGCGACCGGCATCTTCTCGCCCTTCGCCGCGTACTTGCGCCAATGGTCGAGGCCGCCCGCGCGCAGGTTCACGAGCATCATCATGCCGAGCCGCGTGGCCGACTTCAGGTGGCCGCGATAGGTGCCCATGTTCTGCACGCCGGTTTCCGGATCGCGCGAGATCACACCGGTCATCGTCATGTACGGCGCGGCATCGAAGCCCGGCGTCGAGATCGGCAGCGGCAGCGATTCGAGGCCGTTGCCCGGACCTTCGAGGTCCTTACCTTCGATCACGATGTCATGCACGGGGCCGCTTTCAACGACGACAGGGGGCACCGGATTGTCGATCGCACGGTTCCACGCGTCGCCGATGTCGTCGAGCGACGGCACGTTCATGCCGATCCGGTAGATCTCCGGATTCGCGGCGATGCCGCCGACGATGACCGGAATGTCGTACTTGCGGCCCTTGCTATCGACGATATTCGTGAAGAGGAATGCCTTGCGATCGGCTTCCGGAATGCCGCCGCGGAACTGCCAGCGCACGAGCGGATGCATCTCGGTGTCCTTATTGACCGGCTCGTCGATCCGGTACAGCAAGCCCGCCGCTTCGAGGCGCGCGATGTGTTCGTGCAGGTCCGCGTACCCGGCTTGCGCGGAAGACGTGGAAGTGGTGTCTTGATCAGCCATGGCTAGATGTCCCGTGAAGCGCCGCGTTGCGCGGCGTCCTTATTGCTTGAAGTGCTGCCCGAAGCGGGCGCAGTGTTGCGTGTTCGATCCGTCTCACACGTGCCGCGCGCGTGCAATGCGACGACACGTCGGTGGTGTATCAGCGGCGCATCGACGTCATTGCGTTGGCGAGCGACGCCCCCGCCACTTCGCTCGCGAGCGAGAAGTCGGGAATCGTGATCTCGCGGAAGTACGTCTTCAGCGTCGCGATGGCGATCCGGTCACGCGTGCAGATCGAGGCGACCATCGCGTCCGCTCGCTCGCTCAGGCTCGCGCCCGCCACGACTTCGGCGACGATGCCCCACTCGCGCGCATTCGCCGCGTCGATGGTCTCGGTCAGGTAGACCATGTGCGCGGACGCCTTCGGCGGCACCTTGTGGCGCAGCACGGACAGCACGAGCGTCGGCGGCAGGTTTTTCTGCAGTTCGGGCAAGCTGAAGCGCGCGCTGTCCGAGGCGACGGCCATGTCGCACGCGGTGACGAGCGCACAGCCAAATCCTTCCGCATCGCCTTGCACTTCGGCGAGCAGCGGCACTTCGCTTTCGTGCATCGCGCGGTAGACGTCGAGAATCGGATCGGCCACGTTGCGGCGGAACTGCGCGGACGTCGGCGGCGTGGCCGGCGGCGCGCTGACCGCGCGGCCGCGGCAGAACGCGGGACCGGACGCGCGGATGCGGATGATCTTCACGGCGCTGTCGCGGCCGGCCTTGCGGATCTCGGCGGCGAGCGCGCGCATTGCGTCGAGCGTCAGCGTGTTGCCCAGGTCCGGCTGGCTAAGGGTGATCCGGTATTCGGAATCGTGGAGCGCTGCGATGAATTCGGTCGTCATGGAGAAGAGGTCCAAACAATGAAAACAGGGGATGAGCGCCCGCGACGAGCGAGCGCCCGCGCAGGTCAGCGCGCGTAGGCGCCGGCCTCCTTGAGTTTCTGGAAAACCCGCTGCGGTACGAGCGGCGCTTCGGTGAATTCGACGCCGTATTCCGAGAGCGCGTCCTCGATCGCCCCGACGATTGCCGCCGCTGCCGGAATCGTGCCGCCTTCGCCCGCGCCCTTGACGCCGAGCGGATTCAGCGGCGAGGGCGTTTCGAGGTGCACGATGTCGATGTTCGGCACGTCGGTCGCCATCGGCAGCAGGTATTCGCCGAAGTTCGTCGTGGTCGGCTGCGCGTTCTCGTCGTACTGCATCCATTCGAGCGTCGCGTTGCCGATGCCGTGCGCCACCGAGCCGATCACCTGGCCGTCGACGATCATTGGATTGATGAGCTTGCCCGAGTCGTGCGCCATCACATAATTGAGAATCGTGATGTGGCCGGTCTCGCGATCGACTTCGAGTTCCACGACGGCTGTGCCGTTGCAATACGTCGACTGCGCGGGGGAGAAGTATTTCGTCTCCTCGAGGCCGGCGGTGAGGCCCTTGGGCATCGTGAAGCCCGGCATGCCCTGCGAGATCTTCGCGAGCTGGCCGTAGCTCATGCGGTGTTCGATGCCCGAGCGGCGCGCCACATGACCCTCGACGAGCAGAAGCTCGGCGGGTTCGCACTTCCACAGGTGGGCGGCGAGCGTGAGCATCTTCTCGCCCACGGCCTGGGCGGCGATATAGACCGAGTTGCCGGCATTGACCGTGACGCGGCTCGCGAACGTGCCGACACCCATCGAGATGCCGCCCGTGTCGCCGGTAATGACGTCGATCGTTTCGAGCGGTACGTTCAGCTGTTCGGCGCAAATCTGCGCGAAGGTCGTCTTGTGGCCCTGGCCTTGCGGCGATGCACCGGTGATCACGGCGATACGGCCGTTCGCCTGCACGCGCACCGTCGCGCCCTCGAACGGGCCCATGCCGGTGCCTTCGACGAAGCTCGCCATGCCGATGCCGACGAAGCGGCCCTCACGGCGCGCGTCAGCCTTGCGTGTGGCGAAGCTCGCGTAGTTCGCGCGTTCGAGCGCTGCTTTCTGGCAGGCCGGATAATCGCCGCTGTCATAGCGCAGCGGGCTGCCGTCGCGGTAGATGAAACCCGCGTCATACGGCATCTGCTCCGGCTGGATCAGATTGCGCCAGCGTAACTCCGCGCGGTCCATGCCGAGTGCGCGCGCGGCCTTGTCGAGAATCCGCTCCATGGCGAACACTGCCTGAGGACGGCCTGCGCCGCGCACCGGCGAGGTTGCGCACTTGTTCGTGTAGACGACGTCGAGCTTTGCGCCCATCGCGGGGATCACATACGGGCCGGGTGTCGTCGTGATCGAGATGTACGGCGTGATGATGCCCCACGGCAGGAACGCGCCGTTGTCGTGCACCATCTCCAGCTTGACGCCGCGGATTTTGCCGTCGTTTCCGAGCGCCATCCGCACGGTCCACCACTGGTCGCGCTCCTGCGTGACCGCGAGGAAGTGCTCGCGCCGGTCCTCGATCCATTTGACGGGACGCTTGAGCGCGATCGCCGCGATCGAGACAAGCGCCTCTTCCGGATAGAACGGCAGTTTCGGACCGAAGCCGCCGCCGACGTCGTTCATCAGCACACGCAGCTTCTCGGCATCCCACTCGAGTAGCTCGACGAGATTCTTTTTCTCGTGGTGTGGCGCCTGACCCGACGACCAGACGGTCAACTCGCCGTTGGTGGAATGATATTCGGCGAGATAACCGCGCGTCTCCATCGGATGTGCGGAGCCGCGGTTCTGCCAGTACGTTTCCTCGACGATGTGCGGCGCTTCGTTGAAGGCTGCGTCGATGTCGCCGAAACCCATTTCGATGTGCGCGACGACGTTGTCTTTCGCGTCGGTGTGGCAAAGGGGCGACTCGGGACGCAGGCCGTCTCGACAGTCGGCGACGGCGGGCAGCGTCTCGTACTCGATCTCGATCAGACCGCACGCGTCTTCCGCGATATAGCGGTTGTCCGCGACGACGAACGCCACCGCTTCGCCCGCGAACGTGACTTCCGTAGAGACGAGCAGTTCCTGGGTGCGCTCGAAGCGGATCGCCGGGTTCGGCAGCATCGACGGCGCGCGGCCGCGTGCGCGACCGCTCAGGTCCGCGTGCGTGTAGACGGCGTGCACGCCCTTGAGTTCGCGGGCGGCCGTGCAGTCGATCGAGATGATCTTCGCGTGCGCGTGCGGGCTGCGCAGCACCGCGGCCTGCAGCATGTTCGGCAAGTGCAGGTCGTCCACGTAGGAACCCTGGCCTTGCAGCAGCTTCTTGTCCTCGGTGCGCGTGACGCGCTTGCCGATGTAGCGCTGGTCGGTGGGGGTAGCTTTCAGATCGGAAATTTCCATCGTGTTACTCCGTGGCGTGCGCGGCCGGGGCGGCGGCACGCTGATCGCGGATGCGTTGCGCGGCGAGCAGGGCCGCGGCCACGATCGGCTGGTAGCCCGTGCAGCGGCACAGATTGCCCGTGATCGCTTCGCGGATCTCGGCTTCGGTCGGCGAATCCGTTTCGTTCAACAGTTCGGTCAGCGTCATCAGCATGCCGGGCGTACAGAAGCCGCATTGCAGCGCGTGCGTTTCGGTAAAGGCCTTTTGCAACTCGTTGAGCGTGCCATCCGCGTGGGCAAGCCCTTCGACGGTGGTCAGCGAGCGGCCGTTCACCTGGGCGGCGAGCGTCAGGCAGGCGCGCGCGGTGCGGCCTTCGATCAAGACGGTGCAGGCACCGCATACGCCGTGCTCGCAACCGTAGTGCGTGCCGGTGAGATCGAGGTCGTGACGCAGGAAGTCACCGAGCATGCGACGCGATTCGACCTCGCGCTCATAAGCGGTGCCGTTGACGACGACTCTGACGGTATGAGTCTCCATGTCTATCTCCTTTGTCACTCTAGGATTGTCTTGCGACGCGCGAGAACGCTGTCTTCAGCGCTCTTTCGGTCAGGACGCCGGCGAGATGCTGGCGGTAGTCCGTACTCACGTGCGCGTCGGTCATCACGTCGAGCGCGCGCGCGGCGTCGCTCGCGATGCGCAGCGCGCTGTCGTCCATCGGGCGGCCGCGCAGGGCGGTCTCGACGTCGTGCATCCGCACGGGGCCGGGGGCCACGCCGCAGATCGTCAGCGAAATGCGGTCGAGGTGCCCTTGCGCATCGGCGGTGCAGAGTGCCGCGACGCCGACGATCGCGTAATCGCCATGGCGCCGTGCGAACTCTTCGAATGCGTAGCCATGGCCTTCGGGCCAGATGTCGAGCGAGATGCCGGCGAGCAGGTCGCCTTCTTCGAGCGCGGGTGTCATATACATCAGCGCCCACTCGGACATCGGCAGCTCGCGGGTCGCGACTGCGCCGTCTTCGTAGCGAGCGATCGTCAGCACGCCGTCGAGCGCGGCGGTGAAGCACGGCTGCTCCGACGACGGATCGAGCTGGCACAGGCTGCCGCCAAGCGTGCCGCGGTTGCGGATCTGCTTGTGGCTCACGAGCTGGTACGCCTCGCGGATCAGCGGCGCACGTTTCGTGACGAGCGGCGACAGTTCGATGTCGCGTTGCCGCGCCATTGCGCCGATGTGAAGGCGGCCGTTGCGCTCTTCGATGCGGGTGAGCGCCTCGACGCCGTTCAGGTCGATCAGGTGACTTGTCATCAGATACCGGAAGTTCATCATCGGCATCAGCGACTGGCCGCCGGCGAGCACTCGCGCATCCTCGAGCGTGCCGAGCAACTGCGCGGCTTCGTCGACGGTGGTCGGCGCGTGGTACTGGAATTCACTGGGTTTCATGCGTGCTCCGATAGTGCGGCGATGGCTTCGTCAGTGATGCTGCTTGACCCCGAAGAGGCGCGCGAAGAAGTTCCGGATCGACTGCCACATCGCCTTGCGCACGAGTGCGCCGGCGTCGAGCGGCGCAACCGGTGCCGCCGCGGGCGGCGGGCGGCGCGCTTCGGTGGCCGGCGTCGGCGCATCTGGTTCAGCGGCCGTGTTCGACGCGCCCTGCTCACTAGCGAGGTTCGGCTCGGCGGCCGGAGCGGCTTGGGCGGCGTGTGCCGCGTCCGCCTCCATGAGTGCAGCCAAATTCTTTGCGAACTGGTTCAGCATTTGCTGCGAGAGCGCCTCGATCATCCCGGCACCGCGTCCGTACTGCGCGACCGTGCCCGACAGGTTCACGTCCGAAACGACGTCGACCGTGGTCTTGCCACCGCCCGCGTCGGTCACCACTGCGTTGATCTGCGCATCGGCGCCGCCACGGCCTTTGGTGTCGGTGCCGCTCGCGGACACGACGACCGTGCGCTCGGCGTCGTTCTGTTCAGCAATCTTGAATTTGCCCGCGAACTTCAGCGTGAGCGGGCCCAGCTTGACGGTGAAGCCGCCCTTGTAGCTGCCGTCGGGCTGCTGTTCCTTGAGTTCCGCGCCCGGAAAACACGGTGCGGACCGCTCGATGTCGATCATGGTCTTCCAGACGTCCGAGGGCGGTGCATCGACGGTGAAAGACGAACGGATTGTGATTGCCATACTGCCTCCTTGGGGCGATCGGCCCGTGCGGGCGCCGCTCCACTTATCTAGTCGCTACTGAGCCACGCGGCGCGCGAAACTGTCCCAACGCGCGGGCGGCCCGGGTTTCATTTCATGGCGCGAGGATCGACAGAAAATCGTCGAACACCGTGGCGAAGACGTCGCGCATGTCAAACGCTCCAAAGTGCGCCGCGCCTGGAATCACGACGAAACGGCTGTTCGGCAGCGCCTCGGCGATCTTCTGCGATACCGCCGGCGCAATGCTCGCATCGGCATCGCCCGCGACGACGAGCGCCGGCGCCGAGACGGCCGGCAGATCGGCGAGATTGTCGAGCTGCGAGATCGCCTGCCAGTTTGCACTCCAGCTATACCAGTCGTCCGCTGCGAGCCGCGCGCGACACTTCTGGAGAAGGTCGGGACGCGGCGTGTTTGCGGCGAACCAGCGCGTGATGGTGTCGTCGATCACTTCGGACATCGAACCGCGCCGGCTCATGTCGCCGCGCGCGAGAATGCGCGGGCGCACTTCGTCGGGGAATCCGCCGGCCGTTGCGCAGAGAATCAGCGCGCCAACGAGCTCGGGGAACTGGATCGCAACACGCTGCGCAATCATGCCGCCCATCGAGACGCCGATCAGGGTGGCACCCGTCAGGCGTTCCTGACGCAGCACCGCGGCGACGTCGGCCGCATGATCGGCGAGCGTAATGGGGGCGAGAACGCTGCTGGAGTCCCCGTGGCCGCGGATATCGATCGCGACGACGTCATGCGACGCGGCCCAGTGCTCGACGTATTCGTCCCACCAGCTTCGGTCGACGCCGATCGGGTGAAGCAGTACCAGCGGCCGGCCCGTCCCGCGACGGGAGTAGGCGATGCGGCCAGCTGGGATTTCACAGAAAGTTGAATGAGACATGAGCTATACGGGTAACGCGCGGGGGCGACAGATGCTCCGCGCCATCGGCTACCAGGTCGGCAACCCACGGCGCGAAACGCCTGCGCCCCACTGGACCACCAGGCATGCGCGTCTGGGATGAGATGACGAATTGCGCGGCGCCTTCACGACGCGCACGCCGCCTTCAGGCAGCAGCGGCTTTTGCTTTCTGGTCGAGCACGACAGCCTTCGCGCGACGCAGCCCTTCGGCCGCGACCGGAATGCCTGCATACACGCCGGCCTGCAGCACCACTTCGGCAATTTCTTCTTCCGTCACGCCATTGTTCAGCGCGCCGCGCGTATGCACTTCGAACTCGTGCCAGCGGCCGAGCGACGCCAGCATCGCGAGATTCAGCATGCTGCGCGTCGCGCGCGTGAGGCCCGCGCGGTTCCAGACGTTGCCCCAGCAAACGTCCTCCGTGTATTCGAGGAACACCGTGTCGAACAGGTGGGGGTTGGCATTGCTCTGCGTGTGGCTCCCGCCCAGCACTTCCTTGCGGATCTTTGCGCCGATGGCACGGCGCTCCGACAGCGTGATGTCTTCCATGAGTATCCTCTGGTTTGTCCAACGGTTGTAGGATTGTATAATGGTAGGCAGTATCGGAGCTTCGCTGCAGAATGTCAATATGATTGTATTACGGTATTGGGCGTAGCTCCCACTCATTGATATGACAAAGGGATGGAATGAACACCAACAGATTGGTAGTGCGGCCGGTGGCAACGCTGCGTCAGCAAGTGATCGACGGTTTGCGCGCATGTATTAGCGACTTGACCTTCAAACCGGGCGACCGGTTGATCGAGCGCGAGTTGTGCGAAATGCTTGGGGTGAGCCGCACACTGGTTCGTGAGGCGCTGAGCCAACTGGTGGCCGAGGGGCTTGTGCAGATCATCCCGCACAAAGGTCCGATCGTCTCCGTGATGACAGGAGAAGAGGCAAGAGGTCTCTATGAAGTGCGTGGGGTACTTGAGGCGCTGGCGGGCAGGCAGTTCACCGAGCGGGCGACGGACGATCAGCGTGTCGCGCTGAAGCAGGCGTTGAACGAACTCGCGTCGATTCGGGACATGCGGGGCGAGGAGGTCACCATGCTCTTCCTGAAACAGAAGGCGCGGTTCTATGACGTGATACTCGAGGGCGCCGGCAACCCGGTACTCACGGAGATGCTGCGTCTCGTCCATACGCGCGTCATGATGCTGCGCGCGACGACGCTCTCGCAGGAAGGGCGCCTCCCGCAAAGCTATGACGAAATCGCAACGATCGTCGACGCCGTCATGCGCAACGACGCCGACGCGGCCGCAGCGGCGTGCAAGCGCCATGTCGAGCAAGCTGAACGGCTTGCTGTCGAGGTGCTCGCCGTACCGGCCAGCTAAGTCGACAAACGCCGCGTCTGCCGATTTCCTTCGTGCCCGACATGTCAGGCAGAGGGTGAGATCTTCGCGGCGCGGCGTGTCGTGTCGGCTTCTCGGCTTGCGGATCGGGCCGGTCCGGTCCGACCAACGGCTTACATACAACCCGACGCGCTCTTTTCCTGCTCATCCGCGTCTTCAGCGCTTTCCCAGCGGGCGGTTCGGCCCCGGATTCCGCCTCATTGCGGGCGGTGAAATCCCCGTTTCTTCTGATCTTCCCCTCAACACCCTCACGCGATGGATCTCATTCACCCCCTGAGGTGTCGTTAGACCGTAATACAATAATCTGTATTGCAATCTAATTGCATTACGCTATACTGCGCCGAATGATGAATCGGGCATACGATCCGTGTCAGGCAAGTCGCTTGCCTTTGCGCAGAAGATCAGGAGACAGGAACGATGGGCATAACACAGGGCGCCAAGGCGGCGTCGGTGGCTTCGGCCGAATCGCAGGGAGTCAGGTTGTCGCGCTATCAGTGGCTGGCGCTGATTTCGGCGTTCCTCGGCTGGATGTTCGACTCGATGGACCTGAATCTCTTCACGCTCGTGCTCGTGCCGAGCGTCGGCCAGCTGCTGCACAGCACTGACGCGACCGAAATCAGCAAGATCGGCAGCTATATCATTTCGGGCAAGCTGCTCACGTGGGGCATCGGCGGCGTGCTGTTCGGCGTGGCCGCCGACCGCTTTGGCCGCTCGCGCATCATGGGCTGGACCATCGTCATCTACGCGGCCTTCACGCTGCTGAGCGCATTCTCGAGGACCTGGACCCAGCTTGCTATCGCGCAGGCGCTGGCCGGTTTCGGCATCGGCGGCGAATGGGCGGCAGGGGCCGCGCTCGTCGCCGAATCGTGGCCCGGCCGGCAACGCGCCCGCGCCATGCAGATCATGCAGATGGCGTTTGCGTTTGGCTTTCTAGCGGCGGCCCTCGACAACCTGCTGCTCGGCCGCTTCGGCTGGCGCGTCGTACTCGGCGTGGGCGCCGCGCCCGCGCTCGTCACGATTCTCGTGCGCCGCTTCGTGCCTGAGCCCCAACGCTGGGTGCAAGTGCGCGACAGCGTCTTGGCCGAATCGGCGATGCAAACCTTCACCGCCATCTTCGCGCCCGGACTACGCCGCAAGACGATCATCGGCGTGATCGTCTCGTCGGCCGCCATGCTTGGCTGCTGGGGTGGGCTCACGTTCCTGCCGAGCTGGATTCATCAGCTGTCGGTTGTGGCCGCCGATCATCGCGACGTCAGCGGGACGGTCAGCTACGCATTCATTCTCATGATGATCGGCGCGACGCTCGGCTACCTGACGCTGATCTGGATGCTCGACGCGCTCGGCCGCCGGATGTCTTACTTCATCTTTTCGGCAGGGTCGCTCGTGGTGTCGCTAGTGCTGTTCACCACGGTGCATGACATCGGTCGAGTGCTGTGGCTGATGCCGATCTACGGTTACTTCGTCATTGGCGCCTTCGGCACGTTTGCCGCATATTTACCTGAGCTCTTTCCGACCCGCGTGCGTGCGACAGGGCAGGGCTTCTGCTGGAACATGGCCCGTGCGCTGACGAGTATTGGTCCGATCGCCGGCAATGCGGTGGTCGCGAAGTTCGGTTCGTTTCCAGCGGCATCGGCGGCGGTATCGCTGCTCTTCATCGTTGGCATGGTGTCGATCTGGTTCGGTCCCGAGACAAAGGGCGTTCCGCTCGACAACTAAGGATCACTGAAGATAACTGGGCGGGCGAGTCGTTCGCGCCGGGGATACAAGGGTTCCCTTCGTGCGATGGCGCTTGAAGGGAAAGGGAGCGCCACGGCTGCCGTCCGCGTCGCCAGACAGGATTTCGTTTTTGCTCTAATGGAACACACCTTGAGTACAGACATGCCGAAACCCGGCGCTTCAATCCAGAAGGCCATCGCCGAGAATCCGCCGGCGCGCGTCTTCGACGTCGGAATCAACGAGCGGTTGCCCCTCTCGCAACTGGCCGTGCTTGCGCTGCAGAACGTCTTTGGAATGACGGGCATGTTTGTGTTCCCGGGACTTCTCGGCCGCGCATTTCATTTGTCCGATCCCCAGATCGCGTACCTGTACGGGATGACCTTCATGGCGTGCGGAATCATCACGATTCTGCAATCGGTGCTGCTGTTGCGCCTGCCGATCGCGCAGGGTCCCTACGCAGGCAGTTTCGGTGCGCTCCTGACGGTCGGTCATTTGCAGTCGGGCGGCCTCGGTACGGCATTCGGGTCATTCTTCGCCGCCTCGCTGATCTGGTGCCTCCTCACGGTACCGATCCGCGGACGCAGCGTGGCGGGCATGTTCGCGCGGCATTTGCGCCTGCCTGTCATCTCCGGGATGATCGTCATGCTGATCGTGGTGCAGATCGCCAGCGTTGCGCTGCCGACCTGGATCGGCAGCCCAAAAAGCCCCGGCTTTCCGGTTGTGAACCTGCTTTCCGGCGCGGCCGCAGTAGCCGGTATCGTGTTCGCGATGCTGTGGGGCGGCCGCCGGTTGCGGCGCGTGGCGATCCTGCTCGGCCTCGCGCTCGGCACTTTGGCCTACACGCTGTTCGAGCCGGTTTCGTTCGCGGCGGTGGCCGCCGCGCCGCTCGTCGTCGAGCCGCGAATCTTTCCGTTCGGCTTCGGCGTGCGCCCCGATCTCGTTGCGGTGTTCCTGCTCGTGCTGATTCCGGCGGGCATGGGATCGATGGCCCTCTATCAGACTGTCGCCGATTGGGGCGAAGAGACGCTGAGTCCGGGCCGCATGTCCGAAGGGCTGTTCGGCGTCGCGCTCGGCTCGGTCGTCGCGGCAGTGTGGGGTGGCTTCAGCACGATCGCGTATCCGGACAACATTGGCATCCTGCGCGCGACGCGTGTCGGGTCGCGCTTCGTGACGCTCGCTGCGGGCATCCTCCTGATCGTACTCGGCGGCTGCGTGAAGTTCGACATGCTGCTCGTCGTCGTGCCGATTCCGGTGATCTCGGCCGCCGCGACGCTGCTGTTCGGCATCGTCTTCATGCACGGCGTACACATTCTCGCGCACGTCGAGTGGGACGATCGGCGACTGATCGCGTCGGGGCTCGCGTTTCTCGTTGGCCTCGGCGGTCTCTTCATTTCACCCGAAGTCCTCCATGCGATGCCGTTGATGCTCCAGCTCGTGTTTCAACAGCCGGTGATTTCCGGCGGTCTCACGCTCGTCGCACTGCACTCGCTGCTTTGCTCGAAGCAACAGCCGAGCCCGTCGTCGACCGCGCCTTCCCGCGCCCGGAACCAGGCTTAGGCAAGGTCGCAAAACATGTCCGGGCGGGCTGCCCGTCCGGATCCTTACGCACTGTTATTTCTGAAGATCGTGCGCAGGTATCGAGAGAAGTTCTGCAACACACATTTAATAGTTTGCACTACATATCAATAAATATTGCGGGCATTTGGAGCGAATTTCGGCATGCCGACGTGTGAAGGCGACCCCCTTCGCAGCGGCGAATCCAGGGTTTGGAAAGGCAGGAGACATAGATGAAAATAAATTTGGGGATGAAAGCGCTCGTTCTTGGCGCAGTTCTGTTCGCTGAGGGCGCGCACGCGCAATCGAGCGTGCAGCTCTACGGGCTTCTCGATGCGTTCGTCGGCTACAAGAAGCCGATGAACGGTCAGTCGAGTGTGATCGCGGGCAACGGCGGCATGACGGCACCGTACTTTGGCCTACGGGGAACAGAGGATATCGGTGGCGGCACGAAGGTCATTTTCGACCTCGAAGGCTATTTCAATATCCAGAACGGCTCGATGGGCCGCACCGGTTTTCCGCACGACGGCCTGTTCTCGCGTAACGCGTATGTTGGGGTGAGCGGCCGGTACGGTACGGCGACCGCCGGTCTGATTCCGCCGCTGCTGTGGTTCTCGACAATTACATTCAACCCCTTCTGGAACTCATTCGTGTTCTCGCCGATCGTGCTGCACAGCTACGTCGGCGTGAACGGCCAGGGCGTATTCGGCAATGCGGGCGAATGGTGGAACGCCGTGTACTACGCGTCGCCGTCGTTCAACGGCTTCGTCGGCCGCGCAATGTACTCGTTCGGCAACGATCCGGGCCATCTCGGCCAGAACAAGTGGACCGGCCAGGTCTCGTACAACAACGGCGGTTTCGCGACGTCCGTTGTGTATCAGCAGATCAAATACAGCCTGAATGCCGGCGACCTCGGCACCGTGCTGCCGGGACTGACGACGCAGTCGGTGGTGAACCTCGGCGTGTCGTACGACTTGAACTTTGTGAAGTTGTACGGCCAATACCAGCACATCTGGGATTCGATCTCGAATGGCGACGTCGGCATCGATACCGGCCAGATCGGCTTCTCGATTCCGGTGGGCGTCGGCAGGATTCTCGGCTCGGACGCGTATTCGAAGAGTAGCGGCCATAGCTCGGTTTATCGCAACAGCTGGGCGCTCTCGTATGACTATCCGCTGTCGAGGCGCACCGACGTCTATGCGGCGGTGCTGTCGGATCGCGCGAGCAGGATGTCGAGCGGCACCACGATCGGCGGCGGTTTGCGCACGCAATTCTGATCGAACGCCGGCGCCGACGACGCACGAGACCCGCTGATTCGACGCCACGGGAGCGCCGCGGGCACGCGAGTTCAGACAGCGCAATGACAGGTCGTCGCACGCAGTTCGAACTCGACCTTCGTGCAATCCACGGTTAACGGCATGGGAAGTGCAGCGCACCGCACAGCCCCCGCCCCACGAATTTAACGATGTCAATGGAGGAGATATGTTTGAAATTGGAGGAGCAGGTAGCGGTGCGCGCAGGATCGGTCTGAGGCGCTCGCTGGCCGCAATGACCTTGTTGGGGCTCTCAGGCGGCGCCGCTCACGCGCAAAGCAGCGTGACACTGTATGGCTCGCTGGACGGCGGTCTGCGCAATCTCGTGAACGGCACGAAGGCAGGCGGTGCGGCGCTGACGATGGCATCGAACGGCGTCTACAAATCGAATCGCTGGGGTTTCCTCGGCATCGAAGACCTGGGCGGTGGTTACTACGTCCGCTTCAATCTGGAAGCGGGCTACATTCTCTCGACCGGCGCCAACAGCAGCACGACCAACCAGCTGTTTCAGCGTACGTCGACGGTTGGGATAGGCGGACCGTTCGGCCAGGTCAACATTGGCCATCAGTTCACGCTCCAGCACCGGCTGATCAAGGACTTCGAACCATTCGACCTGCATTATCTGGGCATTACCGAAGCGGCAGCGATTTCGGGCGGCACTAATGGCCGCGACGACAACGCGATCCACTACCACGGCGACTTCGGCCCGTGGACGGCGCGCGCGGTCTATGCACCGGGCGGTGTAGCAGGCAGTCTCGCGAGCGGCACCATGCTCGCGGGCGGTGTGAATTACCACACCAAACTGTTCAGGTTCGGCGCAGGCTATACGCATCGCTCGAACCCATTTTCGGCCACATCGAGTGCGTATTTCGCCAACAATCAATACACCGCGGGCGGTGCCGTGACGCTCGGTCCCGTTGATCTGATGGGCGGCTATTCGCTCGCAACACAAGCGGTTCCTTCCACGGTGCACGGCGAGACGCGCAATCAATATCTGTGGGGTGGCTTCCGCTATCATGCAACGTCGGTCTTCAACGTCACGGGCGCTTATTACGACGACAAGAACACGACGGCCGGCGTGGATGGAAGAAAGGGTGTCGCCATTCTGGGCATCAACTATGTGCTGTCGAAAAGCACCGAGCTTTACGCCGATATCGACTACACGCATTTCACCGGTGGCTACGTGACTAATCTAACGCTGAACCCGTCCGGGCATGGCAAACAGACAGGTGTCTCGTTCGGTATGAACCATTTTTTCTAAACCCGCTAACGTGCGCTGGACGTGAGAAGGGCAGGCGTGGAGTATTCGCGAGCCCGTGCAACACGGGCTCGCAGAATGCACTGATTTTTTCCGGTGGGGCGCCGAACGCACGCCCTCACCGTTACGAACCGCCGCGAAGCGACCAGATGCCAATCACGCAGTGATGCCCGATTTCGAACGACGCGTCGATGACGTACTTCGATCCTTCGCAATCGGGTTAAACCGGCGCCGCAATCGAAGTCGGGTATAGCAGCGTATCTGTCACGCAAACCCGGCTTTCAAACAGGAACCGGTGGCCGTCTGCAACAACGACGCGGTCGATATAACGCCCTGACGTCGCGATTTCTGTCATCCGGTCAAGCATCGCCTGCGGGATCGGAAAATCCGCGCCGACGCGGTAGCCGTCGCCATCCGCGTGAAGCGAAGCGTTCAGGCGCGCAGCGTGGCTGCGAGGGAGACCGCCGTTTCAAATCGTGAAGGCCTTCATCGATCAGCACCGCTGCACCTTTGGGGACGAGCCGATCCACAAGGTTTTGCAGATTGCCCCGTCGGGTTACCGACGTGGCTGCTGATTGCGTACTTCGGTCGATTCCTTATTGTTGTTCGACGCGCAGCGTCTGCGGGAGCCCACATCGCTCGCTCATCGCGCTCGCCGATGCCCGTGCGAACGCGGTGTCCGGCGAGCGCATACGTTCAATCGTCGAGCGATTCGTGGACTGCTTGCGCGCCCTGTTTCCAGTAGCTAGCCGCGCGAATACGCGACTTGTCGACACCGCGTTCCGAGCACAGATGCTGACGCACCGCACGCATTGTCGCGGATTCGCCGGCGGCCCACACGTAGCCTTCGCCGTCTTCCGGCAGATAGACATCGCGGACTGCCTGCAACAGCGCCGCGCCGCGTTCGCCCGCTTCGCTGCGATAACACCAGACCAGATGCAGTTCGGCCTGTGTCGTGAACTCGATCTGCGCCGACGGATCGGCCACTTCGATCACCGCGGCGGCGCGCGTACCGGCCGGCAGTTCTTCGAGGCGGCGAGCGATTGCGGGCAGGGCGGTATCGTCGCCGACCAGCAGATGCCAGTCGAACGCGGTGGGAATCACAAGCGAGCCGCGCGGGCCGCCGATGCCGAGATACTGGCCGACTTTGGCCTGCGCCGCCCAGTTCGCGGCGGGGCCGGCCTCGTGCATCGCGAATTCGATGTCGAGCTCACGCGCTTCGCGATCGAAGCGGCGCGGGGTGAAATCGCGCGCGGTCGGGCGCTGGCCTGCGGGAAACACCGGACCGTCGGGACCGGCTTCCGGCAGCGTCGGTTTGTCCGCGCCGGGCTCGGGGAAGAACACCTTGATGTGGTCGTCGAACGAAGCGGAAACGAAGTCGTGCAGATCGTCGCCCGTGAAGGTCACGCGAATCAGGTGCGGGGTCAGCGCGCGCACCTGCTTGACCTGCAGCAGACGGAACTTCAGCGGATGGCGCACTCGATGCACGGCCAGGTCGGGTCGATTGTCATTGCTCAGCATGAGGGTGGTGCTCCTGTTGGGTTCGAATCGCGCGGGGGCGGTCGCGCAGGGGCGCTGCTGGCGTGCGGACACGCAAGCAGCAGACCGCGTGATTTCAGCCGGCGGGTTCGCCGCCGCTGCTGTCAATGCCGGCGCCTTCGCTGGCTGCCTCGATGTCTCTTGCCGCGCGCATCAGGATCGCGGCGATCCGGCGCTGCTCGGCGGCCGGTGCGTTGTCTCGGCGCAGCAGGGCATGCTTCAGCGTGCGGCGGGCTTCGTTCAGCTCGGGCAGCCAGCCGCCTTCGCTGATGTCGGCCGGCTCTTCGCCGGCAAAGGCGCGGCGCACCGAATCCATCTTGCGGGCGATGTGAGTCAGTTTCGCCAGCATCAATTCGACGCGCTCACGATTGGCGGCCAGATATTCGCGGCCCATGTCCGCCAGTTCGTAACGCTTGCGGTTGCCTTCGAGTTGCACGGTGACGTAGCCGAGTTCTTCCAGATACGTGAGCGCCGGATAGACCATGCCGGGGCTCGGACTGTAGAAGCCGTTCGAGCGCGTTTCGAGCGCCTTGATCAATTCGTAGCCGTGACTCGGCTGCGCGTCGATCATCGACAGCAACAGCAGTTGCAGGTCGTCCGAACTGAATTTGCGGCTGCGCGGAAAACCGTCGCCATCGCCGCCGAAGCCGCCCGGGCCACCGCCGAAGCGCCCGCCACGGCCACCGCCGCGCGGGTCGTGATGACGGCCGATGGCGTGCCACAGCAGCGCTTGCGGCGAGAAACGGTGGCGACCGTGCGGGCCGTGGTTGCGTGAGTCGGCGTGGAATTCGCGGCGGCCGTGGTGATCAGCGGCGTGGCCGTGAAGCTCGCGTTCACCATGTTCACCACGTGGGCCACGCTCACCACGCCGGCCAGATTCGTCGCCGTAGAACTCGTGGCGCTCGCCACGCTGCGCCTGATCGCGGATGAACGCATGCCAGAGCTCATGGAAGGTCGCATGTTCCTGGCCTGCGCGAAAACCTTCGTCCGCCTTGCTCGGACGGGAAAATCGATGCGGATGTCGCATTCTGGGCACTCCCGTGAATGTCTTAAGATGTGTCTTAAGATATATATCTAAAGATAGTTTGTCAAACTTCTTTTTCGCGACTTATCGGCAGACAACAAAGTCTGCGGGAAGCGGAAAAGGGCCATTCAGAGACAACAAAGTCTGCGGCAACACGAATTTTCGTTGTGCGACGCACAATTTTCAGGGGTGGTTGGCCTTTAGTGCGGCCCGCGGCGAGGCAAGCTGCCAGTAGAAAAAGCTAGCCATGATCGCAAAGTGCGAATTTGTTCTCGTATCGCGGCTTTTGCCATTCGGGTGGGAACTCAGTCGGAAGTGTCCAAACAGAGATTGCGGCGCTTTGCAAAGCTCGCGCAATAAAGCGGCGGCAGTTAGCCGGAGATTTCAGGGCGGTTTGAAAACTCCTGCGGGCAAGGATGTTTACTGAGCGCTTTAAGCCGTGCGTCGACGTTATCAGTTGTTTATCGGGCGCTTGCCCGACCCCGAATGATGAAACGGGCGCGGGGTAGAGGGGGCGTAGGATAGGCAGGGCAGCGGTGACCGAGGTCGGCATCATCATGGTGCCCTGAGCCCGTTTATCAGTTGGACCCGCAACCCGACGCGTACCCCAAATTGTGATCACTGGCCGGTAGTTGCCGTGAAGCACGTTTAGCAGATTTCGAATACGAGGGTTGCTGCCGCTGCCATTCATCCGGCAGGAGGCCCTATGCAGATTCTCTATCCCCGTTGCGCAGGACTCGACGTGCACAAAGACATCATCGTGGCCTGCGTGCGATGCGTCTCGGCGCCGAAACATCATGAAGTACGCAGCTTTGCCAGTACCACCACTGGACTGCTTGCGCTGTCCGACTGGCTCGCCGGGCATTCCTGTACGCACGTTGCGATGGAGGCAACGGGCGTGTACTGGAAGCCGGTGTGGCATGTTCTTGAGGACCACTTCGAGCTGGTGCTGGCCAACGCCCAGCACATCCGCAATGTGCCCGGGCGCAAGACCGACGTGAACGACGCGACTTGGATCGCAGACCTCGTCGCGCACGGCCTGATCCGGTCCAGTTTTGTGCCTCCGACTGCGACGCAGGAGCTGCGTGACCTGACCCGGACCCGCAAGCAGCTCGTACGGGAAATCTCCCAGCACAGCCTGCGAATCCAGAAGATACTCGAGGACGCCAACCTCAAGCTCGCTAGCGTGCTGTCAAATGTACTTGGTTGTAGCGGACGGGCAATTCTGGCGGCCCTTGTGGCAGGCGAAGATGATCCAGAGCACCTCGCGGCACTCGCCCAGGGAAGCGCCCGCAAAAAAACTTCGGAGTTGCGCGAAGCGCTTCGCGGACATGTCACCGCGCATCACCGCACCCTGCTCAGATTGCATCTGGATCTGATCGCGGCGCTGGAACGCACCCGGGCAGACCTGGACGTTGCGGTGGGAGAAGCCCTCGCCCCGATCCGGCAGCACGTCAGCCTGCTGACCACAATTCCCGGCGTGAGCGAGCTGACTGCCCAGGTAATCCTTGCGGAGATTGGTACGGACATGACACGTTTCATCGATGCCGGTCACCTGGTGTCATGGGCCGGGATGTGTCCACGCAATGACGAAAGTGCCGGCAAGCGGCGCAGCACGCGAGTGCGCAAAGGCGCGCCATGGCTAAAAACTGCCCTGGTGACGGCTGCCTGGGTGGCCGTCCGCGTCACTCATAGCTACCTGCACGCGCGTTTCCTGCGCATCAAGGCCCGGCGGGGTGCCAAAAAGGCTATCCTCGCCGTTGCCGCGTCCATCCTCACCTCTGCCTGGCACATGTTGCGCGATGGTGTCGAATATGCCGACCTCGGCGCCGCTTACTTCAGCCAACGTGACGCAGGCCAGACAATCCAGCGGCTCGTTAAGCGACTGACCGCCCTTGGATACTCTGTTCAACCCTCTGCCGCTTGATTCGCGTTTCTTAGCAGATGGGCGAGAAGCCGGTTCACGTCGTACCTGTCTTCCGACAGGGAATCGCCTGCTGAGGACATTTCGTCACTTCTTAATGCGCGGCCAGTGGTTGCGCATTTTCTTGTTGCTGCTGGTTTCCGTGGCGAGCCTAGGTTCTGACGTCTGCTTGCAGTTTTCCGCTCTAGCTGTGGGGATATTCAACGTCTCGCTAACGACGGCGCTTCGCTCCGGATGGGTTGCCACCTTATGCTTCGCTCACTCCGCGATGCAGAGTGAGCGATCAGGATGAGTCCAATAGCAAGGCTCTTCAGGCCGACCCACGCGCGCTATATCGAGTGTGACGGCAACTGCCGTTGCTTCAGCCCAGTTGGAATGACAATGCACGAATTCGCGACCGGTTCCGCAAGAGTTTCGCGAGCAGGATAAGCCGCTCTCTCGACGTACCCGCTGCTGCCGCGTGCGCTCTTCAAACAACTCGTCTAACTGAGCGTCTGAACTCTTTTTGTCGCAGAGCGCGCTAGGTTGGCCGGCCACTCGGGTAGCGCCGACGAAGTCGTAGCGTTTGTCGAGACGCTCGCGCAATCGAAGGGCCGGAGTACGCTGGCGAAATGGTCGACTTAGCTGCCAAATTCCGGAACTACGCCATCGTAAACTTTGAAGTCTCCAAAGAACTTGCCGCGATATCGAGCTACGCGTAGGCACGTATTAGGACGGCCAAGGTTTGAGGCCGGTCGAGGTGCCGCATTGCGAACTTCACAATAGGGATCGCTGTTCAGCGTAGAAATTAGGACCAGTATGCTATTCCGCGGCCCTCGGAGCGAACTTTCGACTGACCGATCTTTTCTGCCCTCTATTGGAATTCTTTTAGCCCGTATTGCGCAAGCCCGCAGCAATACCGTTGATGCTCAAATGAATCCCGCGCCGCACACGTGCGTTGGTGTCGCCGCCGCGGTGACGCTTGAGCAGTTCCACCTGCAAGTGATTCAGCGGATCGAGATACGGGAAGCGATTCTTGATCGAACGCGCGAGCAGCGGGTTCTCCGCGAGCCGTTCATTCTTGCCCGTGATTTCCGACAACACCTTCGACGTGCGCTCCCATTCCGCGACGATCCGCTCGAACACGTGCTTGCGCAGTTTCTTGTCGGACACGAGCGCGGCGTAGCGCGAAGCGACCGCGAGGTCGGTCTTTGCCAGCACCATGTCCATGTTCGACAGCAGGTTCGAGAAGAACGGCCAGGTCTTGTGCATTTTCTTCAGCAGCGCGAGACGGCGCGTGCGCTCGGCGTCGCTCGGCGCGCTGTCCAGATGCGCGGCCACCGCGCTGCCGAACCCGTACCAGCCGGTCAGCAGCAAACGGCATTGGCCCCATGAGAAACCCCACGGAATCGCGCGCAGATCTTCGATCTTGCGCTGCTTCGGGTCCTGCAGTTTGCGCGAGGCCGGCCGGCTGCCGATGTTCAACTCCGCGATCTCCGCGATCGGCGTCGACTCGAAGAAGTACTCCTTGAAGCCTGGCGTTTCGTAGACCAGCGCGCGGTAGGACGCCATCGCCGCGTCGGACAACTGCTGCATCGTTTCTTCGAACGCGGGCAGTTGCGCCGGCGCAATGCCGTGCGGCAGCAACGACGCTTCGAGCGTCGCAGCGACCACCGTCTCCAGATTGCGCCGGCCGATCTCCGGATTGCCGAACTTGCTCGCGATCACTTCGCCCTGTTCGGTCAAGCGGATCTGGCCGTCGACGGTGCCCGGCGGCTGCGACAGAATCGCCTGATAGGTCGGACCGCCGCCACGGCCCACGGTGCCTCCGCGTCCATGGAACAGCCGCAGCGTCACGCCGCGTTCGTTGAAGAGCGACACCAGCGCGAGTTCGGCGCGGTACAGCTCCCAGTTCGACGTGAGGAAGCCGCCGTCCTTATTGCTGTCCGAATAGCCGAGCATCACTTCCTGCTCGTTGCCCTGGTGTTCGATCAGCGCATCGACGCTCGGCAGCGCGATCAGATCGCGCATGATGTGCGGCGCGTTGCGCAAGTCGGGGATCGTCTCGAACAGCGGGATCACCATCAGGCCGGCTTTGGCGGGATCGCTCGCATCGCCCAGACGCCCGTGCAGCAGACCGGTTTCCTTTTGCAGCAACATCACTTCGACCAGATCGCTCACAGTTTCCGTGTGCGAGATGATGTAGTTGCGCACTGCACGCGCACCGAATTTTTCGCGCGTGACGCGTGCTTCTTCGAGCACGCCAAGCTCGCTCTTCACGAGGTCGGAATACTCGGCGTACGGCAGACGCAGCGGACGCGGCTGCGCCAGTTCGGCCAGCAGCACCTTGAGCTTGTCTTCTTCGGCGAGCGACGCATAGTCGCTTTCGACGCCCGCGCGCTTCAGCAATTCGGCGATCACGGCTTCGTGAATGTCGGAGCTTTGACGCAGATCGATACTCGCCAGATGGAAGCCAAACACTTCAGCGGCACGTGCGAGCGGCGACAAACGCGGCGCGGCGAGCGGCGCGCCGTGATGCTCGCCGAGCGAATCGATCAGCACATGCAGATCGCGCACGAAATCGGCGGAGTCGTCGTACGGTTGAGCCCGCACGGGTGCTGCGCCGCGACCGGCGCTGCGCAACGGCACGCTGCCTTCGCCCAGACGCACCCGCGCGCTCGCGGCGAGCCGGGTGTACACGCCGATGAGTGCGCGGCGATACGGCTCGTCGGTACGGTGCGGCGACTGATCGGGCGAGGCTTCCGCGAGCGCTTTCAGCTCGTCGCTCGCGCCGGCCAGCAGGTTGGACACGGACAACTCCGCGCCCAGCTTGTGCACCTCTTCCATGTAGTGTTCGAAAATCACCGCAGCTTGCCGCGTGATGGCGTGTTCGAGCGTCTCGGCGGTTACGTTCGGATTGCCGTCGCGGTCGCCGCCGATCCAGCTGCCCATCTGGAAGAACGGCGGCAGGCGTGCTTCGATGCCGTGCTCGCGCAGCGCGTCTTCGATGTCGGTGTAAAGCGCCGGAATCTCTTCGAGAAACGTGGCGCGATAGTACGAGAGCGCGTTTTCGATTTCATCGGCGACCGTGAGGCGCGAGTCGCGCAACATACGCGTTTGCCAGAGCGAGGTGACGCGTGCGCGCAGCATCGCTTCGTTGTGCGCGCGTTCACGGTCGGTCAGTTGCTGGTCGCGTTCGGCGAGAAGACGCGCGACGTCGTGCTGCGCGTCGAGAATGCTCTTGCGCTGCACTTCGGTCGGGTGAGCGGTCAGCACGGGCACAATCAGCGCGTCGTTGAAGAACTGCTGCAGGACGGGCGCGGCGGCCGCGTTGGCTTCGACGAGGCGTTCGAGCGCATGGGCGATCGTGCCCGGTTGCGAGGTCGAACCGGCCAGCGCGTGAATCCGGTGGCGGCGATTGCGGTGACGGTCTTCGGCAATGTTCGCGAGATGCGAGAAGTAGCTGAACGCGCGCACCACGCTGACCGTTTGCTCCGGGCTCAGCGAGCGCAGTTTCTTGTCGAGCGTTTGCGCGGCGGCGCTGTCGTCTTCGCGGCGAAAGCGCACGGCGGTCTGACGGATCGTTTCGACGACGTCGAACACCGCGTCGCCTTCCTGCTCGCGCAGCACGTCGCCGAGCAGGCGTCCCAGATAGCGGATGTCCTGGAACAGCGGATGGTCCTTATCCTCGCCGGCGTGATTAGCGCGCCGGCTGGACGGCGCCTCGTCCGCAATTGGGTGCGCCTTCTTCGACTTCGCCCGAAAATCTCTGTCGCGCTCGGTGATAGTGGTGACACTAGCTTCGGAGGCGATTCCGGACACCGAATAAGATTGCGCTGAGGGCGCATGTTTGATGGACGTCACGTCGAACTTCCGCAAAGGTAATAACTGGCGGGGCTGGCAGCAGCTGGTTGCTCTGATGCGCAGTTGATCGGAGATTATATAGCACTTTAATGCACACGTGTGCACTTAGCCCTAGCCAACATTCGTCGAACCGAATGTGTCTTCGGAGTTGTAGCTCCGCATCAAAAAACAAATGTGACAAGCGCGGAACGGCCACGATTCGCTTACCCTGCTGCGGGAGTTTGATTGTTGCCTAATGGAAAACCCTGCGCTATCATGGGACACACGTGTGCATAACAATCCGTTCTTTGACGAATAGTCAATCGCCGGGGGAGCATTGAGATGAATGCTGCACTTGAGTTCGACGAAGTATCAAATGTATTTGCATCGCTTGGGCGCACAGGGTCTTGCGGTGCGGATGGTGTGGGCGGCATGCCGGCAGCAAAACGTCTCAGCGAACGGGACAAATGAGTAGGATCACCGCAATGGACGATTTAACGGACCCGACAACCGAATACATCCCGGCGCTCGAGACTTGGGTTTGCGTCTGGTATGAAGAAGCACTCGACGCGAAATTTGTCACCGCTTCCTATCGTCCAGACGTTGAGATCGTGGATCGTTTGCGAGGCTATTTCCGGGCTGGGCTGTCGCCTGAAGATGCCGTTCAGGCATGTTTCGGAAGTAGACACTAAGCAAATGCCGAACGCTATATCTTCACAACGGCCATCAATTGAGCTGAAAAAGTGAATGGATTTTCTGGAAATTGATGCTCACTGTGGGGGGTACTGTTAATTAGTCGAAAGAGATCACTAGCGTACTTGATGGACATGGTCCGCGTCGGTCTGCTCCGACAACTCGGGATGTCGCCGTGGTGCTTAACGATTAACAACACCATTGGATTTTCAGACCACTATCCAGAAAGACAAGCTATGGAGGGGTAATCATCGTACTGGTCGGTGAGAACACGGCATTTCGAGTGCCATTTTTACTGATCTCCAAGCGGAGCAATGCGTTTGATCGGACCTTATCGATTCTCGATCGCGCGTGGAAATCCTTATTAATCGCTGGTAGCTGTGCTATGCGGCAAACGAGGATGCATCGGCGTCGGCTCGGTTACCTCGCTTGGGTACGGTGGTCAAGCTATGTCACGAGTCGATGTCAAGTGCGATGCGTTATCACAGGACTATCCAGTTGGAACCTCCATACCTCTTGCAGTTTACCGAAAGCGACTCGCCATGCGCTCCTTCTTTTGCGCGCTTCGGGGATTTGACTCTTTGTAGCGCGTTTCAACCAATATTCAGCTTGTCGCATCGGCGTCTCATTGGCTACGAGGCCCTCCTCCGGGCACAAGACCCTGCCGGCAACGACGTTCCGCCGATGTCGTTACTCGGCCGCACCTCTCCGAACGGGCATTGGAGCAATCTTGAGCGCGGCGTCCAACTGCTACATGCATCCAACTTCACGCGGATAGCGGATGTCCGCGACCGACTGTTTCTCAACACCAGACCAAATGGCTTCATCGTATCTAGGGAGTATCGCCACCTCGTTGAAGCGACCTTGGGGCGCCTGCATCTGTCGCCCGACCGTATCGTCTTGGAAGTGCTCGAAGTTCCTGGCGGGAATTTACAGCAATTGGTTGAGGGCATCGCCTCATTCCGGGAGCAGGGATTTCTGATAGCGCTCGATGACTTCGGAGCGGGGCACTCCAACATCGATAGGGTCTGGCAACTTCAACCCGATATTGTCAAGCTCGACCGCGGTGTTATTGAGCAAGCAGCCCAAAACCCTCGCGTCGCACGCTTACTTCCACGACTGATATCGCTGTTGCATGACGCAGGTGCTTTGGTATTGGCAGAAGGCGTAGAGACGGCGCGTGAGGCTATGATTGCAATGGAGTGTGATGCAGATTTCGTTCAAGGTTTCTACTTCGCCCGTCCTGCTCCAGGGAGGTGCGACGAAGCTTCATGCCGGGTGATTATGGACTCAGTGTGGCGACAGTTTCGCGCGCAAGTTGAGGAGAACGCGAATCCGGAGACGGCGAGGTTGCGCACATGTGTCTTTTCGTCCAGGCAATCGCAAACAATATCGACCACCGACTGATAATGCTGAAATGAGGATCAGCGCCGACGACGTTTCGAAGCTGCTCGCTTCACTGCACCTCGTCAGGGTGATCGCTGCGGGCAATGTGCCACGGGTGACGCTTATGATTCAGTGGATGTTGTCGCAGATCGTTAGTGCCATGACTTTACACTGTGCCGTGCGCAAAGAGCGTTCTCGCAAAGCACAACGTGATGCAGAAGCGGTCCGTCGCACTGGATCGGTCACAATCAAATAGAACTCGCTGATGTGCAGAACGTGTCGGTTCTCAGGTGCGTGTCGCACCGACGGAAAACGTTGTGCGACAGGAAAGTACGCGATGGACTTGCTCGACGTTAAAGAATGGTCTGCATGGAAGACGCGGACCGCTGGATGGTAGATTTAATGCCGATACTACTCGTTTGCGCTTGCGATAGTCCGTCAGACATGAATAGATTAGCGCTCTTTGGAGAAGGCCCTCACGAGTGATGCAACGGACAAGCACAGCGGATCGGACGCATTGGTGCGAAAAGGCATGCGACCGATCGCTGTGAGTTGGACTACTCCGGAGTTTCTATGACCATAATTGCCCGTCAAGTTTCCAATGGGGTTTGGACGCTGTAGATAGACCACGCGACAGTTGAAGCGGCGCCCCGCTGGTCGGAGGCCGTTCGCGCTACTTCCCGTTAGCCTGCAGCGTCAAACTATTTTTGACTTCTCGAACACCACCTACGTCTCGTGTCGCGTCCGTCGCGAGATCAATTTGACGGCTGTCGGGTACCGTTCCCATAAGTGTCACAATTCCAGAGGAAGCGACTACATTAATTCCATCGGCGTTGAGGCCGCGGGTCCTTGAGAGCTGGCGCATCACAGTTGTTCTCAGCGCCCGGTTGGCGGCCTTGACTGCTTTCGGGTTGCTCATACCGCTGGCTGGTGCGGACGCATCAGTAATGACCGCAGTGGTTTGCGCAAGGACGCTTGCTCCAGTGCACAATGCGACGCAAAGGCCGACGAATAACATGCTGAAGTGAATGGATTTCAATTTTTACCCTCTGGAATTTATTGATCGATATCGGTCCCGACAGAGGCGTATCACCACCGGGCAATGCGAGGTAAGGCGGTAGTTGTCAAAACGAGTGGCGAAGGCCCAACGTGGCACCCATAGTCGTACCGTGTGCCCCAAAAAGCGCTCCATTTACTGACAAGCCTGTATTCATGTCCCCATGATTAGCCACGGACGCGACCTGGCCGTAGAGGACTGTTCTCTTTGACAGAAAGTAGTTCAAGCCCATTGCCGCGAGTAGGGAGTGGTTCGCGGTATGGTTTCGGTCGCTGGTTATCCAGATGCCGCCATCGACGCTAAGTGTCGGCATCACATACCATGATAGGCCGCCTCCGTACACGTTGTTGTTAAACGAGCCGGCGACCTTGTAATTAACGAACGACGCCTTCGCGGTCAAGGCACCAAACTTGTATGCTGTGCCAAGCGTGCGTCCCTCAACTTGCAGGTTCGTCGGGGTGGGTGTCGGGTTCGCTCCGCCACGGTTTCCGTCAAATATTGCAGCGTTGAGCATCAGCCCGCCATACTGATATTTGATGCTCGCGGAGTATTGTCGGCCAGCCTGAAACTCCCCCGGTTGACCTCCGAACGAGTACAGCACGCTGGCCTGAAGTCCCCAGAATTCCGGGCTTGTGTAAGACAAAGCGGTTGGAGCAAAGATGCTAGTACCGAGAAAATTATCAACAAGTGTAACGCCACCACTACCGAAGAACGACATGCCCCGTGGATCAGATGAGTAAAGCGAAAGAAAGAACGGGGAGAACTGCAAGCCGGCTTTGAGTTCACCGAACTTGCTGACCAATGAAATCCATGCTTCGCATCCGAAAAGATTGCCATTGCAGTGGGCAAGACTACCGGTCGCCACGCTGATACCGCTCTCGAGCTTAAATTTCGCGCTCAGTCCGCCACCGAGGTCCTCGATCCCGAATATGCCGAATTGCGAATAAGATGAGCCTCCATCGATCAGCGCAAACTGCCGCCCGGAATTGCCTCCGCTCTGAGCATTCAGTGTTTTGCTTGTATAAAGCAAGCCGCTGTCGAGCAAGCCGAATAACGTGACGTTGGTCTGAGCCTGCGCGACTCCTCCGACCAGCATGCCTACCGCGCAAATTGCTAAACGTGACGCAACTCTCGAGTGGTGACGCATCCCTATCTCCTTGTTTGTTATTGTCGATTCTGTGATCACACAATTAGCGAGCACGCGCTACGGCAAAAAACCGATAGCGGCGCAATAGCAACGCAGAAGACGCTCGATTCATCGAGGTGGTCGCCAGTCTCGCGACGAATATCCGGTATCGCCTGCTGTCGGTCATCATCGAGGATAGGAGCGCGATCACGTTCGCTGCTATGCTGCGCAGATTATCTATTAAGGCACACGTGTGCAATCCAGGGTAATCCGCCACGTTGGCAGTTTTGTGAGGATGGTGATGACGCACGGTCCTGAGTGAAAACCCTGTGTTGCACACGTGTGCCTTATTCGTTAATCTCTACGGCATGGCGTGCAACATTCGTGGAGTGGATCGGGGAGCGGCACTAGGCTCGACTTGCAACTGGAAGCGAGGTTGCCGAGCATCAAAGCCGTGTGACGGCAGGTTCGTGGCCGGTCGGCACCGGCGAAATTTTCGGATGACCTGTGCGGGCCATCTAACCATCTTGAGGAGATAAGAGAATGTCCCATCACGACGAGAACGTTATTGCTGCCGTAGGGGATGCAGAAGTCGATCCCATCGAAAAGCGGGCGGTGATCGAACGTCGCGCGAAATCTCGAGTCCGCGGACTCAACCACCATGCTTACTACTGCACGGATGCTGAAAAGACGCGACACTTTTATGAAGACATTCTTGAGATGCGAATGACGATCGCGCTTCGTATTCCAGAGGAAGTGTTTACCGGAAAGGAAGCGCCCTATTGCCACTTTTTCTTCGAAATGGGCGACGGTAGCAGCATTGCGTTTTTTGACTATCCAGATTTCTTCGACGGCAAGCCACCATTTGAGGTGTCGACTGTCTATCATCATCACATCGCGGTTAATGTCGACTCCGACGAATCGATAGAATATTTCCGTAAGAGGCTAGAGAGCGAAGGATATCCGTCTACGTATGTCGATCACGGTGCTTTCCATTCCCTATATCTGCGCGACCCGAATGGAATGAATCTCGAACTATGCTACTCGTCGCCTGCCACGGAAGAGTTCTTTCTTCGAGCCGAACGCGTGGCGCAGGACGAACTTAGGAAGTGGGCAGCAACGCGCGCATAGATCAAGACAGGTTGAGCGATGCACCTGTACCGTAACCGATCGGGGAAGGCTGTTCTTGACAGCTGTGTTGATAGCAAGCAGATAAACGCCGCGCGCTGAGTTCAGGTGACGTTGTGATGAAGCGCGTCGGCAGCAGCCATGGCAACGGTTTGTCGACTTGATTGAACCCATGCTTTGCGCTGCGAGCGATGACGTGGCGTAGACAGGCCTCGGAATTGAGGCCGTTTAATTTGGCGGGTTGTCATGTTCCGAACTACACAGAGCGGCTCTTAGACGACGAGCACTCCGCGTGCGATTGTCACGGGCAGAGTTCTCCGAGACCATACTCCGTGCGGCATAGTCGTCTTCCTTAACACGAATCAGAAAGGCGAGGCAAATAATCGCTGCGCCGGAGACGGATTTGCTGGAGTTGCTCGTAGGGTTTGAGTCCGGCCAAGACGGCCTTTTTCTAAGTCTGCGTTGTTTGAGTCGATTCGTGATCACGTCAAAGCGCGATCGCGGGCGATTCGACACCTGTATGCAATAGCCCCATCGCTGTGCTAAGCCTCAGGACGTGTGGCGATACGCGCTTGGAAGTCAAAGAAGGACGTCTGTCTCGTTGGGACACGCGCATGCTTGACGAGAATCGGTTGTACCCTGTCGGCGCGGAGTCAGCTTTCATGCGTGGTTGGAAACAACGCTTGTGCGGTTGCGCGCCGGTTCCTTAAGCCTACCCTCGAGGACATCCTTCACGTTTGAAATCAGTGGCGTACTTCAGCCACCCTCGCTTTCGTGCGTCGATGCCTCGCGCCTCACTTCCGGCGGGGGGCATGCATATGATGACTGCTCCTTCTTTTTTTGGGTAGAAAATACGTCTGTCCTAGGGATAGTGTCCGTGATCGCCTATCGTGGGCACGATCCAGTCACATGTCCATCACGCGAATGGTGGGTCATGAACAGCTATCGCGTCGACTCGGTCAGCGTCGGACACTTACAGATGCAACTGCACTCGGGAGACAAATTGCTGTGGGTAATCTAACAGTTGAATCTCCCTTGAAGGCTGGAGACCAAACAAGTCTGATGTGCTCACTCATCCCGCCCGGCTACGGCATGCCGTAGCCGAAGAAAGGCGGGTCGCTCGATGCCAAACCGTGTTCGGCAAAGCCCGACTGCTTGTCACGGCACTTGCGTGGAGTTGGGGCGACGCCGTTGGTCACGTTAAGGACTGGATGGCTCTTCGAACCACAGCACCCGGAGGAAGGAGCAAATGGCTGTTCGACGCAAATTGCGGCTCCAGGGGCTGGCGCTTGGGGTCGTCTCGAACTCATCGAGGGCCACGAGAAGCAACATTGGGGCGCGGGCGTTGTGTTCCTTTTGGAATTGCGTTCCAAGCCTGTGATCTTACGAATATCGACTTCGTCGGTGACCAACCCGCGTTGAAGTTCACGAAACCTTCGTGCATCACAGTTGTGCCCGGGGCTAGGTGCGCACCTAATCTTACGCGGTCCGCATCGACGATGCGGACTCCGCTGGGTACACCGTAGTCGGCCATCGAGGGAATTTGTCGATTGATAACACCGTCAGGTGATCGTATACGGCTGCTACGCGGTCCCGCAGAACATCCAAATTTTTCGGCAACACAGGACCGGCTGAGATCCATGCGACATTCGCCAGAGGGCCAAATGTCCCATCGAGATTATTGTTCGGCGCGACGATTCATTTAGAAAGCACATTTAAACGCAGATAGCCGTCCTCCGTCGAAACTGTACGAGTATCCAGCGACTCAATCAACACGTCGACAAAGTCGCGAGAAATGAGTCCGACTTTCTCCGCTAGTCAACTAGTTTTCTTTCTCTCGCCGGAAGCCGGGCACCAGACTTCAATTGTCAGCGCCGTTTCGGTGTCGCTATATCTGCGGCCAGTCCGTTGAATGGTTGGCATCGGAAAATATCCCTGTTCTGCCCGACGTTGAGATGAGCAAACAATTCTGGAAAATGCCACGGCATTGAATGCGCGGGCGGTTGTCGAGAAATTTACCGGCGACTGATATGGCTCATATCGCGACGGCGCTGCTAGCCAGTTTTCGCCAACTCGCTGGCCATGACGTGGGATCCCAGCATGGCCGCGTTGCGGGTTATACCGGCGGAACCGTGCGGTTTCTTACTACAGGGCGAGGGCTAGATGAGAGCATTTGCGAGGTAACCCGATCATTGCGCGCGCTTCCTCCGGGGTCGCTGGCTCATAGCCCATTTCACGGACCAGTCGTACTACGCGTTCGGTCAGCTGGACGTTTGTTGCAAGCTCGCCCTGTGAGTAGTACAGGTTGTCTTCAAGTCCCACGCGTACGTGACCACCCAATAACAGCGAGTTCATCGCGGAGGGAAGCTGCGCGGAACCAATGCCGCTCACACAGAAGATACTCCCCTTCGGGAGAAGGTCTACCATCGACTGAAGGATTCGGGGGCTGTACGGCATCGCGTTCTGAAAATTACGATGAACCCCAAGGACGATGTTGATAAAGTATGGCTCTTCGTCAAAGCCGGCGGCGGTGAGGGCGCCGACATCCTGAACAATATGTGTGGGGCTGAACACTTCCCACTCGGGTTTGATGCCACGCTTTCGCATCTCGATGGCAAGATGCTTGGAACGTTCCGGCGACGTGTGCATCAGCAATTCCTTGCCGCCAAACGTTGCAATAATCGTGGTTGCATCGAGTGTGCACGTCTCCGCACCCGCATCCATCCCCTTAAGCCGCTCTTCCCAAAGGATCTCCCAATAGCCACCGGGTGTCTGACCGATCATCTCGCCGTGTACGCCGCCGCCGGTCGAGTTGTTGATAACAATGTCGCATTTGGCCCTAATGCGCGTGTTGATATCGTGATAGATATCAGCATTGCACGTGGCACCGTCGTCTGGCAGCCGCGCGTGTACAGCCACGACGCTTGCACCGGCGTTGTAGCAGTCGTAGACATCCCGGGCGATTTCGGTTGGTTGCGTCGGCAATGCGGGGTTTTGCTGCTTGCTTGCCATTCCCCCTGTAGGGGCGATGGTGACGATGATCTTTTGCTTTTCCACAGCTGTCTCCTGAAATCCAAGCCCTGGCGCGTGCGCGCAAGGGCCAATTCCCGCTTGCAGTTACCGAAGTAGGCCCGCCCGTTGCAACTTCGACTCCAAGTCACGCAACGCCTTTCTGAGCTTATCTACGAGCTCATCGACCTGCGACTCGGTGATGATGAGCGGAGGCGTAATGAGTTGAATGTCGCCGAACTGCCCACGGTTCGCACGTCGGTTGTAGAGAGCAATGCCGTGTTCAAGTCCATGCTCAGTCAATCGGGCAGGGGCATTTAACTCCGGCGGCAATTGCTCGCGTGTCTCTTTGTTTGCAACAAGCTCGATTGCCATGAGTAAGCCTTTACCGCGAACGTCCCCAACGAGACGTGAGCGTTTCTGCAGTTCCCTCAGTTGTCCAGCGAGGTATTCACCCATGGACGCTGCGCGCTCCATAAGACCTTGCTCGACGACTTCATTTAGCACGGCGCCCGCAACGGCACAGGAGAAGGGATTAGAGAAGTAGGTATGGCCATGCACGAATCCGCCGCGACCAGCAATGGCTTCCACAATATGGTTCGGTGCAAGTACTGCACCAAATGGCGTATATCCTGCTGCCAGACCCTTTGCGAGCGTCACGATGTCCGGTCGACTGTCTGCCCAGTGCTGAGAAGAAAGGAATGCTCCGGTACGGCCTGCACCACTCATGATTTCGTCGTGAATGAGCAAGACGCCGTAGCGGGTGCAGATTTCGCGGACCGCCCTGTAGTAGGAAGCTGGTGAAACGAGTGCGCCGCTGGACAAGCCACCAATTGGCTCAATGATGAATGCGAGGACAGTCTCGGGTCCTTCAGCAAGAATCTTTTCCTCCAGCATGTTCGCGCATGTTGCAACGTGCTCTACCTCGGTAGTTCCAGTAGGCAAACGGTAGGTCAACGGTGCCGGGATTTTCGGCATAACCCGCATCATTGGTCCGTAAATGGATTCGGTGAACGAGTCTCCCGTGATCGCCATCGCCCCCATGGTTGAACCATGGTAGCTAGGGTCCCGCGAAATCACCTTGAAGCGGCTCCCCTGACCACTTACCACGGCAAATTGCCGAGCCAATTTGATAGCCGATTCGTTTGCCTCTGAACCGCCTGACACGAAAAATGCCCGGTCAAAGCCGTTGCCAGCGAGGGCTGTTATTTGATTGGAGAGACTGACATTAGCTTCGCTCTGAAAGAAACGGGGATAAGCGAAGGTCACGCGGCGCGCCTGCTCGGCCATCGCCGCGACCACGCGCGGATTGGAGTGCCCAAGATTGCTCACGACCGCGCCAGACGTGGCGTCTAGGAAGCTTCGGCCGCAGGAGTCGTACAGATAAATGCCTTCGCCGCGATCAATTTGGGGTGGCAGCTCTGCTCCCTTGGGGAGATAGAAATTCATGACGCCGCCGCCCGTTGGTGTATCACCGACGGTGCCCGGACGATGTTTGCCGCTAGTCACGGAATTGCTCATATTGAATTGCATCAAGGTAGGGTTGAGAGGCCGTGGTTGGCTATCGTTCGTCAAGCAGTGGAAGGCTTATTCGGAACGGGTATGCCAAAACGATGTAGGACGTTCACGAGGAGTTGTTCGAAGATCGGGTCGCTACCGAGTACCCAGCTGGCGCCAACGGCGCCAGCGTTGAACACCGTCCCACCTTCAGGCCGCTCCCAGTAAATCATTTCGCACGAGAGTCCATCCAGGGATGGTGCGTCCTGATAGAAAAAGTCGAGGTAAGCGTCCATCCTGCCGGGTTTTTCGCGCACGCCGTGGGCGATGACCTGAATATCCGCGTGGTCGGGAGGAAGTACCTGCCCGTCGGGCACGCGATGCGTCATCTTCTTTAGCGTGTGGAACGTCAGATCCCACTCGTGACCGACCGCGCGCGGCAACCCTCCATCCACTGCGTGGCCGAACGACTGCCCGCGTGTTACACCTATCGCGTTCGGTGTCTTGAAAAGAAAATGGTCGGGCATCTCGACCTTGTACACACCGAAGTCGTCTCCTTCAGCGAAACCCCAACCTGCGGTGTCGAGTCCGATGACGTGCGCCGAAGATCGACCCGCGCGCCGAAGCTCGCCTCCGCGTAACCCGTCGTCGCTGTGATATTGCTCGCCATGATCACCTCCAGGAAACTCGACGGTCGAGCCTGGGACGAACCGAGTCTCCGCTGGATGCGTTTTGCGCTGCTCCATCACAAGCAGATTTGCGTCAAAGCTTACTCTCGAGCAAAGGGAGTTTCCCGATAGCACGAGCGCGGTACCTCCGTGACGCAGATAGCGGTCGAGACCGTCGTAGGCAGGTATCGTCCAGTATTCGCTATGTCCGTTAATAATGACCGTCTTGTACTGGTTCAGTATTTCGGGGCATTGATGAAGATCGAAATCGGAAACGACGTCGTAGTCATATCCCTCGCGATCGAGCCAAAAATGCAGATGAAGTTCTAGGCGCGTCCATTGAGCAAAATCAGCGTCGTCCGGATCGTAGCGAGCGTCGGGACTAGCATTGGGCCACGGCATACGCAGACCGGCATGATAGGTTGGCTGTCCGCCGCTATGACGCGTATAGGTGTTGTACGAGGGCGCATCCTCGTGACTGTTTTTAAGGCCCGCGCCACGACGCGGCCAAGTTGCGCTCATTGAGGTATTCTCCATGAACGGAGAGGATGCGTATGCAAGCCATGTGCTTGTTGCGCAAAGCACGAGGATTGGAGCGGGCTCGGCATTGGCCGCTTTTGTCACGACAAATGTTACATCGTAGGTAAGCGGCACGCCGTCTTTCTCGTATCGAAGTCGAGCAACGTAGATGCCGGATTTCGCATCTTCCGGAATGTCGAATTCATGAGTGACGCTCCAGCGACAGTCGTAGAGGTCATCACGTGCGAACCGGATACCGTCGCCGCGAAATAAGTCTTGTTTTGGATCGTACGGCGGCATGAGGTCGTCGTAGAGGCCGACGTTCTCCGGGCGGAATGCCGGCCCATTAATCATCCATGTAGCGTGATTGACGATCTGACCAGTCCGTTCGTGGCCACTACTATCACGTATCACGTCTCCTCGTTGCTCAGAGAGGGGCCAGCAGCCGAGCACGAACCGATCGGCCGGTACTCTGAGCCCGCGCTGTGCAAATCGTTGTTTTATGTCCGCTTCCGACAGCGCGCGAGAGTAGACCACTGGCATTGCGATGTCGGCATCTAGGAATCGGTCTACAACGCCCTCCTCAGCGCTGGCGCCCAATCGCAATGGGGCGACGCCGGCTTGAAGCTTCACGTCGACCTCGCAGGACGCCGACTTACGTGCATCAATCCAGAGGGTCGCGATGAGTCCGTCCCATGTGCCGACAATGTGGTGCCACTTGCGGCTCTCGAGGGCATCAGCGCTTAGTACGAACCTCGAATCGAACTCAGCGCCACTTCCCACGTAGAACTCGACTTGGCCCCGTTCGTTCAGGAAGAGGCCGTAACCGCACGAGTGCGGATAGTCAAACTGCCCAAGGATGGTTTGTGTCCGGCCGATTTGCCATGGTTTCACCCAGACTTCGAACGTCGCAGCGGCGAGCACCTCCTTTGCCGGCAATGAGCGGTCGATTGCAATATATGAGCCGGGTTGGATAGGTTGGACTAGCGGTTGTGAGACCGGGAACTCATGTAGAACCACGTCGCCGTTGGCGTCGCCGATTTTTGTGGGACGACTCACAGAGAGGGTGTAGGCAGAATCGCTGCTCACATGAAAATTGATACGCTCACCGGCAGGCACGCTTTTCCTGTCCGTATATGCGTGTATTCCGGGCAGCACCACTTCGCGATGGAGACCGAGCGGCCCTGATTGACTGATAGATTGCATTGTCTCTAACCCAATTGAAGATGGCGGCGGGTGTGCTTAACGCTCTTTGCGCACGGCCTGTGCGCCTCGTAGCCCGTAGCGGCGAGCAAAGCCGAGGCTGACAACGCTGACTATCGCAGAGAACAGGAGAGGAAACGCGGGTGCGATAACCATTCCCGTGCGACTGATGAGCCATTGCGAAATGAATGGCGCGAAGCCCCCGAAAATCGCCACGCCGAGGCTGTAACTCATTGAGAGACCGAGGCCGCGCAACTTCACCGGGAAGAGGTCGGCCATTGCTGCAGGTAGCGGACCGGCGTAAGCGGAAAGGGCGACAGCAATGAAGGCTTCCACAGCGATGAGAGCTGCAGCATTTGGATGGGCCGCCAGAAGCAAATACGCGGGAATGATGCCAAGCAGAATCGCGACAACGCCAGGCAGCATCACCTTTGTACGACCGTACCGGTCGGAAAGGTTGCCGAAGACTGGGCTTAGCGTCATCTGGATTGCGCCCATCACAATGGTCGGCAAGAAGCCGACTGTCGCCGGCATGCCGAGCTGTTTGACAGCGTAAGTCGGCATGAAAAGCATCGTGTAGGCGGCGGTCGTTGCGATGACGAGAATACCGAGAGAGGCGATGATCCGGCCGCGGTGTTCCGCAATGGATGCGAACACAGGAGGAGCTTTCTGAATAGACTCCGAGAACTCTTGGCTTTCCGCGAGATTGCGTCGAATGTACAGCGCAACCGGTCCGACGCTGAGGCCGAATACGAATGGAATGCGCCATGCCCAAGTATCCAGTTGCGCGGGCGTAAAGGCCGAATTAAGCACGTAGCCGAAGAACGCGGCGAGCAAAACGGTCATCCCTTGGCTTGCGACTTGCCAGCTTGCATAAAACCCCCGGCGCTTCTCATCCTGCTCCGCGAGCAGAGCGGTAGCGCTGCCATACTCGCCACCCGCGGAGAATCCCTGCAAGAGCTTCGCTCCGACAATCATGATTGAACCCGTCACGCCGGCCTGTGCGTATGTCGGCGCGACCGCAATGGCAAGCGTGCCGACCATCATGAGAATGATAGAGAGGTTCAGTGCCTTCTTGCGCCCTGAAGCATCCGCGTATGCGCCGAGAACGATGGACCCAATTGGCCGCATTGCAAACGACGCGCCAAAGGTTCCGAGCACAATGAGCAAGCCATTGAGCTCATTTTGCGCAGGAAAGAAGACGCGTGAAATAGTTACCGCAAGGTAGCCATATATAACTATGTCAAACCACTCGAGCGCATTACCAATGGATAGGGGAATGATGACGCGTGATGGATGTCGCCTGATAACATCGTCGGACGAAGCCATTGATGTATCTGCTTCGCCGCGGAAAGATTTGATGGCTTGTGTCATAAGGGCTCTTCCTAGAAGCGGTGACGCAGGCCGACACGCAGCGCAAGCTGACTGCCGGTGGACGAAGGACCTTCGAGCGCTAATTGAGCAACTACGTGCGGCCCGGTCGCTTTCTCGAAATCAGCCGAAACATAGACGTCTGTACGCTTGGAAAGAGACTGGTCCAGAATCGCGGAGTAAATATTCCACGTCGAATCCGCCATTTTGGAGTGGAGATAGCCAACGCTGCTGCTCAGGCTCGGCGTAACCTGATAGATAGCCGACAACCCGAACATCTGCAGAGTCATGGTGTCGTCGGCATGAAGCTCGTAGTGAGTATTTGTATAAATCGCTGCGACGCGCACGGGTTTGAACTGGTAGCTTGCGCCGACTCCGACAGTTCGGTACTGGTCGAGGACAAAAGATGTTGTGCTCTTGACGGGTACCCCAAACGCCTCGTTCAAACCTAGCGCTGCTCCTGGCGCAAACGTAGCGGCGTTGACTCGCGTGAACGCAACGCCCGCATTGAACGAACCGTTCGTGTAGGTCGCGCCGCCGCTCAGTGCTGCGCCGCCGTTTGTCGTGCTCGTCCCATCCCCGGCGAGGCTATACTCGGCGCTGAACTGGAAGCCTTTCAGATTCGGCGACGTGTAGGTAATGCTGTTGTTCAGGAATTCACCGCACACCCGGTCCGCGTCGCCGGGCGTTGCCCCATTCAGTCCAATAGTGATTGCCGGATGAAAGACCGCGAGCGCGAGCGTCATCTGGTCCCAGTTTCGGCCCATGGTCAGCGTGCCGTACTTGTCATTGGTCAGGCCAACCCAGGCGCCGCGTCCAAATTGAAGGCCTCCTTGACGCAATGCCCCGGTATTTACGTTGAGGCCGGATTCAAGTTTGAAGATAGCGGCCGTTCCGCCCCCGAGATCTTCCTTGCCTGTAAATCCGATGCGGCTAGCGGAGAGGTTGTAATCCTCAGCCTTGACGAGAGAATGGCCGCCCTGGTTATTCAGGTAGGTGATGCCTTCGTCAATCAGCCCGTACAACGTCACTGAACTTTGTGCGTGGGCCGCGGGAATGGCTGCTGCAAGCGCGCTTGATGCCGTAATATTTCTGATGATTTTCAGCGTCCTTCCATGCCCCGTCCGAATGGACTGTACAGATTGGCGGGTATGGCGACGACGCGGATACGGAGTTCCCATGACATGTCCTGCGAAAACATATGGATAAATTGGGGCCGCATTGATGGACCCGCCCGTGCGCAGCGCAGGAAGACGAACAAAGCTTCTCGTCGAATTTCTTGAACGCTGTACAAGTGAGAAAATCTTATATCGCCCTTATACAGTGTTCAAGTACAATCAGGTTCACGCTAACCCTGGTACTGTTTTGTTTTTGACCGTGCAAATGACCGACGCAAAAGAGAGCAAAAGTGACAGCAAGAAGTCTGGCAAGAGGGCGCCTAAGCCGCCGAGCGGCTCCCTGACAGAGGCCAGCATCACCGCGGCTGCATTACTCCTCATCGACAGCGAGGGGCTTGAACGCTTCAGTCTGCGAAATCTGGCATCGTCTCTCGGCGTCTATCCGGCAGCTGTCTACTGGTATCTACCTTCGAAGGATGTGGTGGCCGCAGCCGTTATGAGTCTGGTTCTGCGCGAGGTAGCGCCGGATGTGCACCCGGCTGACTGGAAGGGCTATCTTCGGTCGCTGATGCGCCGTTGCCGGAGAGCGATTCAGCAACATCCGAACACGGCACCGCTGCTTGGCGCCCAACTGACTGCAAATACACGAGTCGATCTAGGTCTTATTGAGGGTATCTTGCAGGCACTGAACAGCGCGGGGTTTGAGGAGAAGAGGTTGGTCGACGCATACAATGCAACAATTGCAACCCTCGTCGGCTTCGCGACTCAGGAGTTCTCGCCAATGCCTGAGAGCGGCGAGGATTGGCAGACGCTTACGCGCGAACGACTTGATGCTATTGACCCGGATAAATTTCCTACGCTAGGCCAGCACCTTCCGCTTTTGAAAAACAAAAGTTTTATCCTTCGATGGGACAACGGGGTGGGCGTCCCTCTCGATGAAAGTTTTGATTTCTATGTTGAGGCCTTTATTGCTGGTTTAGAACAGCTAGCCAAATAGAGGGTTCGTTTTGATCATTACAAGGTCGGTGAACTTCCTTATACAAATCTCTTGATTTGTCTATTCAGTTTCCGCCATGAGTTCGGCTGTCCTCAATTCTTCGAATTGAACAGCGAGGAAATCCAAAAGATGGCGGGCTGCGGGTAGTATTCCACGGCGGGAAGGAACGGGGCGTGGATTATGCCGCTTCGCGGCAGGCAGCCCGCATCAAGTCGATCAGGCCCCCGTCGTCAGCGTCCTCGCGATTGACCGGCCTAGCCAGGTGTACTTCCCGAACACGTTTTCCGGATACAGTTTATCGGATCGGCATCAGGAGCACGCAAAGGAGCTACGCGGACAGCATGATGTCTACATCACGCAGTTGGCTCATTTCAAGGCACTGGGTATCCGTAGTCCGGGAAGCAAACGCCGATAAGTTCGATTTTACCTGTATTCGATTGGTGAATAACTCAGTACGTTAGGTGCGGTGATGTGCCGCAATTCGTCTGAGAATAGAGCAGCGCAAATCGTGAGAATTTGCGAATCATGCCCGCGCGCGCCGTTCGCGTATCAAGCGAATTTTCACGATAATTTTGCCAAAGGCGCGGCACTTGAGATGTGCGAAGTCTTCCTCACTTCTGAACAGAAAAATGGGCTGCAGCGGTGACGGGTTTTAGTAATTGCACGTTGACCATGCGAAGCAGGTCGAGCGCGCGACGCGGACCCACAGTGATCGTGACGATAGAATTCTACTCCACTACATTCGCGTGATTGACCGTGTCCCAGACGCGCCCTCGAGCGAGCCTATGACCGAGCTATGGCAGCCGGGAGTCGCAGTGTCCGAGTAACCCGTGTTCATAGAAGCAGACTGGCCACTAAAACCGACATATCGTTGGTTTGCGGCAAGCGGGGTGAGCTGGTCCTGCAAAGCATGTCAAGCGGTGGGAAGTCTATGCTCCGACTTTTGATCCTGCGAGAGCGGGTTCGCGTGGACAGATGGGAGCAATGCCGAAGGCAATACCGGACCTGCTGCATCTGCGCCCATAGAAACACTCTTCACGACGTCGATAAACGCGCGCAGTGCGGCCGGCATGCGCGTTCGGCTCGGGTGATACAGGAAAAAACCCGGAAAAGGCGGTGACCATTCGCGCAGCAACGGAACGAGCCGGCCGGATTCTAGCTGCGGCTTCATCCAGTCTTCAGTCCAAACCGTAATGCCAAGCCCGTCTAGTGCGGCCTGGAGCGCTACAGCGCAGTCGTTGACAATCAGCGTCCCTTTGACAGAAACGTCGAACCATTGCCCATCCCGGGCAAACTCCCAGTTATATACGCTTGTCTGTCCGGCTCGACGCCAGTTGATGCACCGATGTTCGTGCAGATCTTGAGGCGATTGAGGTACGCCATGCTTTTCGAGGTAGTCAGGTGACGCGATTGCAATCTGGCGTAGATCAGGGCCAACGCGCACTGCCACCATATCCTGATCGACGTGCTCGCCAAGGCGAATGCCGGCATCGAAGCCACGAGCGACGATGTCCCCCAGACTCTCGTCACTTGTGAGGTCAAGAACGACGTCGGGATACTGTTCCTGAAAGATGCCGAGCATTGGTTGCAGCAAGTGGATGATTGCCATTTGCGGCGCACATACGCGAAGTGTGCCCGATGGCTTCCGATTGCCCGAAGCATCTTCAAGCGCGGCATCGAATTCAGCCAGGAGAGGTTGCATGCGCAAGAGCAACCGTGCCCCAGCGTCGGTGAGATGCGTGCTTCGTGTCGTCCGATTGAACAAGCGCACTCCTAAGCGCTCTTCAAATCCGCGAATAGTCTGACTCAATGCGGACGGAGACACCGCCAGCGTTCCCGCAGCGCGCGCGAACGACCCTTGTTCCGCGACGGAAACAAAGGCACGTACATCAGCAAAATCGCTCCCTCGCATTGTGTATCTCCTGCTTCATAGAGTATGAAAAGTATAGGTGATTGTTAGGTTCGGTGCGCGCAACTACATTTGATTCCGTGACGGGTGAGGCGAGCGATTAATGCGACGACCTCGGGTCTTTCTCACTAGAAAACGGATGAGTTGCGATATGGAAAATTTTCTAAAGAATAAGAGTGTTGTGGTCGCCGGTGGCAGTTCAGGAATGGGTTTGGCGCTTGCACGAAAAGCCGCGGCGGCCGGCGCAAGTCTTCACATCATCGGCCGATCGGAGGAAAAGCTGGCGGTCGCTAAGGCTGTACTTGGTGCAGCTTTCACCGGCCACATTGCGGACATTGCTGTCGAGTCAGAAGTTGCATCAGTCGCTAGCCAAATTCCAAATGTCGACCACCTCGTCGTCACAGCTGCGAACCTTGTGTTTAAGCCTTTTTCACAGGTTAGCAACGAGGAAATCACGTCGATGTTGGGCGCAAAGTTTTGGGGCCCCATTTACCTCTTGCGCCATTTTCAAAGCAGTCTGAGCAAAGACGCATCTGTGACCCTGTTTAGCGGCTCAGCTGCTTACAAGGCCTCGGTCGGAGCCAGCATCGTTGCAGCGCTGAACGCTTCGCTTGATGGCTTCGCTCGCACGCTAGCGCTCGAACTGGCGCCCGTTCGTGTGAATGTGGTGTCTCCTGGCGTCGTCGATAGCCCCGTTTGGAACTTCCTGCCGGAGCACGCTCGTAGCAATGCCTTGTCATCCATAGGCGCCGGCCTGCCGATCGGACGAGTAGGTACCGTCGACGAACTGGCTGATGCGGCGCTATTTGTGATGGGCAACGGATTCACTACAGGCACTGTGCTGCAAATCGACGGCGGTACCAACGTCTGAATTGCGCGCGAGAGTTTCTCAAAATTTGCCCGTCCCGACGACGGTAAATCTCTTTATTATTCGCTGGAACTGAACAATGTCATTCGATAATTATCCTCCCACCGCATGGGAGCACCTTCGCGCAATTGTAGAGCCGCTTAAATCGGTTGATCCGAAGGGACGTCTCCTTATCAAAGGCGGAATGATCGTTAGTATGGACCCGCACGTGGGCGACTTGGCGCACGGTGACGTTCTTATTGAAGGTGACCGTATTATCGCGATCGCACCGTCGATTGCGGCAGATGGAGCGGGAGTCATTGACGCGAAGGACATGATCGTCATGCCTGGATTTGTCGATTCACACCGTCATGCGTGGGAAGGACAGCTACGCCGCATCGATCCGAACTCGCCGACTTTGATCGACTACCTGAAGTCGACGCACTTCTCGTTTGCGACGCATTACCGTCCGGAAGACATGTACATCGGCAACTTGATCACGGCATTAGGTGCGATCGACTCCGGCATTACTACGATGGTCGACAATTCGCACAATGCTCGTAGTCCCGCGCACTCCGATGCATCGGTTGATGCGCTAGAAGACGCAGGTATACGCGCGGTCTACGCACCAGGTAGGCCTCTAGCAGGTGAATGGGCGCAGCACTGGCCGCAGGACCTCGGACGCCTGAAGCAGGAACGCTTCGATTCCGAGGACCAACTCGTCACGATGGCGATGATGTCGCAATGGGACCGCGAGACATGGGCTGCCGCGCGCGCCGTTGGCCTGCGCATCATCACTGAATTCCTTGGCCAGGACATGGGCAAGTTACTACCGGGGCTGAAGGAAAAAGGGCTTCTTGGACCGGATAACATCTTCAACCATTGTACCGGTCTGACCGACGAGCAGTGGGGGATTCTCCGTGAGACAGGCGTCAAAGTCGACGTGTGCCCGCGCTCGGACGCACAATATGGTCTGGAAGAAGGGCTTTGCGTCTATCAGCGCGCGATTGACAACGGTATCGCACCGGCAATCAGCACCGATGTCGAAGCCTCGTATGGTGGCGATATGTTCGCGGAGATGCGTGCCGCATACGTCATGCAGCGCGCCCAAGCTCAAAATCGCCGTTTTAAGGGCGACGAGACGGCACCGGCCGCCGTCTCCGTACGGAGCATCCTTGAGACGGCAACGATCAACGGCGCGCGTGTGGCGGGTCTCGAAGAAAAGACCGGCTCTCTTGCGCCCGGCAAGAAGGCAGACGTTGTTCTGATTCGCGCCGACGATCTGAATCTCTATCCCTCAAACAACGCAATCGGCACGATCGTTCATGCTGCCGAACGCAGCAACGTGGATACGGTGATTATCGGCGGCCGTGTTCGCAAGTCTGGCGGCAAGCTCATCGGCTTGAACTTTGCGGCACTCAAGCAGGCGACCGAAGCATCCCGTAGGCACCTGTTCGCTGCTGTCAACTACACCCCTGATCAGTTCGCGGATGTGTCGCCGGATGTCGCGCAGGCGTGAGGCTTGTTGGCTAACGAAAGGAGGTATGTCGTGAATCTGATTTTTCTACTTATCGCATTCTGTGCCGGTTCAGCCATCTCAATTCAGGCAGCAGTCAATAGTCAACTCGCAGGTGGTATCGGCGGCAACGTCGTGGCAGCCGCGTTGGTGTCGTTCTCGATAGGTACCGTCGCGCTTGCGGCGATTGCTGTGAGCAAGGGCGGATTGCACGCCGCGGTTGCCAGTCTTCCGTCGCAGCCGCTCTGGCGCTTTGGCGGTGGCCTGCTGGGCGCAGCTGCAATTTTCTGCACGGTATTACTCGCCCCTCGCATTGGTCTAGCCAACATGTTGGCATTGGTAATTGCCGGACAGTTGCTATCGTCGCTCGCAATTGACCATTTCGGGCTTATCGGCGTGGTGACCCGTCAAGTGTCAGGTATCAAACTCGCCGGCGCGCTGGTCATGCTGACGGGCGTCTGCCTGACACTCTTCGGTAATTCCCTCGTGCAAGCGTTGACGAAACACAGCTAAGCGCACATCAATACGATTCGACTGTGAGGTACCAAATGAAAGACAACCAGCATTCCGATACCGGTAGCCGGTACGCTCGCGGCAGCGCGATATTCGAAGAAGTGCTTGGCTTACCAGCCGACGCATTCACCGCAAGCCTCTCCAACGTAGCGCCGCGCTTCGCGCGTTACGTGATGGAGTGGGAGTTCGCAGACATGGTGGGCGAGTCGTCAATTGACGCGCGCACGCGCGAAATCGTTGCGATTACATCCTTAGCCATGCTTGGTGCGACGGCGGCTTCGGTATTAAAACTTCGCATCACGTCGGCACTCAAAGCTGGCGTTTCAATGGAAGAAGTCATAGACATTTTTATGCAACTCGGCATCACTGCAGGCTTTCCAATCGCCCTTGCGGCGATCCACGCTGCTCAAGAACAGTTTAACTCAGCCGAATTGGGCTGACGGTCGCTGTCGTTCTTCCGAATTTTCCGCTGTATCCGGCGAAACATTGAACACGTCGTGTGGGCGAGTCTTATCGATTTGCCCGCAGCCTCAACTTGCAAAGAGTTCGCAATCCTGATTATGTTAAAAATCGTTGTTCTGAAATTTACGTCTCATAGTTAAATTTATGAAAACCCTCAAGAAATATATTGTTGTCGCTATGTTTTCGGTGTTTACCACGGCACTGTCGCAATCAGTGATGGCAACGGAAGGCGGCGGTGACAACATCGGTCAGGGTTCGGAAGGATTCTTTGCCGGGATGCTGCCTACACCGGGCTGGTATGGAGTGCTTTACGCTAACTACTATCACGCGAGCCGATTCAACGACAGCCACGGTAATTCTTCCATCCCTGGCTTCAATTTTTCGGCTGAAGTGCTTGCCGCAAGACTCTTCTATATGTCGAACTTCAAGATCGCCGGCGGCCGGGTGGGCGCTTTCGCGATAGGTTCGGTTGCATCGCTGCAAAGCAGCTCGGCATCGAGTAAGGACCATCGCAACGGCGTAGGGGATATCACAGTCGGCCCGACATTGGGCTGGGACTTCGGCGCATTCCATCCCCTCGTCGCACTGGATATCGTGCTGCCGGTTGGGGGATACGACATGGCGCGTGGCCTGAATACCGGAGGAAACTACTATTCGTTCCGTCCGATTTTCGCTTTCACGTATTTGCCTGCGAACGGACTAGAAGTTTCGGCAAAGATCACTTACACATTTAACGTACGCAACCCGGACACCGATTACCGTTCGGGGCAAATCTTCCACTTCGATTACTCTGTGAGCTATCCGGTCACGAAAGACCTCCGTCTCGGTGTCAATGGCTATTACATCAACCAGACCTCAGACGACTACCAGTTTGGTAGTAGCGTGAATGGCGATGGGTTTCGGGGACGCGTGGCCGCTATCGGCCCAGCCGCCCACTACCAGTATGGCAAGGTCGGCGTCGACCTCAAAGTGCTAAAGGAATTCGCCGCTCGCAATCGTCCTGAAGGTATGAGTGTCTGGGCAAGGGTGGTGGTGCCGTTCTGATTGCCGATGCATTCTCTGGGCACGTGGACCGGGACCGCGGCAACCCGCCTTGGCACTCGTGCGCGACGTGAACGCAGCTCGATATTGTTTTTAATATCTGAACCGTTCATCCCGACCCGACCACGGGGCCTCGACGCGCTGTGATGGGTGCTGGCCGGACGGGGTGCTTAAATGTCGTGTCGGATTTGATTTATTGCCGTTGGTACTGATCAAAATGCTTTAATTCTGCGGTGTCGCCCTGTTGGTCAAGCTGACAGAAGCCAGGTTATCTAAAGCACCGACCATGGCCGATTGGATGAGAGCGGGTATACCCGGTTGCACACGTGTGCCTTATCTCCTATTCTTTGGTTTGAATACTGACGTGAAAGAGGCTTGGCGCCTCGTCATCACTATTTCGGGAGAGGCAATGGCACTGTTCGAGTCGGGAGCGTGGGGGCCACAGCGTCGTCGCGCCTGCGTATGCGTGACGTTCGACAACCTCGGCGAGGCTTGCGACATCAACATGGGCCGGTGGCCTGCAGCCAATGCAGTCGGCAGACACTTTACTGCGACCCACGTTTTGCCGAAGCTGCTCGAAGATCTCGACGGTCTGAGGATCACTTACTTCATCGAATCGGTGAACGCGTTGCGGTATCCAGAGCAGATGAGGGCCGTGAAGTCTGCTGGGCATGAAGTCGGCTGGCATACATGGGGGCACGAAAATTGGTCACGTATGTCGCTCGATGAGAAGCGATCGAACCTGGAAAAAAGCCTCGCCATGCTGCGAACGATCGATATTTTCCCTGTAGGCTTCCGGCCTCCTGGAGGTCTGATAGACGCGCCGTCCATGGCGCTCCTTAGGCAGCACGGGTTCACCTATTGCTCGCCCGTTTCAAGCGACGCCAGCGTTCACCTCGAGGAGGAACTCACGGTCCTTCCTTTCGCCTGGCGCTACGTCGACGCTTACCTGATCGACCCGGACCTTGGTGACTTTCGTGTCGCGCACGGTGACATGGCAAGGCCCGCGACCGCCGCCGAGTGGGAACGGATTCTCAATGACGGATTCGACGCCGCACTGGCCAGCGGTGAGCAACTCACGGTTATTTTTCACCCGTATTTGTTCGGTGCCGACGAGCGCCTGTGGCAAGTCATGCGCCGGTTCCTTGGACGGCTAAAAACTCACAACGAAGTATGGCTCGCAACCTGTTCGGAATTGGCTGAATGGGTAGCGTCCAGCGTCGCAAACAGAACGATTGCCTAGCCGCCGCTTGACAACACGGCTGGTCTCGAAAGGGCCGGGTTTAAAGTCCATCGGAGGAGTACAAGAAATGTCCAATCAGGAAGAGAACGTTCTTGGTGCGGTCGGTGAAGCCACGATCGACCTGAAGGATAGAGAGCGTGGCATCGCCCGCCGTTCGAAGAACAGGGTCCGCGGGGTCAATCATCATGCGTACTACTGCAACGATGTCGAGAAGACACGTCATTTCTACGAAGACATTCTTGAAATGCCGATGACGATCGCTTTGCGCATTCCCGACGAAGTGTTCACCGGCAAGCCATCGCCGTACTGCCATTTCTTCTTCGAAATGGGAGATGGCAGTTCGCTCGCATTTTTTGACTATCCCGATTTCTACGACGGCAAGCCATCGTTCACGGTGCCAACTGTCTATCACCATCACATTGCCGTCAACGTCGACAGCGATGAAGCGATTGAGTACTTTCGTGCCAAACTCGAGGGTGAGGGCTATGCATGCACTTACGTCGACCACGGGGCGTTTCACTCGCTTTACCTGAAAGATCCCAGCGGTATGAATCTTGAACTATGCTATTCGCCACCTTCAGCCGAGGAGTTCATGCTGCGCGCGGAGATGGTCGCGCACGGTGAGCTTAGAAAGTGGGCAACCACGCGCAACTGATCTCGGGTTACACGGCAGACGAGACCGGCCGCTAGATGGGCCGGCTTTGCGCATGCAAGGTGTTGCCGACGCGCTAGCCGACGTACGGGGCAGTCGATCCGCGGAGAATTAGCGTGGGTGCGAATTCGATGTTTGCCGATTGATCGTCGTGCTCTCCGTCCGGATGGTTGCCGAGCGCGCGGGACAGCAGCACGCTCGTCGCAGTAGACGCAATGTCCTGTACAGGTAGTCGAACCGTGGTGATGCCGCCGACCGCCAGTTCGAACCAGGCGGGGTCGTGATATCCGACGACGGACACATCGCGTGGCCAGTCGAGGTGCAACGCGCGCAGCGCTTGTAGTGCGCCCAACGTGAGTTCGGCGCTACCGAGCACGAGGCCGGTCGGCCGGTTTCGTACCGACATCATGCTGGTGACGGCATGTCGCGCAAACTCCGGCCTTGGCGCGCCGAGCGCCACTGCTGCTGGTTTTAGGCCTTCGTCACTGAGAGCATCTTCGAAACCTGCGAGGCGGTTACGTCCTGTGCTAAGCGAAGCGTCACCGCCTACGAACGCAAGGCGCTTGTGACCGTATGCGAGCAGATGCCGGGTCGCCATCCGGATGCCTTCTCGGTCGTTGATGACGACTGCCTGCGACGTCAGGCGCGCGGCGACCCGCACAAGCTGGACTGTTTCGACGTTTTCGAGGAGCGCAAGCGTCTCAGCGCGTGGCGAGGCCGTGGGGACGATGATGACGCCGGCAGGGCGGGTTTCCAGAATGGCTCGCAATTCGCGTAACTCGCGGTCACTGTTGTCGTCCGTGACGGACAGCAGCAGATGCATCGAGCGCGCGGCAAGTGCGTCGGCAACGCTCTTTGCGACCGTCGCATAGAAATCGTTCTGGATGTCCGGGATAACAAGTCCGACGAGTGAGCTGCGACCGCCGCGCATCATGCGCGCGGACGCGGACGGCACGTAACCGAGTTGCTCGACGGCGTTGCGAACGCGCGCTTTTGTCTCTTCGCTGATCTTCGGGCTGTCCGCGAGCGCGCGGGAAACGGTCGTATGCGAGACATTCAGCGCCTGCGCAATGTCTCGAATGGTCACTCCCGAGCCGCCACGAGTGGGTGCCTTGCGGTCGGACGTTGCGTCGCTCCACATGTTGGTTACCTGCATTCCGTGTTATTTATAGTTGCTTTTATAGCATGGAACCTCGGCGGCTCGATTCCGGCCGCCGGCAGGATCCAACCGACACAGCCTCCTAGCGGTCAGCAATCACCGGATTGGAGAGCACCCCAATCCCTTCAATTTCAACTTCGAAGACGTCACCCGGTTTGATCTCTCCGACGCCGGAAGGCGTGCCCGTCATGATGACGTCGCCCGGCTCCAGCGTCATAAAGGAACTCAAGTAAGCAACCAGGTACGGCACCGAGAAGAGCAGGTCGGAGCTGTTGCCGTTCTGCACTACTTCGCCGTTCAGGCGTCCGATGATGTTCAGGTTCGACGGATCCAGTTCGGTGTTGATGACGGGACCCAGCGGTGCAAATGTATCAAATGCCTTACCGGCAAACAGACATCCAAATGCCATTTCTTCCTTCTGGACCACCCGTTCGCTAACGTCGTTGCCGCAGGTGTAGCCGAGCACGTAGTCAAGCGCATCTGCTTCCGACACGCGCCTTGCGGTACGGCCGATCACCACGACGAGTTCGGCCTCGTAGTGCACCACCTCACCCGATGACGGGTACACAATCGGGTCGTTCGGTCCCGCCAGTGACGATTCTGGTTTTACAAAGAGCGCCGGTCGCGTAGGCGTGTTCCATCCGGTCTCCTTGATGTGCGAGACATAGTTAAAGCCAGCGCCGAAGATGCGCGGCCTTGCAACCGGAGACAAGATTTTCACGCTGTCGAGGGCAACAAACTCGCCGGTCAGGTGAGCGTTTCCCTCAAACGGTGAGCCTGAGAAATATTCGATGGTGCCGTCATCTCGAAGGTTGCCGAATGCGATGAGTTCGTCCTGTTGGAAGCGGATAATTTTCATACGATGCTCCAGTGGTAAGCGGCCTGACCCCCTTATGTAGCGAGGCAAGACAAAGGATTCACGTGTGCCCATTATCGGAGCTGAAACTTCGTTTGTCAAAGTGTTCGTTCTCGAAAAATATCCTGAAGAGAGGTAGTCATCGATGCGCCGCGCCGGTGGCGGGCGGTCGTCAACAACGATCCCTCAGCCTGCATTATTTTTATTGCACACGTGTGCCTTCATGGCTATAGTGGTGTCAACACGGACCAAATGACGGGAGATGGTGGGATGGAAGTTGCGTTGGAAGCGGATAGCGCGCTCGCGCTTTTGGAATCGTTACGCAGGATGCGGCTCGTCCGTCCGGCTGAGCACCCAGTGCTGACGCCGTTGACGGGCGGCGTTTCCTCGGAAATCGTGCGCGTCGATACTTCAACGGGGGTGTTCTGTGTAAAGCGAGCCCTCGCCAAACTCAAGGTCGAGGCCGACTGGTCGGCGCCGCTTGAACGCAATGCGGCAGAAGTGGCATGGATGCGGCTCGCAACAACCTTGGTTCCAGGGTGCGTTCCGTCAATTCTGGGCGAAGATGAAGAGGGCCGTGCTTTCGCAATGACCTTTCTGGAGCCAAACGACTATCGCCTGTGGAAGGGGGATCTGATGGGTGGCGTCGCAAGTGTGGAGACCGCCCGTGCAGTGGGCACGACGCTCGCAACGATTCATCGTGCGACTGCGGACGACAGCGCGTTGGCAAGCGAGTTTTCTACTGATGCAAACTTCTTCGCATTGCGTCTGGAACCATACTTTTTGGCGACCGCGACGGTCAATCCGGACTGCGCAGAAGCTCTAAGACAACTGAGCGATGACACGGCGCGAACGCGGCGCGCGCTCGTTCACGGAGATGTAAGCCCGAAGAACATCTTGGTGGGCAAAGCCGGCCCGGTGTTCCTCGACGCCGAATGCGCATGGTATGGCGACCCCGCATTCGATGTTGCGTTTTGCCTGACACATCTGCTGCTCAAATGTGTAATCCGCCCTGACTCGGCCGCTGGCTATCTCGCCTGCTTCGACGCGCTCAACGATGCGTACTTCGCCGGTGCAACTTGGGAAGATGCTGCTGCACTCGAAGCCCGCGCAGCGAGACTGTTGCCGGCGTTGCTGCTTGCCAGGGTAGACGGGAAGTCTCCCGTGGAATATTTGAAGACAGAACAAGGCCGTGCAAAAGTGCGGCGCTTTGCAAAACAATTTGTGATCGACACGCCGCGAACGCTAGACGCTATCCGGAACCGTTGGAGCAAGGAACAGATATGAAAACAACGATCAAGAAGATTATCGGCCGTCGCATTTGGGATTCGCGTGGCCGACCCACAGTTGAAGTTGATGTTGAACTGGCTGACGGCGCACGTGGCCGTGGTATCGCTCCGGCGGGTGCATCGCGCGGCAGCAACGAGGCGATCGATTTGCGCGACGGTGGCGCGAAGCTGGCCGGCTTTGATGTGCAGCGTGCGCTGGCCAACATCAGCGGCATCATCGCCCCCGCGCTGACCGGCATGGACGCGATGAACCAAGCCGGTGTGGACGCTGCATTGATCGCTCTCGATGGGACGCCGAATAAGGCACGCCTTGGCGGCAACGCCACCATCGCAACCTCGATGGCAGTGTTGAATGCGGCTGCTGCGGCCGCTAGTATGCCATTGTGGCGATACCTCGCAGCAGGTGAGCAAGTGCGCCTACCACTGCCGGAGATCCAGATTTTCGGCGGCGGCGCGCATGCTGGTCGTCGCACCGATATTCAGGATTTTCTGGTGATGCCGCTTGGTGCCCAGAGCTTTGACGAAGCGCTCTGCATGGTGGCGGAAGTCTATCGCGCTGCAGGCGATCTGATGGACTCGCTCGGCCGCCGGATGGGTGTGGCCGACGAGGGGGGATGGTGGCCGGAGTTCTCTTCGAACGAGGAGGCGCTGGAGATGCTGACGCGTTCCATCGAGCGGGCCGGGTACCGGCACGATGAGGTGGCAATCTCACTCGATATCGCTGCCTCCGAATTTGGCCGGAACGGGCGCTACAAGTTGGCGCTCGAGAGCCGGGAGTACGATACGGGCGAATGGCTCGATGTCATGCTTGGCTGGCTGAAGCGCTATCCAATCGTCTCTGTCGAAGACCCGTTCGGTGAAGACGACCCAGAAGGAATGCGCGCTTTCACGGCGGCGGTTGGCGACAGCGTGCAGGTCATCGGCGACGACTTCCTCGTCACCAATGCGGCGCGGGTGAGCGTTGCTGCGGCGCAGGGCCAGTGCAATGCCGTGCTGCTTAAGCCCAACCAGGCGGGCACCGTCACAGAAACCCGCGAGACGATGGAGGCCGCGAGGAAGCTTGGCTGGGGGATGATCGTGTCGGCCCGGTCCGGTGAAAGCGAAGACACCACCATCGCTCATCTCGCAACCGGCTGGAACACCGGACAGTTGAAGGTTGGTTCGTTCTCGCGCTCCGAGAGGATGGCGAAGTGGAACGAGGGCCTTCGCATTGAGGAGCAACTCGGCGCTAGCGCCACCTTTGCCGGCTGGTCCGCTTTGCCGGTGCGGAGCCATGCATGAAAGCCGTGCTCCAATATCGCGCGAGCACTGGCTTCCGTGAGGCCTTGCTTGCGAGCGCGCCCGAGTGGCTCGACATCGCCTTCGTGGATGAAAGCGATGCGAATGCGCTGCGCCACGAACTTGAAGACGCCGACGTCCTGCTTCACGTCCTGACGCCCGTGACTGCGGCGGTCCTCAAGGCGGCGCCGAAACTGAAGCTTGTGCATAAAATCGGCGTAGGCGTGAATACGATCGATCTTGAGACAGCCCGCTCTCTTGGCATTGCAGTGGCCAATATGCCTGGTTGCAACAGCCAGGCCGTCGCGGAACACACGCTGACGCTAATGCTGGCGTCGCTGCGGCGGCTTGGCTTTCTCGACAATGCCAGCCGTCGCGGTGCCGGATGGGAACTGCCACCGGACACATACGACAGCGTGAGTGAACTGTCGGGCCGTACTGTGGGATTCGTTGGATATGGCTCAATACCGAGCAAGCTGACGGCGGCCCTAGCCGCGCTCGGCGCGGAGGTCATCTATTACGCCCGCCATACGGCGTCAGATGACGCTGCGCGGAAGGTGGCGTCGCTCGAGGCTTTGCTTCAAGAGGCCGACATAGTCTCGTTGCACATTCCGCTAACGCCGGACACGCGTGGGCTGATAGGCGCCACGGCCCTCAGTACAATGAAGCGCGGCGCTGTTCTCATCAACACCGCGCGCGGTGAGTTGATCGACGAACGCGCGCTCCTCGACGCGCTGGTGTCGGGCAAGCTGGCAGCCGCAGGGCTGGATGTGTTCGCAACGGAACCGGTCACCGAGAACAACCCGCTGCTCGGATTGCCGAATGTCATTGCTACCCCTCACGTGGCATGGCTCACGCCTCAGACTCTCGCGCGCAGCATCGACGTGCTGGTCGAGAATTGTCGCAGGTTGAAAGAGGGCGAAGCGCTGCTGAATCAGGTTTAAGACGGCGTAGCGCAGGCCGGGCACCGGGTAGCGGATGTGCAGCGGTCTGCGCCGCGAGTTGGATTCTGTTCGAACAAGATGTCGGCGTTAAAGGATTGAGAATTTCACCAATTATTAAAATAGTAGTACTGCGCAATCGAAGAAAGACGGATAAATCGCACCGGACGACGATCGCCATTCATGTGGACTCAGGAAGCATTTTTTAACAGGGTTGCCGGCCGCATTTCTATAACTTCATGGAGACAGAAAGACTTATGGAACATAAAATTCGCGACATGCTGTCAGCTATCGATCGACAAGACATGGCTGAATTTGGAACCTTCCTCGCTGACGATGCACGTTTCGTCTTTGGCAATGGCGACGCGATTCTCGGTCGTGATCCGATTGTGAGCGTGGTGACGTCAGTCCTTCAGTCGCTGACTTCGATTGCACATACGGCGCAACGTTTCTGGTCGCTTGATGGCGTGGCCATTTGTGAAGGACGCGTCCAGTACGTCGATGGCCTCGGTCAAAAGCTCGACGCTCCGTTCGTCGATGTTTTGAACGTGAACGAGCATGGCCTCATCACGGATTACCGCGTATATGTCGACGCGTCGCAACTGAATCGACCGCAATGACGAATCAGGGCCGTGAGTTCGCCCCACGCTGATGGGGCAGCACGGCTGGTCACCGCAGTGCAATTACATCCCGATTTGAGACATGGAGGAAGTTATGGACAAGGAACTGGACGGCCGCGCAATTATTGTCACGGGCGCAGGCGGCGGCATAGGCCGTGCGGCTAGTCTTTCGCTTGCCGCTGCGGGTGCCAGGGTCGTCGTGTCTGATCGCGACGAAAAGAATGGTGGGGAAACGGTCGAACTGGTCGCTGCGCAGGGCGGCAAGGCGATGTTCATCAAGACGGACGTTGCCAGCGAAGACAGCGTCGCGGGAATGGTCGAGAAAGTACTCACTATTTACGGACGGCTCGATGGCGCGTTCAACAACGCGGGCATCGCACAGAGTCATAAAGTGCTGCACGAGATCAGCCTGGAAGAGTGGCAACGGGTGATCGATGTGGACCTGACAGGCGTGTTCCTGTGCATGAAGTACGAAATCGAAGCGATGCTCAAACGCGGTGGCGGCGCCATTGTGAACACCGCATCGGTGCTCGGCGTAGTGGGCATGCCGGTCGCGGGCGACTACACTGCGGCCAAACATGGTGTGATCGGCCTGACTAAGGCAGCGGCGGTCGACTACGGCACGCGGGGTATCCGGGTCAACGCAGTACTGCCGGGACTCATCATGACGCCCATCGTCGTGGAAGCACTTCGCGCCCCGGCCTATGCCGCGCACTTCGATGAGATCAAGGCCAAGCATCTGGTGGGGCGCCCTGGGCAGCCGGAAGAGGTCGCTGCGGCGGTGAAATGGTTGCTGTCTGATGCTGCGTCGTTCGTAACGGGACATTCGATGGGAGTCGACGGCGGCTGGACAGCTGTGTGAGCGTTAAGTTTCGTTTCAAAAGGCCGGCAGGAATCTGACTTGACGGCCTCGACGACACAAACGGATTGAGAGGTAGACATGCAAGGAACCCTGGACGGCCGTGCAATCATCGTGACTGGTGCAGGCGGCGGAATCGGGCGCGCAGCAAGCCTGATTTTCGCTGAGGCCGGCGCGCGTGTAGTCGTCTCCGACATCGACGCGACGAACGGCGAAGAAACTGTCCGCCAGATCTGTGCTCAAGGTGGCACGGCGATGTTCGTAAAGACAGATATTGCGAATGAAGCGAGCGTGGCGGCGCTCGTGAAACAGACGATCTCGGCATACGGCAAACTTGATGGAGCCTTCAACAACGCCGGTATTGCTCCAAGTCATAAATCCTTTCACGACATCAGCGCGACGGAATGGCAGCGCGTCGTCGACGTCGATCTCACAGGCGCGTTTCTTTGCATGAAGCACGAGATTGCAGCCATGCTGGAAACGGGCGGCGGTTCGATTGTGAATACTGCGTCTGCGCTGGGTGTCGTAGCCGTGCCGAGCGCCGCGGATTACATTGCCGCGAAGCACGGCGTAATCGGACTCACCAAGGCTGCGGCGGTGGACTACGGCTGTCGCAACATCCGTGTCAACGCCGTGTTGCCAGGTTTGATCATGACGCCGCTCGTCAAGGAAGCGCTGCGCGACCCCGAGTACGCATCGCACTTTGAAAAATACAAGGCGCAACATCTAGTGGGCCGCGTAGGACTGCCGGAAGAAATTGCGAAGGCAGCAGAGTGGCTTCTGTCGGATGCCGCTTCGTTCGTCACGGGTCATTCGATGGGAGTTGATGGCGGTTGGACGGCTGTTTAAGAGCTACGGAAAAGCGGCCGCGTGCTGGTGTTCCGGCATGCGGCCTTTCCGTGTATCGAAGTGCCAGCGTACCCCCTCGTTGGTGGAATCCATTTCTTACCTCCTTGGCATTGATGCCGCTGCCCGTCAGTAGCGCGGGCGTTCCTGCTTCGTCATTCGCTCTCGACCAGTAAGTCACCAAACCATTCGCCGACTCGTGCCAGTAGAAGCGCAATCGCGAAACTACCCTCGCACGCCACACACGATCCTTTCCTTGCGATGGACATAGAGTGCGCATCGGCTATGCAGAGAAAGAGTTTTCTCGTTGCGCGGAACGTGCGTCTGTCAGATTGATCTTTGCTTCACCTCAGAAGAAAATCATGACTCCAGTCCCGTTTGGCTGCAATGCCGAATGCGACGCGTTGACGGAGTGCGTAGTCGATGACGAGGTTGGACCCGGAGGGCTAATAATGACGGAGACATGGCGACATATGGCATCGCGGGCGGCGCGACAAGACCAATGGGTCCTTTCAGCAATGCTCTCTCTGGCGCGTTGGTACCGACTCTCTAAGTGCGAATACGGTCAACCCAGAGGCGTCACTCGTATGACTTGCCATTTTCATTCCCGGAAGCCCATCTCAGCGCAATGGTGTTTGAGCACGGCGTTCCGTACTTCGTCGCTTCGACTTTGTTCCCGATTGACCGCTTATCCCAGCGCTACGGCGGCCAACTGCCGGCCCCTACAATCCTATGAGTTTTTCATTGTACGGAACATCTTGATGTAATGAATTGACCGGCCGTCGAGTGCGTCGGTTAATATCACGTAGAAATCTCGCACGAGCCACGTGCGTAGCGCATATAAATGCAGCACTACAGTTTCCGGCACCGTCCGTCAGCCGCCACCCATTCTGAGCAGTCGGTGCGCGCGCAGCGACTCGGTGCCGTCATCGGAGCAACCCCGCCAATGTCGTCGATCAAAAGTTCAACTTCCGCTAGCGGGGCGCTGACAGATGGGGCGCAGGAAGCTGTATCGTCCGACAAAGAGACCAGCCGCGATCATCGCCTTGAAGGCACGATGGTGATGCCTCTCGCTCGCGGCCTCGCGATACTTTCTTCCTTCACGCCCCGACAGCCATGGATGAGCAACCAGGAGATCGCGCTCGAAACGGGTATCCCGACTGCGACCGTTTCGCGAATGCTCCACTCTCTTGTTGCAATCGGCTATCTGCGGTACTCGGCTGAGCGTCGCAAATATCGGCTCGCAGCTTCGGTCCTTTCGCTAGGATATGCAGCCATCGCGCACTCGAGCGTTCAACGACTGGCGCGTGTCGAAATGCAAAGCTTTGCTGATGTGAGCGACACCTATCTCGTGCTGGCCATGCGCGATCGTCTCGATGTCATCGTTCTGGAAACCTGCGCGAGCAAGCTGACATCTCCCAATCTCGAACTCTCCGCTGGCATGCGCTTGCGCATCGCGTCCTCTCCTATGGGGTGGGCGTTGCTCGCCGCGCTGCCGGAACTTGAGCGGTTTTACCTGCTTGGCAACATCGAGCGAAAAATGGGCCGTCAGTGGTCGCATCTGCGCCGCCGAATGGGCGAAGGAATTTCGCAGGTGCAGAACCAGGGCTTCTGTGCTTCGTTCGGTGATTGGGAGCCCGAGCTCGTCATTGTTGCCGCACCTCTCACCATTGCCGACCACACTCCGCTTGTTCTTGCGTGCGTGGGACGCAGTTCGAAAACGGGTCGCGCACGCGTGGAACGTGAGCTTGGGCCACGCCTCGTGGCGACTGCCGCCTTGTTGCAGGACCGGGCGCTGGTTACTGAATAGCGCGGCGCTTTCCTTGTGAGTCGACCTTATAGATCCGTTGGATCCTTGACACGTGGACGAGACGACCAAAGTGACCATGACGTTGGAGCGCGGACTAGCGGTATTGCGCGCCTTTCATGCCGAGCGCATGCCGCTGTCGAACGCCGAACTGGTGCGCCGCACGGGACATTCCAAAGCGACAATTTCGCGGCTCACCACCACGTTGATCCGGGTGGGTTTTCTACGGCGCGTAGGCGGGGGGCGTCAGTTCGAACTTGCGACGGGCGCACTGAGCATCGGCCACACCTATCTTCAGGTAAATCCGATTACTCAGGTGGCGCAGCCGATCATGCAATCGTTGGCCGACAAGTTGAATGTGTCGGTTGCGCTGGCGACAGCCGACCATCTCGACATGCTCTACATCGGATACTGCACAGGAGCGCGAATTGCAACGTTGCGACTTGGCGTTGGATCGTTGTTGCCAATGGGCTCAACGTCGGTGGGGCGTGCATACCTATGGGGACTGCCTGCCGCCGAACGCCGGTCGTGCATCGAGTTGATCAAGGCTGCAACCGGCCGGCACGCCAACAGCGTACTGTCTGGAATCGATGAGGCGTTCAAGGATCTCGAAGAGACTGGCGTATGCATGTCAATCGGCGAATATCAGCGCGATGCATATGGAATCGCGCTGCCCATCGAAGTGGGCCGGGAGCGCACCTTGATGACGCTTAGCTGCGGCGCTGTCGAGGTTGAACCGAACATTGCGGCGTTGCGCAGGCGTATTGTTCCGTCATTGAAGATGGCCGCTGCCAAAGTCACTGCTTTGCTTGCGGACGTGGAAGGCTTACCGTGAGCAAGGTATCGCACGTCTCATATGCACTAACGAAAGTAAGTTCATTCAATGGTAGAAGGTTGAAATGGCCGGGTGCACTGCGCACCTGCGGCCATTTTTTGCAATGCGGTGCAGGTGACTACTCGGTAATATCGACGTCGCGTGTTTCACGGAAGAAGAGAATAAGGGCAATCAGCGAAACCAAGGTCCAGCCTAGCGGATACCACAAGCCCGAGAAAATGTCGCCAGTCTGTGCGGAAATGGCAAACACAAACGTCGGAAGTAGTCCGCCAACCCAGCCGGTCGCCAGGTTGTAGGGTACCGACATCGACGTGTACCGGATGCGGGTCGGAAACATCTCCACAAGTGCGGGTCCGATCGTCATGACGGTCAGTATCGAACAACTGAAGAATAAGACCAGCAGCAGGAACACCATGGGCCCATTGAAGGTTGCGGGGTCGCTGTGGATGGGGTAACCCTGAGCCGTCAGCAATTCGCGCAACTGTCCTGCGAAATGGGTAGCTTGCATTTTCGCATTTGATGCCGAGAGGCCGGCGGCGTCATATCCTTGCAGTTTGCCACTCCCAACCTGAATGACGGTAGCGGTTGAGCTGCTGCTGCTGTCCACGACGCTATAGCTCACTCCGGCCGTCGCCAGGGCTTGCTTAGCTGTGTCGCACGGCGAGGAAAAACGACGGTTGCCCAGCGGGTTGAACATCAGCGAGCAGCGTGAGAGATCAGTCTCGACCGTGACGGGAGCATTTGACTGCGCGGCTGCCAGTGCGGGATTGCCAAAGTGTTCGAACCCGCGGAACACTGGGAAAAGCAGTACTGCTGTTGCCATGAAGCCAATAAAAAGGGCAGGTTTGCGTCCGATTCGATCGCACAGCCAACCGGCAAGTGGAAACATCGGCAGGCAGACGGCCGTTGCGAGTAGCACGACCGTATTGACTGTTTTCGGGTCCACTTTCAACGTCTGCGTCAGGAAGAAGGTCGGATAGAGTGCAGCCATGTAGTACATGGAGGTCATGCCGGCGCAGAGACCGAAGGCGACGGCAAGCCGACGCAGGTTGCCTGCATCAAGGAACGTGTCCCTGATTGGTGACTTCGAGAGTTGCTTGTTTAGGCGAAGTTTCTTGAACGCTGGTGACTCTTCCATCCGCAAGCGCATTGCAAGCGAGATGATGAGCATGATGATCGAGCCAATGAAAGGAAGTCGCCAACCCCACACGTCGAATGCATCGCCCGAAATTTCACGCGCGGCGAGGATCACAAGGAACGACAGGAGGAGCCCGGCCGTCGTTGCCGCTGTGGTCCACGACATGTTCAAACCGCGGCGTCGCCCCGGCGAATACTCGGCGACATAAGTCAGCGCACCTGTGTATTCCCCGCCCGCCGCGAGGCCCTGCAGGATGCGCAAGCAGATGAGCACAATGGGAGCCACGATGCCAATTGATGCGTAGGTCGGAAGCAAACCGGCGCCAACGGTGGCTACGCCCATCATGCAGATGGTGACTACAAACGTGCGCTTGCGGCCAATCATGTCACCGATGCGACCAAAGATGAGCGCGCCAAGCGGCCGCATCATGAAGCCCACAGCAAATGTCAGCAGCGCAAAAATGAAGGCCGTCCCGGCATCGACGCCCGAGAAGAACTTCGCCGCGAGAACGGTTGCCAGCGAGCCGTACAAGGCAAACTCGTACCACTCGAAGGCGGTACCGATGGATGCCGCCCATATCGCCCGCGACATAGGGGCCGCCTTCTCAGGCACGGTCTCCAGTGTTGCGGTCTCCAAACCTCTCGGGTTGTTCATAAAGTGTCTCCTGACTCAGAACCGGGCGCTTCTTCGCCGCCGTCGGTCCCATGGGTGTGGGCCGGGATGGCCCGAAGTGATACCTGCGCCTGAATGCTGTCCAACGATTAAATGTGTGCCGCGATTTCCGGTACGGCTTCGAACAGGTCCGCCACCAGACCGTAGTCAGCAATGCTGAAAATCGGTGCTTCCGGGTCTTTGTTGATGGCAACGATGACCTTCGAGTCCTTCATGCCGGCAAGATGCTGGATGGCGCCCGAGATACCGACAGCCACATACAGTTGCGGTGCGACGATCTTTCCGGTCTGACCTACCTGGTAGTCGTTCGGCACATAGCCCGCATCGACAGCTGCGCGCGACGCACCCAGCGCGGCATTGAGCCTGTCGGCGAGCGGTTCAAGGACTTTCGTGTAGTTTTCACCGCTGGCCAGCCCCCGGCCGCCCGATACGATGACCTTCGCCGACGTCAGTTCAGGTCGGTCGAGCTTTGTCACTTCACGGCTGACAAACTGGGAGATACTGCGCTCGCCTGCCGCTTCGATTTTTTCGACCTTTGCGCTGCCACCTTCCGTCGCGACCGCATCGAAAGCAGTCGTGCGGACGGTAATGACCTTTACCCGGTCAACGGATTGGACCGTCGCGATAGCGTTGCCCGCGTAGACCGGGCGCTCGAACGTATCTGCCGCATTGACCGCGGTAATGTCGCTTATCTGTGCAACGTCAAGCTTTGCGGCAATACGCGGTGCGATGTTCTTGCCGTACGCGGTGGCGGGAGCCAGGATGTGCGTGTAGTCCTTCGCGATGTTCTGCACGGTAGCTTCGACGTTTTCTGCCAGACCTGCTTCAAGTTGGGGCGCGTCGGCAAGCAACACCTTGCCCACACCCTTTATCTTTGCCGCTGCGTCTGCCGCGGCTCGTGCGTGATGACCGGCCACAAGCACGTGAATATCTCCGCCGATTTCCTGCGCCGCTGCGATGGTGTTTAACGTTGCCACTTTAATCGACACGTTGTCGTGTTCAGCTATTACAAGATTCGCCAGATTCGCCAGATTCGCCAGATTCGCCAGATTCGCCATTTACTACATCTCCACAATTTCTCTGTTTAACGTGCACAGCATGCGAAATTCTCCGGGCCTGCGGAGTTCATCCGAAGCCGATTCTTAAAGCACCTTCGCTTCCGTTCTCAGCTTACTCACGAGTGTTTTCACATCCGGCACCTTCACTCCAGCGGAGCGCCTGGTGGGCTCGGCGACTTTCAGCATCTTCAGGCGCGGTGTCACGTCAACCCCGAGGTCTTCGGGATTGATGGTTTCGAGCGGCTTCTTCTTCGCCTTCAAGATGTTGGGCAGCGTCACGTACCGCGGCTCGTTCAGGCGCAGGTCCGTCGTGATGACAGCGGGCAGTGTCAGCGAAAGTGTTTCAGCCCCACCGTCTAATTCGCGCGAGACAATGGCTTTGCCGTCAGCGATGACAACGTTCGAGGCGAACGTCGCCTGCGGCAGATTTGCAAGCGCTGCGAGCATCTGACCGGTCTGATTTGAGTCATCGTCGATGGCCTGTTTGCCGAGAATGACGAGCTGCGGCTGTTCCTTGTCGACGAGCGCCTTCAACAGTTTCGCGACCGCGAGGGGCTGCAGGTCTTCGGAAGATTCGACAAGGATTGCGCGGTCCGCGCCAATCGCTAGCGCTGTGCGTAGCGTCTCCTGCGCTTGTGAGACGCCGCACGACACTGCAATCACCTCGGTTGCGATACCCGCTTCCTTCAACCGTACGGCTTCTTCCACCGCAATCTCGTCGAACGGGTTCATGGACATCTTCACGTTCGCGATGTCGATACCGCTACCGTCTGACTTCACCCGGACCTTCACGTTGTAATCAACAACCCGCTTGACGGGGACAATAATCTTCACGATAAAACTCCTCTTTTTTTGCTAAAAACGCGCTTAGGCAGCCTCGAAGATTGCTGCCATGCCCTGACCGCCGCCGATACACATCGACTCGAGTCCGTAGCGCGCGTCGCGTCTGCGCAGCTCGTGCAGCAGGGTGGTGAGCATGCGAACGCCGGTTGCACCAATCGGATGGCCAAGTGAGATACCCGAGCCATTGACGTTCAGCCGCTCCGGGTCATTCCACTGCCAACCCTTGAGGACTGCGAGCACCTGGGTGGCAAAGGCCTCATTGAGTTCGACGAGGTCAATCCTGTCGAAAGAGAACCCGGTACTGGCGAAGAGCCGCTCGACCGCAGGTACCGGGCCTATGCCCATCTTCGACGGTTCGCAACCCGCCGCTGCCCAGCCCACCAGGTACCCCATCGGAGAAAGCTCAAGCTCATCGAGCTTGTCCTCTGCGACGATGAGGCACGCGGCAGCGGCGTCGTTCTGTTGGCTTGCATTGCCGGCCGTCACGGTGCCGTCCTTGATGAGCGGTCGCAGCTTCGAGAGACTTTCAACTGTCGCGTCAGCACGAAAACCTTCGTCGCGATTGAAGAGCGTCGGCTCGCCTTTCTTCTGAGGCACGGAGACCGGGACGATTTCTTCGTCGAATCGACCGTTCTCCCAGGCCGCGGCGGCGCGCTGGTGGCTGCGTGCTGCAAACTCGTCAGCCTGTGCGCGCGAAATGTTGAATTCTCCAGCGAGGTTTTCAGCGGTTTCAATCATCCCGGAGATGTATCCGAAGCGTTCCTCCGGTTGTGAGCGCTCGCGACCCCGTTCGAGCCGGTCATGAAAACGGGTCGAACCTGAGCGTTTGCCCCAGCGCATGTCGGTCGAGTAATACTCGATGTTGCTCATGCTCTCGACGCCGCCTGCCAGCACAACGTCTGCCGCACCCGACTGCACCATCATCGCGGCCGTCACGATGGACTGCAGGCCGCCGCCACAGCGACGGTCCGTCTGGAGACCGGGTACGCTGACGGGCAAGCCTGCATTCAGCGCGGCCCACCGTCCGATGCAAGGCGTTTCGCTGTTCGCGTAAGACTGGGCGAATACCACGTCATCGATACGATTCGGGTCGATTCCCGTGCGTTGCAGGATGGCCTGAATCACTGCATTGGTCAGGGATTCAACGGGTACATTGCGCAGACTGCCCCCAAAGGTGCCAACGGGGGTGCGAACCGGCGCGACAATCGCGGCGCGTCTCATGAAATCTCCTTTTGTCTGTTCGGGCGCCCGGATACGGACACTGCACGTTCAAGTTCGTCGCGGTCGTCCGGATGGGCGATCGCGATGAGGGAATCGACTCTTTTTGACAGCGGCAGCGCGCGCAGGTCCGCAACGCCATGCTCGGTGACGATGACCGCGGCGTCGCTGCGCGGCGTGCTCACGGGTCCTTCGATGCGGGGAACGATGCGAGCGCGCGCGCCGGCTCGCGACGGCAGGACGATGATGGGAATTCCGCCGCGCGAGCGTCGTGCACCACGCATGAAGTCCATTGCCCCGCCGACCGCGCCGAGATAGCGGTCGCCCGCTGTTTCCGCGTTTATCTGTCCTGTAAGGTCAATCTCGATCGCGCCATTGATCGCGACAAACTGGTTCAGGGATTCGAGGACCCGGATGTCGTGGGTGTAGCTGGTAGGTCGGAACTGAACCAGGCGATTCCGGTGGGCAAAGCGGTGAATCGTGTCGGAGCCCATGATTGTTCCCGCCACGGTGAAACCTGTATCAATTCCTTTGCGTGAGTTGGTTACCGCGCCCTGCTGCATCAGGCAGGCGACAGCGTCACCAATAGCGCCGCTATGTATGCCCAGCGCGCGATGATTCGCGAGCGCCGAGAGGACTGTCTCGGGTAGCGCGCCTATGCCGCACTGCAACGTGGAGCCGTCGTCAACGAGTTCCGCGACGCGAGCCGCAATCGCGCGCTCGGCTTCTCCTGCTTTTGACACGGGAGCATTGGGAAGCGCTCGCGAGGTATTGACCATCACGTCAAAGTCTTCCGCGCGGATTGTTCGTGAACCGAAGGTCCAGGGAGCCTGGTCGTTCACTTCAGCGATAACAATGCGCGCGGTACCGAGTAGCGGCACAAGATATTCATGACTTGCCGATAAGCTGTAGTTGCCATCGTTGTCAGCAGGCGCAACCTGAAGCAGAAGAACATCTACACGGCTCGGTCCGCTTGCGAAGAGCTGTTCAAACGACGAGTAATGCGCGGGCAGAATATCGAGCACCCCCGCCTCAGCGAGACGACGATTATTTGCTGCGCCACAATAAGACCTGAAGTCGACCACATCGGCGTGATGCGGCCCGAGCGTGTCAGCCCATGTCGCGCCAATGAACACAGCGAAGCGTCCGCCAATCGCATGGCGTTGTGCCATCAAACGGCCTGTCAGCGAGACCGGTTCCGCGGAGCACTGGCCCCAGGCCACGGTATCGCCTGGCCTTACCCATGCTGGGAAATGGAGTTGTTCGAGGTCTATCAGACGAGTCATTGTTGAGCCGGTAGGGGATGGTCAGAACACCGTTGTATCGAGCGGACAAGGAAGAAGCGCGAGAACCGCGATGGCCGAAATGCTCATGATGTGTCTCCTTTCGTCTTGTCGAATTCGCGTAGTCACAATGAATGCCGTTGTTCACGCAGTCAACGCGGTCTCGAGATATGTTCCGTACAACGAGAAAACCGCGATTCCGTCAAAAGCAGGGTAAGTTGATGAGCGAGCGCCACACGGGGAGTGGTCTGAGAAACACCTTCTTCACTGTACGGAACGTCTGGCATATCCGCGTTGACTTCGGCACCTCATACGACGCACCATGAACTCCATAAACAGTCGCGGCACAGCGGCCGCAATTCGCGGCCCTAGCTAGCGACGAAGCGATACGGAGACAATCAGATGGGCAAGGTGTTTGATGAGTGGGTAGGGCGGCAACGGCGCACCAAGGACACCGTGTCCATTGCCCCTCTTCAGGGTTTGTACGCAACGCTTAACCGTCCTGCAAAGGAATGGCTGCCCGGCGACATGGCGCCATTGCTAGCGCACTGGATGCTCTTCGGTGAATTCGCTGCACAGGCGGCACTGGGCGACGATGGGCATCCCCGCCGCGGTGATTTCCTTCCTCCCGTTACATTGCCTCGACGCATGTGGGCAGGTGGGCGTCTGCGCTTTCACGAACCGTTGCGTGTGGGTGATGCGCTGACGCGCACCAGCACAATCAAGAATATCGAGGCAAAGTCCGGTAGCACGGGCGGACTCGTTTTTGTCACGGTCCACCACGCGATTGTGCGAAACGACGGCAACTTGCTGCTTGAGGAAGAGCAGGACATCGTATATCGGGAAGCTGCACCAATCCGTGACAATCTGGCGCTGCCTGCACAGGTCAAGACATCTTCGATACAGACAGGCGTGGCGTCCGCGGGGCCGCGCGGCATACTCAACGATGCGGGCGACTCGCAATGGGAGCGTCTCGTCGACCCATCAGCAACGCTGCTCTTCCGGTACTCAGCGCTCACCTTCAACTCACACCGCATTCACTACGACCGCGAATATGCAACGGGCGTCGAAGGCTATCCCGGTCTGGTTGTACATGGGCCACTTCAGGCGACCCTGATGCTTGACCTGCTAGCCGCTTCGCTCCCTGACGCGCGCGTCGCATCGTTCTCGTTCCGGGGGCGCGCACCGCTACTCGATACCAATGCATTCGCTGTGCAGGCGGAGCGGCGGCGGGCAAGCGCGGAGGTATTGCTCAGCACCAGCACAGACGCAGGGCGGATTGCCATGGAGGGCGTGGCGATACTCGGCGAGCCGTCTGACGGGCAGGCACCGGCGGCCACACGCGATGATAGTCGTTCACAGCTTGTGGAGTAACAGATGTCTCAACGCTCATACCTTTTTGTTCCCGCCGACCGGCCGGAGCGCTATAGCAAGGCAATTGCGGCCGGTGCTGATGCGGTCATTGTCGACCTTGAGGATGCCGTCGTCACATCCGCCAAAGATGAAGCAAGGCGGCAGCTTCGGAGCAGCTGGGCGAGCGTATCCGCTCAGGCGCAGACGAGTGGTACGCGAATCCTCATCCGTATCAATAGCGCCGATTCCGGGTGGCTCGAGGAGGACCTTGCGCTTTGCAATACATTGCACCCTGACGGGGTGGTGCTGCCGAAGGCTGCCGATAGCGTGATAGTCGGTGCCGTCGCGTCGCGCATGCCAGCCGTCGCCTTATTGCCGCTGATTGAGACCGCGAGAGGCGTACAGAATGTTGACCAGATTGCGCAGGCGGTGGGCGTTGAGCGTCTGGTCTTTGGTACGGTCGACCTGACGCATGAACTGAATGCGGAAGAGGACGAGCCGCTCGATTACGTTCGCACACGCATCGTCATCGCGTCGCGTGCGGCGGGGCTCGAGGGTCCAATAGACGGTGTTTGCCGTGCAGTTTCCGATGCCTCGCGTCTCCTTTACGAGAGCACGCGGGCATTACAGTTCGGATTTTCCGGCAAGTTGTGCATCCACCCGAAGCAGGTCAACGCCATCAACGACGCATTCAGCCCCACCAGTCAGAAAATTGAATGGGCACAGAAGGTTGTTGCCGCGTACGAGGCGGCTCATGGTGGTGCTGTTGCGGTCGATGGAGAGATGGTCGACCTGCCTGTTTTCCGACGGGCAAAGTCGCTCCTGTCTTCTCTGCATCAAACCAATTAACTTCCTCTACGTGGAAATTCGATGAGTGATTACCTGAGAGATGCATGGCAACCGAGCGCCGATTACATCGCCGCGTCGAACGTAGATGCGCTGCGACAACGCCTGGGTCTTTCCAGCTACGACGCGCTGCTCGCGTTCTCCAACGCGCAGCCGGGTGAATACTGGAAAGAAGTGCTGGACTACTGCGGCATCGTCTGGGACGTGGATTACACGCAATACGTCGACGCTTCCCGTGGGCAGGAGTTCCCGACGTGGTTCCCCGGTGGAAGGCTCAACTGGGTCAAATCGATTCTTAAGTGGGCAGACGACCCGGAGATGGCGACGCGCGATGCCGTCGTGGCAGAACGTGAAGATGGAGCGACTGAGCGGGTGACGTTTGCCGAACTCGCTACCCGAGTGGCGTCCTTCGCAGCAGGGTTGCGCGAAAGGGGCGTGCGGCGCGGCGACCGGGTCGGCCTGTTGATGGAAAACGGCATTGAGGCAACGGTCACGCTGCTCGCCATCGTCTGGAACGGCGGCATCGTGGTGCCACTGTTCAGTGGCTTCGGCGTAGACGCGATTACATCGAGGTTGTCATCATGTTCCGCAAGTGCGCTTGTCGCGACCATCGGCTTTAACCGGCGCGGCAAGTGGGTCGACACGCGCAAGCTGGTGGATGAAGCGCTGGTCCGCTTGCCGGAACTCAAGACCGTCGTCTGGAAGCAGCCGGCCGGGGTAGCCGTGCCATTGGCAGCAGAGTCTGCGGCATTCCAGTCGCTTCACTGGTGGGCGCTAGCTGCCTCAGATGCCGTCGGGATACCCGAATCGATGGCTGCCGACGACCCGTTCATGATTATTTATACCTCGGGGACAACGGGCAAACCCAAAGGGGCAGTCCATACGCATGGCGGCTTCCCTCTGAAAATCGCTCACGATGCAGCCGTGCATTTTGACGTACGGCGTGGAGACGTCTTCTGTTGGCCCGCCGATATGGGCTGGATTGCCGGCTCGCTGGTCATGTCGAGCGCGCTGCTGCGCGGCGCGACGCTCGTCTGTTATGACGGTGCGCCGGACTTCCCTGACTGGTCGCGGATGTCTCGTCTGGTCGAGCGTCACCGTATCACGCACTTCGGCTCGGCACCGACCCTGATTCGCGGATTGGCCGCGAACGGGCCGCTGTCCACACAGGGCGATGTGTCGACGGTGCGACTGCTTATTACTGCCGGCGAGGGTATCGACCCCGAGCATTTTGTCTGGTTCCAGAAGGCTTTTGGCAGCGGCCTCGCGCCAGTCATCAATTACACCGGCGGCACGGAAGTGTCTGGTGCGCTGCTTTCGAGTGTCGTGGTCAAACCTATCAGTCCTGCGGGATTCAATACTGCGTCGCCATCAGTCGCGGCCGACGTTATCAACCTGGAGGGAGCGTCACTCGTGGGTGAAATCGGCGAGCTCGCTATCCGCCAACCGTTTGTCGGCATGACGCACTCCTTCTGGCAGGACGATAACCGGTATCTCGACTCGTACTGGCGTACCGTCCCCGGCACGTGGGTACATGGCGACCTTGCAACGCGCCGGGAGGACGGAACGTGGTTTCTGCTCGGTCGTTCGGACGACACAATCAAGCTCGCGGGCAAGCGGGTTGGGCCGGCGGAGATAGAGGAGGTGCTCCTTGAGCTGCCGGAAGTGGCCGAGGTCGCAGCAATTGGTGTTGACGACGCCGTCAAAGGTCAGAAGCTCGTCGTCTTCATGATTCCGACACCCGAATGGCGAGGCGCAGCATCCGACTTGGAGCGGGCGGTGTCCGCCCATGTCGACGTGCGGCTGGGACGTCCTTTCAGGCCGTCCGCGATTCACCTCGTTACGCAGTTGCCCAAGACCCGAAGCTCAAAAATCATGAGACGCGCTATTCGCAGCGTCTATAGCGGGGTGCCGAGTGGTGACCTGTCGGCGCTGGACAATCCGGCCGCGCTCGACGAGATACGTCTTGCTGCGGCCCATTGAGCGAGCGCCTTTATTTTAACGAGCGGCCAGCCTGCCGCATACGGAAACAGAGATGGAACTTAATCTGAAGGGCAAGCAAGTTCTGATTACGGGAGCTTCGCAGGGCATCGGTGAAGGGTTGGCACTTGCATTCGCGCGGGAGGGGTGTGACGTGCGCCTCGTTGCGCGCTCAGGAGAGAAGCTTCTTGCGGTCGCAGAGCGCGCTAAAGCCGAATGCGGCGTGCGGGCCGACATCCTCCCGATTGATATGTCTCTTCCCGGCGCGATGTCGCGGGTCACCGAATTTGGCGAGGGCGTGGACATTCTGGTGAACAACGCGGGGAGCATTCCAGGCGGCAACCTGTGGGACGTCGATGAGGCGAAATGGCGGGCAGGTTGGGAGCTAAAGGTGTTCGGCTACATCAATCTGACGCGTGCGCTCTACCCAATGATGAAGGCGCGTGGAAGCGGCGTGATTCTCAACAATATCGGCAATGGCGGCGAGAACTTCGATTTCAACTACATCGCTGGCACCACCGGCAACGCAGCTTTGATGGCCCTTACACGCGCACTCGGCGGACCGAGCCTTGCCGACGGCGTGCGTGTCGTGGGTGTCAATCCCGGGCCGGTAGATACCGACCGCATCAACAAGGTTCTCAAGGTGCGTGCCCAACGGGTGTTGGGCGATGCGTCACGTTATACCGAGCTGCTCGAAGGCTATCCGCTCGGGCGTGCCGCCACGGTGGACGAAATCGCCGAACTGTTCGTGTTCCTTGCGTCGAGCAAGTCTGCCTACACGTCCGGAACGATTGTGACCGTTGACGGTGGCATTACCTCGCGCCGGTCTATCGGTTAGTTGGTCAGTTGAACAGGAGCGGCCCAGCACGGGCGGCCCACGCGGAGAAGACATGGCAGAAACATCTGAACCCGGCCTGAAGGCCTACGCATCGTACACAAGCCTGGCGTTTGACCGCCCGGCGTCCGGCGTCTTGCGCATTACGCTCAATCGTCCCGAGAAGCTCAATGCGCTCGATGCGCGTGGGCACGACGAAATCGCGCGCGTGTGGCGTGACGTCGATACCGACCCCTCAGTCAGCGCGGTGCTGCTGTGTGGCGCGGGCCGCGCTTTTTCGGCAGGTGGCGACTTCGAGATGGTCGAAGAGATGATTGATTCATTCGATGCGCGCGCCCGGGTATGGCGCGAGGCCAAAGACCTGGTCTACAACATCATCAACTGCTCCAAACCTATCGTCTCTGCGATTCAAGGCTCAGCGGTTGGTGCAGGCCTTGTAGCCGCGTTGCTTGCCGACATTTCCGTGGCCGCACGCACTGCACGGCTAGTCGACGGCCACACGCGGCTGGGCGTGGCGGCCGGCGACCACGCCGCCATCGTGTGGCCGCTTCTGTGCGGCATGGCAAAGGCGAAATACCACCTGATGCTCTGCGAGCCGGTAACCGGCGAGAAGGCGGAGCAGATGGGCCTGGTGTCGTTGGCAGTTGACGAAGCCGAGCTGCAGGAATCCGCGCTCTCGATAGCCACGCGCCTGGCAAACGGCGCTCCGTCGGCCATACGCTGGACCAAGTATGCGTTGAACAACTGGCTGCGCCAGGCGGGCCCGACGTTCGACGCGTCGCTTGCACTGGAAATGTTTGGCTTTGGGGGACCGGAAGTGCGCGAAGGCGTCGCGTCATTCCGCGAAAAGCGACCACCAGTGTTCTCGCAAGACACGCCGCTCTGAAGACACAGCATGGATACCCCAACAATGCCCAAGGTTCTTGAAGGGATTCGCGTCCTGGATTTCGGACGCTACATCGCCGGCCCATTTTGCGCGGCCTTGCTGGCCGATTTTGGCGCGGACGTTATTCGTATCGACCGCGTCGGCGGTAGTGAAGACCGCTTTGTGATGCCGGTTACCGAGACGGGTGAAGGCGCGTTCTTCCTGCAGGTGAACCGCAACAAGCGCTCGCTGACACTTGACATCGACCGACCGGAAGGCCGCGAAGTCGTGCGCCGCCTGCTGCTCGAGACCGATGTGGTGGTGGCCAATATGCCGCCGCGAACACTCGCGAATCTCGGACTCGACTACGAGACACTCAGCGCAATCAAGCCGGACATTATCCTGACAGCATCATCGGCGTTTGGCTCTCACGAGGACGCGAGCCACCGTGTCGGCTTCGACGGCGTGGGGCAGGCGATGAGCGGCGCGGTGTACATGTCGGGTCTGCCGGATAGCCCAACCAAAGCCATGGTGCCAACGGTGGATTTCTCAACGGCGCTTTCCTGTGCGCTCGGCACTTTGATGGCGCTCTACGAGCGGCGCACCAGTGGCCGAGGGCAGGTTGTCGAGGCGTCGTTGCTGCAGACGGCACTCAATCTCGCGAGCGGTGCGCTCATCGAAGAATCTGCACTGGGGATCAATCGGCAGGCGACGGGCAATCGCAGCCCCATTGCGGGACCGTCTGACATTTTCCGTGTTGCGGACGGCTGGATTATCGTTCAGGTCATCGGGCAGCCGCTCTTTAAGCGCTGGGCACGGCTCATTGGGGCACCTGAACTCCTTGAGGACTCACGGTTTTCCGATGACCTTCGACGTGGCGAAAACGGAGAACTGCTGAGTGCCATGATGGCCAAGTGGTGCGAATCCCGTACACGGGAGTTGGCGCTTGAAGAGCTTGAAGAAGCGCGCATTCCCGCTGGCCCGGTCTACTCTCCGCGCGAGGCGCTCGACGATACGGCCATTCGCGCCTCCGGTGCATTTACATGGATGGGCTATCCCGGGCTTGCCGGCGAGGCGCCCCTCGTGTCTCCGCCTGCAATGCTCTCGCGTACACCTCCAACCATCGACAGGCGCTCCCCGACGATTGGCGAGCATACCGATGAAATCCTCTTGGAGGCGGGCTACGACCTGGCACAGATTGACGTGTTTCGTGAGATAGGAGTTGTTTGAATGAATGCATCCCACGACCATGAGGGCCCGCGAGGGGAAACACGACGGGCGCGGGCCCACATCGAAATGGCGACGGTGCCTGACGAGGGATGGCTTGCGCTGGAAGGGTTCCCTGACGGACTTGAGGTCCAGCCGCTGGCCGATGACCTTGATGAAATAAGGAAACGGGGTGGGCGCTCGCGGCTTGTACGTTTTGCACCCGGCGCTTCTACCAGTCACGCGCTCGTGCACGAATACTGGGAGGAAGTGTTTGTGCTCTCCGGTGACCTCCTTCCGCTTGACGGCGCGATAGACGGTGAAAACGACGCATCTGCGCCCGGAGGGAACGAATATCGGTATTCGTGCAGGCCGCCTGGTACACCTCACGGTCCGTTCCGGTCGCAGCGAGGTTGCGTGCTTTTTGAAGTGCAGTACTTTCTGCCCGACCACAGCTGAGCTGGGGCTAACACCAACGGGCGTCCGCCTGCAAGGAAAGTCGAAATGCCAGGTCTTTTTGATACCCTGAAGCTACGGGGTGTAACACTGCGGAACAGGATTGGCGTCTCGCCAATGTGCCAGTACAGTTCGGTGGACGGATTCGTCAATAGCTGGCATCTGGTGCATCTGGGCTCGCGCGCTGTAGGCGGCGCTGGCCTGGTGGTGACGGAAGGGACAGCCGTTGTGCCTGAAGGACGCATCACGCCGTCAGACCTTGGGCTGTGGGAAGATGCACACACTGCGGGACATCGGGAGCTCGTTCGCTTCATTGCGGCTCAGGGCGCTGTTCCTGCAATCCAGCTTGCCCATGCGGGGCGGAAGGCATCGCGTGTGCCGCCTTGGGAGTCAGACCCGGGGCAAACGCAAGGCCGGCCATTGACGGTGGACGAGGGGGGCTGGCAGCCCGACGGGGCCAGCAGTCTCGCGTTCGATGCAGGCTACACCGTACCGAACGAACTGTCGGTGGGCGGTATTGCGCATGTTGTCGAGTCTTTCGCATTGGCAGCACAACGTGCCGCTGAGGCCGGGTACGAGTGGATAGAGGTCCACGGGGCTCACGGCTATCTGCTCCATTCATTCAATTCGCCCGTCTCGAACACACGCACCGATGCCTATGGTGGCTCTCTTGAGGGGCGATGCAGAATTACGCGCGAGGTCGCACAGGCTATCCGCCGGGTTTGGCCGGACAATCGCGTGCTCGCTTTCAGGCTCTCATTTACTGACTGGGTTGAAGGCGGATGGAGCACCGGAGACACGGTGCAACTGGCGCGCTGGCTCAAGGAGGACGGCGTCGACCTTATTGATGTCAGTTCGGGCGGCGGCGTGCCTCGCCCGCGCATTCCAGTGGGGCCTGGCTACCAGGTGCCGGGCGCCGCGTCGGTACGGCAGGGTGCCGCCATCTCTGTGGCGGCAGTCGGACTTATCGACAAGGCGGAACAAGCCGAGTTGATTATTCGTGAAGGGAATGCCGATGTCGTCATGCTTGCTCGCGAGATGCTCCGCGACCCGTACTGGCCGCTACGCGCCGCAGTGGAGTTGCAACGCAGTGAAGCCGCGCGCATGCCCGTGCAATACAACTCGGCCTGGGGGCACCTCGGCGCTTTCAGTTTTGACCCGATTACGGCGCCCCGCATCACCGAGTCAGGTATCGACCGAGTAGACGGCGCCCGGCGCAACACTCTCGTATAACTAGCGGAATGCGCGAAACGCTCACCTGACTGGATTTGTCAGGTGAGCATTAGCACCCTGGTGCTACGCAAGTTCTGCAATGCCGTTGTTGAGGACTACAGTGTCCCGTTCTAAAGACCTCGAACGGAACGATACGCGTGTGGAGTCCTCGGGATGTGTCCACATCTCCGTGCGAATGGTTTCCCCCGGGACTACTGGAGCGGAAAAGCGGACATGCAGCATTCTCAGGCGTCGTGAGTCGTAGCCGCACATACTCCGGAGGATTGCATGACCGGCTATCCCATAGGTCGCCAGTCCGTGCAGAATGGGACGGTCGAATCCCGCGGCTCTTGCAACTTCGGGGTCCGCATGCAATGGATTGGGGTCGCCGTTAAGCCGGTACAGCAACGCCGACTCGGGACGTGTGCTGATATCGCACACCAGTTCCGGGGGCGTTTGTGGCACGTTCGGCGCAGAGGGTAGGGGGGCGTCACCGGGTTGCCCGTTTTCCGTGAAGCCGCCGTCGCCGCGGCAGAAATTTAACTGTTCAACGCTTGCGAGGAGTGCGCCGCTCTGTTTGTCGAGCACATCGCGCTGGATGAGTACCTGTGCGCCTTTACCTCGACCTTTATCGACAATGGCCTTGATACGGGAGCGGCCTATCACCGTGCCAGCGGAGGGAAGCGGCTGATGCAGTCGGATAAGCTGCTCCCCGTGCACGACCTTGACCCAGTTGATGCCGCTCTCCGGATTCTTCATCCACTGACCGGGAAAGCCCAGTACCGCGGCCATTGTCGGAGCGGCCGAAAGGGTCGGCCCATAGGTGTAATTGAGCGCATCCGGGTCGAGTGGATTGTTACCAAAACCGACGCTCAACGCGTACAGGACTGTTTCGCGTTCGGTGTAGGTGTGCTCGACGTCTTTGAATGGCCAAGCCTTTAACGCATGGTAATCGATAGTCATCGTAACTCTGTCCGAAAAACGCCATGGAAAAGCGAAATCTTGCTCGTTGCGACGTTCACATCGGATCCCAACTGAAGACGTCGCCGGAACGTTCCATCGGCACGAACGAAGCCTTAAGCGCGGGCATACCGTGGGCAGCAATCGATTCTGGACTCCAGCCTTCGCTGCGGTGGACCGAGCGCACCGGGCGCGGCTGGCTCATCAGAAAAATCTCGTTGTTACGTACGGTGAAAATCTGGCCGTTGACATCTTCCGCCGCATCTCCCGCGAGAAATACTGCGAGTGGCGCAATCTTGGCTGGCGTCATTTGTTTGATCTTTTCCACGCGAGCGGCCTGTTCGGGCGTGTCGGTCGGAATCGAGCTGACCATGCGACTCCATGCGAAAGGTGCAATACAGTTCGAACGAACATTAAATTTTTCGAGGTCGAGCGCGATTGACTTAGACAGGCCTGCAATGCCCATTTTGGCTGCGTTGTAATTGGCCTGCGCATAGTTTCCGATCAAGCCAGAGGTCGAAGTCATGTGGACAAACGTGCCACCACCCTGTTCCTTGAAGTGCGGCGCGGCGGCACGGCTCAAGCCGAAAGTGCCGTAGAGATGGACCTTTAGAACAGCGTCCCATTCTTCGTCGGACATTTTGTGAAAGAAGCGATCGCGCAACACTCCGGCATTGTTTACCACGCAGTCGATCCGGCCGAATTCATCCAGCGCTTGAGAAACGATGCGCTCGCCGGCGCCCGTTTCCGCAACGCTGTCCGCGTTCACGGCGGCTTCCCCGCCGGCTTCGCGAATTTCTTCGACGACACGCTGGCACGGTGTCGTGTCGCGGCCCGAGCCGTCGAGTGATGCTCCGATATCGTTGACCAGCACACGAGCGCCATAACGCGCCATTAGCAATGCGATGTCACGGCCGATTCCACCGCCAGCACCGGTAACAATCACCACCTTGCCGGACATCATGTCTTTGTCTTTCACTTCCGTCTCCGTTTCAATGAACTCAATTTGCGCGCGGCACCATGCCCTTCGGAGGTATCGCCGCGGCGTGCGCAAGCATGCTCGCTGTGTGCCCACAATGGCCCCCGGCACGGTGACTGTCAACGCACTCGCTAGTTTTCTTCCGTACTCTGAAATTTCCGGCTGAGCCGACGCCTCGCCGGTGTTGTTGTGCATCTGCGTTTCAAGGAGTTATTTCGAGCAGAACTGCTTCGCCAATGTACGGAACGATTCCACTGATCCCGTTGACGTGGTGATTGCACAAACGCAGCATGAGTGCCTGACAAAGCAATTGGAGACGCGACGAAATGATCCGCGATCACGAAACAATGAACGTACTGCGCGATAACATCGCGCGTTTCGTCCTTGAGCGCCTCATTCCCAATGAGGAAACTGTGGCCGATACCGACGAAATTCCACAGGATATCGTCGACGACATGAAGACCATGGGCCTGTTTGGGCTCACTATCCCCGAGTCCTACGGCGGCCTCGAGTTAACGATGGAAGAGGAGGTGCTCACGATGTTCGAACTGGGGCGTGCATCGCCCGCATTTCGTTCGTTGATAGGCACAACCGTGGGCATCGGCTCTCAGGGCATTCTGTTCGACGGCACGGAGGAACAGAAGGCGCGTTATTTGCCGCGTCTTGCAACGGGCGAGCTGATCGCATCGTTTGCATTGACCGAACCGGAATCTGGCTCTGACGCAGCATCGCTGCGAACGACTGCTAAGCGCGACGGTGACTTCTACGTCATCAACGGCACAAAGCGTTTCATCACGAACGCGCCGCAAGCGGGCATCTTTACGCTTATGGCCCGCACCAATCCCGATGACAAAAGCTCTGGCGGCATCTCTGCTTTTATCGTCGACGCGGGCACGCCTGGTCTGAGCTTCGGCAAGCGCGACAAGAAAATGGGCCAGAAGGGCGCCCATACCTGCGACGTGATTTTCGAGAACTGCAGGGTGCCGGCGGAAAACCTAATAGGTGGAGTAGAGGGCAAGGGGTTTAAGACTGCAATGAAGGTGCTCGATAAGGGACGTATCCACATTGCTGCTATTTGCGTCGCGGTAGCGCAGCGCATGCTCGACGACACGCTGCGCTATGCAATGGAACGTAAGCAGTTCGGAAAACCAATTGCAGACTTCCAGCTCGTTCAAGCGATGCTCGCGGATAGCCGGGCCGAACTGTATGCAGCGCGTTGCATGGTTGTCGACGCTGCACGTCGTCGCGACAACAAGGAGAACGTGAGCACCGAGGCGTCCTGCGCAAAGCTCTTTGCTTCAGAAATGTGCGGCCGGGTGGCGGACCGCGCCGTACAGATTCATGGCGGAGCCGGTTACATCAGCGACTACGGTATTGAACGGTTCTATCGCGATGTGCGTCTTTTCCGCATCTACGAAGGCACTAGCCAGATTCAGCAGCTCGTGATTGCACGCAACATGATTCGTGAAGCGGCGCAGTGATCGCCTTAGGCCTGCTTACCCTTTACAAGAGAAAGAACCCATGAAATTTCCCATCCAAGACAAGTACCAGGAAATCCGCGACGCCTTGCGGGGCTTATGCGCAGACTATCCGGATGAATACTGGCGCAAGATTGATGAAGCGCGCGCTTATCCCGAGGCATTTGTTGATGCCCTGACGAGTGCGGGATGGCTCGCCGCGCTGATCCCGCAGGAATACGGTGGCTCGGGACTAGGGTTGACTGAAGCGTCTGTCATCATGGAGGAAATCAACCGGAACGGTGGAAACTCTGGCTCCTGTCACGGGCAGATGTACAACATGAACACATTGCTGCGACACGGCTCGGAGGAACAAAAGCGTCGCTATCTACCCAAGATTGCCAGCGGTGAATTGCGGCTTCAGTCGATGGGGGTGACGGAACCCACCACTGGTACCGACACCACCAAGATTAAGACGGTCGCCGTGAAGAAGGGCGACCGCTACGTCATCAATGGCCAAAAGGTGTGGATTTCGCGCGTGCAGCACTCGGAGCTCATGATCCTGCTGGCGCGCACGACTCCGGCCGACGAGGTCAAACGGAAGTCTGATGGGTTGTCAATCTTTCTTGTCGACCTGCGAGAAGCTGTCGGTCACGGTCTCACCGTGCGGCCCATTCCCAATATGGTCAATCACGAGACCAACGAACTGTTTTTTGACAATCTCGAGATTCCCGCGGAAACCCTCATCGGAGAGGAAGGCAAGGGGTTCCGCTACATCCTTGATGGCCTGAATGCCGAACGGACGCTGATTGCTGCTGAGTGCATTGGCGATGGTTGGTGGTTTTTGAACCGGGCTTCGCAATACGCCGGAGATCGAATCGTGTTTGACCGGCCTATCGGGCAGAACCAAGGCGTGCAGTTCCCGATCGCGGAAAATTATATCGAGGTGAGCGCTGCCAACCTGATGCGCTTTCGCGCGTGCGAACTCTTCGATGCACATGCGTCATGCGGTGCCGAAGCGAACATGGCGAAGTACCTCGCGGCCAAGGCGTCATGGGAGGCCGCGAATACGTGCCTTCAGACGTTTGGCGGGTTCGGTTTTGCCTGCGAATACGATGTCGAGCGGAAGTTCAGGGAAACACGTCTGTACCAGGTTGCTCCGATTTCGACCAACCTGATTCTCTCGTACGTCGCGGAGCACATTCTTGGGCTGCCTCGCTCATTCTGAGAGTGCGTGCACGGAGGGGTTAATGGATGAATCGACGAATTCATTACTATCAATAGTGAACATTTGGCTGATCTCGAATGGCGCCATACCAACGCGTATCACGCCTTTCCGAACTGGTGATGCCAGGCACGGTAGCGCGGTGCGCGTCGAGGCATCGCGAGCGACCGATGTCGTCGAGATACTTTTTTTCCGACATGAAGACGGAATGTGGCGCGTATTTCCGCAGGAGCCTTTGAGGCCTGTCATTAAATATCTTTGACGTGTGAGGCGACCGACGTGCAGCTCTGCTGCAGGCCGCAGGACAATTGCAGGGAGATGGATGCGTGGTGATGAGAGAGTCGATAGAGTATGACGTTGTAGTTGTCGGTGGCGGCCCAGCTGGGCTGTCTGCGGCGATCCGCCTGAAGCAGCGTGCGTCTGAAAAGGGCATCGAAATCGGTGTGTGCGTGCTCGAGAAAGGCTCGGAAATCGGGGCTCATATCCTGTCGGGCGCGGTGATGGATCCGCGAGCCTTGAACGAGCTGATTCCCGACTGGAAGGAAAAAGGCGCGCCGCTGGACGTCGAGGTCAGCGAGGATCGTTTTCTGTTTCTCTCCGAAACGGGCGCGAAGGCGGTGCCGACTTGGGCGCTGCCGGACAACTTCAGGAATCGTGGTCACTACGTGATCAGCCTCGCGAACGTAACACGCTGGCTGGGTCAGCAGGCTGAGGCGCTGGGCGTGGAAATCTTCCCCGGTTTTCCGGCTGCCGAGATTCTCTACAACGACGACGGTTCGGTAAAAGGCGTCGCGACCGGCAATCTGGGCATCGGCAAGGACGGCGAGCCGACCGAGAACTTCCAGCTCGGCATGGAACTGCACGCGAAATACACGCTCTTCTGCGAAGGCGCGCGGGGGCATCTGGGCCGTCAACTGAACGACAAATTCAAGCTGCGCGAAGGCGCCGATCCGCAGGTCTACGGTATCGGCATCAAGGAACTGTGGGAAATCGATCCGTCGAAGCACAAGCAGGGTCTGGTGATGCACACCGCCGGCTGGCCGCTGGAGAACGACACCTACGGCGGCTCGTTCCTCTATCACATGGATAACAACCAGGTGGTGGTGGGCTTCGTGGTCGGTCTCGGCTACACGAATCCGTACCTGTCGCCTTTCGAGGAATTCCAGCGCTACAAGACGCATCCGGAGATCCGCGCGATTCTGGAAGGCGGCAAACGCGTGTCGTATGGCGCGCGGGCGATCACCGCTGGCGGTCTGATGTCGCTGCCGAAACTGGTGTTCCCCGGCGGCGCGCTGGTCGGCGACGACGCGGGCTTCCTGAACGCATCGCGGATCAAGGGCTCGCACGCCGCGATCAAGACCGGCATGCTGGCTGCTGAAGCGGCTTTTGAAGCCGTACAGGCTGGACGCACCAGCGATGAACTCACCTCCTATCCGGAGTCCTTCAAGACTTCGTGGCTGCACACCGAACTGCATCGCGCGCGCAACTTCAAGCAGTGGATGAGCAAGGGCCTGTACCTTGGCACGCTGATGGTCGGTATCGAGCAGAAGCTGCTGGGCGGCAATGTGCCCTGGACGCTGCATCACCAGTATTCGGACCACGAGATGCTCAAGCCCGCGTCACAGTGCAAGCCAATCACGTATCCGAAGCCGGATGGCAAACTGACATTCGACCGGCTCTCTTCAGTGTTCATCTCGAACACGAACCATGGGGAAAACCAGCCCGCACACCTGACGCTGAAAGATCCTTCGGTGCCGGTGAACGTGAACTGGCAAACCTACGCCGGCCCGGAGTCGCGTTACTGCCCGGCACAAGTGTACGAGTTCGTGAAGAACGACGACGGCGGCGAGCGCCTTGTGATCAACGCGCAGAACTGCGTGCATTGCAAGACATGCGATATCAAGGACCCGACGCAGAACATCGTCTGGGCCACGCCGGAAGGCGGCGGTGGTCCAAACTATCCAAACATGTGATTCGGGACAAGCGCGAGCGCGATAGCCGGGAACCGGAACTCAGAGTGCGCGTTCGTGTCTTTCGTGTTCACGTACGGAGCAATGGATCTCCCTCGTTTATCCAATCAGCACGTGGCGGATTGAAAATGTCATATTCTACTGTGTCTTCTAACACTTCGGCCCGGTGTGACATGCCCGACGGAATAATAATCACCTCGCCTGCGCGGACGATCACGCCGCTGATATCATCTCCCATCCAGAAATGCATTGCGCCCTCGACGACAAAAGTAAACTGTTCATTCGGATGAACGTGTTCTGGCACAACATCGCCACATCGCAAGGTGACTTGCCCAATCATGACGCGTTCGGAAGTGATGTAGCGGCGGGTTACGCCGCCCAAAATCGTCTCCTCGCGGCGGTCGACCCATCGATGATGCTGGAATGTTTCGGGCAAAATTGAGCCTCCATTTTTAAAGTGGCAGTTACACCCGCGATTCGTTGAATCAGCTTCACATTGATAGCTTGAGACCGCTGCGCAATTGAGTCAACGGTCTGCCAATGTGTGTTCCGTACACTGACGCGCAATCGGCTTTCTATGCCGCGTTGCGTCCGCCCCTTGCTTGACGATGAAGTTGCAACATTGGAACGGGATAGGGTGCGCGTATGCGCCAACGATAGTTTTATAAATGATCGCCCTAGCTGTGGCTGGTAGATTGCCGAAACCGACCGGCAGCTATTTTTAATGCCCGGAAACCGACCCACGGTGAAGTTGTCTTAAACTTCTAGTTGTCCAGCAGGGCCACCGCCGCGCAGAGTTCTATTTGTTGCGAGGTGTTTGGAGTTGCACATTCGCATAGAATTACACACGCGCCGGCTTGGGTGCGTAGTCAAGCAGCCTGTTGTTCGATCGGATTGAGAACCGATCGGTCGGCATTTTGCCCCGACTTGGCCGCTACATCAATAGTCCGTGAGGGTTGCGGTAACGACAATTAGAAACTTTGAGAGAAGACGCAAAAAAGATGTGGTCCGATAATGAGGCGACCGTCGACTACTGAAGTTTGGAATTGTCGCAGACGCCGGTGCAAAATTATTGCTGCAAGCGCAGAGAGGACCGATTTCAGTCCCAATTCCGGGGGCTGCGGCGGAAAAAAATATCCCTGTCAGAATGATCGAGGCCCGTTTGAGCACTCCCGGAAAAAACACCTGTGCTGAACACTCGCGCGGTCCAAATGGAATTCGTCGAGTCAAAGTGATCACTTTGACTCTGACTCACGGCCAGCCTTGAGCACCGTGTCGCGGAGATGCCTGCGACTGGATGCTGTCAACGTGCTGGTTGCCTCCCACCGCTCTACTGCAAGAACCCAATCCCCGGACAGGCCAGCGGTTCTCGCTCGATAAATACGTTCGCAGTCAACCCGGTTTCGGATCTTTGGTTCTGCAGAGATAATCCCGAGCGCTGCGAGTACGCGTAAGAGCTGGAAGTACAGTGAACTGCGATAGTTCGAGTCCTGCCAGCGCCTGCGGATCGATTCAATGAACTCGGTCGTCAACAACTCAAGTTCGGGGCGCTGGTTGATGAGCAGGAGTTCTGCGACCAGACTCATCAACGGTTTGCAGGGACCATGATATCCCCACGCTGCCGATATCTCGGTAACGCGCAGCAGCGTATCTGCGATTCGCTCCTTGCCGAAGACCTTCTCGGCCAGCGCGACCCGTTTTACCTCGCCCAGGCTGGGAATGTCGTGGAAACAGTGCAGCAGGTAGGCAACAGCCATCAACGCCTGGCGTTCACCGCCCGCACGGGGCGTCGGGCGGTGTGCGGTGAAGAACGCTTGTTGCGTGGTTCCCAGGACAGTTCGCCATACCGTCGCGTCCCACGCCCAGAACGTTGCCCTTTGCATCTCGCAATACTGAAGAAGCATCAGCCTTACACGATCGTTGTAAACACGCTTGCTGTCGACAACGGCGAGCGCGTCGTCGATTGGAGCGAGTAGACGTTCAAGACCGGACAGCCTGCTAAGGACCGCCTTTACCGTGCGTTCACTGGCCATAGCAAGAGGGAGCTCGAACCTCAACACCTTCTGCTCGGCAGCCGTCAGTTGGTTTCTGCGATCATAGTCCGTGATCTGAATCGGCCACGTCCACAGACGGGCGTCAGGCTTCGGGGCGCGTGCGGCCCGGGATGAGTTCATCATCGTTACTCCGCATCGGCGACGCAAGCCAGGGCGTCGACACGCCACGCGTGGATCTGACGCATGGTCTTCGCGAACCGGTCGGCCAGATCATGTCCCGACAAATGCACGTATTGCCTGGTCGTCTCCAGATTCTGGTGACCGGCAAACCGGGCAATCTCATGCAGTTGCCAGCCCGAGCGGGCGAGATCGGTCAGACAGAGATGGCGCAGCGTATGGGTCGAGAACGCCGGCACATCGGCACGAAGCGCAATGGATCGGACTACCTTGGACCACGTCCATAGCGTGATGGGCGCGCCATGGTTGCGGGGCGATTCGGATAGGAACAGCGCGTGCCGATCGCCGGCAAGGACATGCCGGTGCCGAAGGTAGTCGCGCAGCAGTTCGCCGGAAGTTTGGGAATACGGCACGACACGCTCCCGGTGACCCTTGGTCGTCTCCGCTCGGATACGCAGCAGCCGGTGGGCAGGATCGAGATCGCTGCCATGAAGCTGGCACAGTTCCTCCCGACGAAGCGCCGCATCATAGGCAAACGCCAGCATGCACCGGTTACGTTTAGGTTCGTCGCGGACTACAGCCAGCAGACGCAACCTACCGCTGCGAGGAAACCGTCTTTTTCAGCTTTCCTCATTGGCGTGTCTGCCGTGACTGGGTTCAGGTGTTGCGGAAGCTGGTCGGCTATACCGACGACGAAATCCTGGCTGAGGGGAGTACCGTTGACTTTCGCGAATACTTTCTCTGGCATCAGGAAGGTACGATTGGTGCGTTGGCGGCAGCGCGGATGGCGGCGCAGTTCGCGAAATGGGATGAACGTGCGAAGGCGTTTGGGGAGCAGTTCGCGGACGGGAGCGAGAGGATCCTCGCGGAACAGTGGTTTTACAATATCTACGAAGACATGCGGAATATGTTCGAGTGGACGTCTAACGACGGTATCGTCTTTCTCCGCAGCGCCTGAGGCGTTTCGAGAAGGCATATCCCTGGCGCGTCACGGGATGCGTCTCTCGAGCGAGCAGTTCGCGTGAAGCGTAAGTGTGGCGCCTCGCGCCACGGTTAGCCCACGTAGGAATGAGCTTGTTTGGCGCGCTATTCGGTTTCAGCTTTCTCGGCTTCAGTTCTTGTGGTAGTCCGCCTGTCGGACAGTAGCGGCCCACACTTGCGACACAGCACCGCGAGGTAGTTCAAACTGACAGTGTCCAGCGTAAAGCCGTTCCTGTGTACGTCGTAACTTTCCAAATAAGTTACGTGGAATTCCGCCATGTCGACTGGACCTCCGCATTTGGAGCAGGATTCGATCGGCCCAATTCTTGGGTAGGAAATCGGTACGTGCTCCCTTGCCATCACCACGTTGCGCCCCAAAACGGCGCAGGGTTCGCTGCAGTAACACTCAAGGCCTTCGCTCCCGGAGATTTCGACCTCGGGTTCGCCTTCGTGATAATGAGCACGGTTCCATTCCCGCGATATAGAGAACACGGCTGAGCGGAATCTCCGATTGCAGGTGTAGCACTCGTACTCATCGTCGTCGAACTGGTCCATGGTTTCTCCAGCAGAGCTGTCCGTGCAAGGAGACTAGCAGGAACACCTGCGTTGGCAAGAACTCATCGCGTGACGTCTCTGATTAGGGGCGTCTGGAAGCTTGAAAGTTCTGCGTGTATTGCCTAACTTAGTAGTCTTAAGCCGGTGCAATGCCGGCGTGTAGCACCAGAAACGAGCCTCTATTCGTCCCATCGACCGTCCGCTAGGTCAGGCCCCCATTTTATGAGAGGGTACGTTGGGAGCCGGTGATGAGTCGAATCTGGGCACGCAACAGAGCTGCAACTGTGGAAATCTTGTTCGCGATTCCATCCGGCTGCCCGCTCCACCGATCCGAGGCTCTCCGGTCATCTACGCAACCCGCTTGCGTCAGACAGCACTCGCGCATCCTCTCTTCGATTGTGACATTCAACCTTGAGGAGACTGCGATGCCGATCTGGAAACCACTTCCCGCGTCTGAATTGCCGAGAATTCCACTGTCTCGATGGCGCGTATTCGAGACGGAAGACGGCAGCCGACATTTTGTGGGTGTCGATATGTTCGACTCATCGGGGCGCGTCAGTTCCCCGATAGTTGCGTTCGACCCGGTCGCTCGCGAGGGTAGAACGCAGACAGGGCGCATCTACGAACTGATAGGACCGAATGGTTCGTCATTAAACGTTGACTACGTCTGGTCGCGCTGGTGTGAACTATATGAGGTTAAGGCATACACCGATGTGACCGAACGCATGTTTAACGGAGCCGATGATGACGACTCCAACTGAGCGCACCAAAGCGATACTGGGCACGCGAGAGCTTTTGCAGATGCTCGCACGTTCGGATGGGGTAACCATTGGTGGCCGGATCCAGGCAGTGGCAGAGGGACTGCTCAGGCATTACCCCCTCAAGCTAGACCTCGATGTGTCTGCCGCAGCATTACCTACGCTCTGGGCGGCGGCGACGGACAGTCGGTCGAATAGCTCACTAGGGCCTCCGCAACATCGCGAACGCATCCCGGATGCGAGTGACAACGGCACGACTCATGATGACGGAGACGAAGATGACCAGTCAGCATGACGTTCCTGAGGACTTTCCGAGACAGCCTGCACCGGGGGCGGTGTCTGGCGCCCAGCCGAAGCTTCTTGTACGTCGAGTGGACGCGCGATATCAATCCGCGCTTACCGAGGAACAATTGCGGACGCGTTATGACGCCTGCGAAGATCTTGCGCGGCAGCTTGTCGAATACGCTTCGAGGAAGATGAGGCGGTTCGGTTGGTCTATCGACGAAGTGCTCGACAAGGTCAAGGAGAGCTTGAGTCACAAGGTCAGCGCCGGCGAGTGGGATCTTTCTCCCGAGGAAATCGGATGGGTGATGGAGCGAACGTGGAGACTGTTGTCGACGATCGCCAGCCAGCCCTGAGAAAAATGGCATCTATGAAAATTAGTTTCGACGGTGGAGCGTGAATGTCTCCGCGGAGCGTGCATTGTTTGACGGGAGCCTTTATGACTATCGCGGAAGCAGCCGCGTATCTGTTTGTGAGTCGTACGCACATCCGGAAACTTCTCGCATCCGGAAGCTCGTGGAGGTTTTGCCAAAAGACCATAATGGGCTGGTCAATATCGATTTTGATTCCGTCGAAGCGTATCGCCGGGAGCAGGACGTCGCGATACAGGCCTATCAGCGTTCGCAGGCGGAAGACGATGAGCGGCTCGACCATTGAAATCCGCTTCCATCCACGCATGAGCGGGGGAGCATATGGCTCAAACGAATAGCTTCGACCTTGAAGTTGCGTTGAAGAAGCTTCACGAGTTGTCCTTGGAGGACGGCGATGTGGGATACGAATACTGGCACCGTGTTGGCGAGCTTCTACGGCGCGCAGCAGGTCTGCAAGCTGAAATTGATTCGCTTAGTAGCGAGTTGGAGCGCTGTCGGGCGCTACTCGCGCTTCGCGCGGGCTGAAAACTGTGCCAAGCAGAAGCGGCGAGCGCGATGTGGTCGAAGCTTGCTGACCAGGAGGAGCGCTCGTCGCTCGGAGTTTCGACGGGATGCAGAATGGGTGTTCCAGCGCTCTTCCTGGTAAGCGGGGGGGCGGCGATGAAATGGAAATGGCTAAGGTCGGCTGGCCGGCTGCTTCGCGGTAGTGGTCAGCGGGGACGGCCGAACGCGGCGCTGACTTGATGCGCGCGTCGCCTGTCGTTTCCGTGTAGATAGGTCGACGTTGTTGCAATGGACGAATGCCTGAGATTGTCTCGGACGGCTATGAGCTCTACGCCAGACTCGAGCGCATGTGTGGCGTGAGTGTGTCGGAGCCAGTGGGGACTTGCTCGCCTCAGCCTCGCAGCAAGCGCAGGATTGCGTGCCTTCACATACTCTGCCGCCTCCTGGAAAAGCTCACCCATCATCTGTCGCAACCGCGCCGCACTGATGCCATGTTCATCCGTCGCTGCTCGTGCGATCCGGCGGCTTGCCGTCTCGTTTCTGTCAATTGCGTCGACCATTGGCGTTGACGGTTGCCAGCGAGGCTGGGTAAGCGGCAAGCCCCGGCTTTTCAGATATTGGCGCAAGGCATGCATCGCGAGCGGCGGAAGTGCGACGCGTCCGCTCTTCGTGCCTTTCCCTGTCACGTCCAGCCACCAGGCGCCGCGCTGGTCCCTGTCGACATCGCCGAGCGTCGCGGCGACGAGTTCATTCGCCCGCAATCCCGTTGCGTAGCCGAAATCGAGCACGAAACGCAGACGCTGCGCAGCAGCCGTCGTCCAGCCGTGACGCTCGAGCTTGCAAGCGAAGGTCCGTACGGCTTTCCACTCGGGGTCATTGAGCGCTCGCGCGGTATCGAAGGGTGTACGTGGACGAGCAATGCGGACCGTAACGCCGGCGAACGGATTCACGACGACGTAGTGCTGGGCGACAAGCCACGCAAAGAGCGCCCTTAAAACCGTCAGCGCATAGGCCGTGGAGCGAGGGCTCAGTGCTCGCGCAAACGGACGCCATAACGGTGAGGATCGTGGACAGGGTGGCCCAATCCAGCGCGCTGCGGGTTCGGGACGCCGCAGGAAGGCGCGGAACGCGGTTGCGTCTTCGGTCGACAGCGACGAGAGCGGCACGCGCCGCTCGACTACCGCCCATAGCAGCAGGCGTTCGGCCTCTCTTCGGTAAGCACGCACAGTATGCGCAGATTCGTGGAGCGCGAGCCATGCAGCAACGGCGCCTGCATCCGTTGTGGCCGCGAGGCTGCACGTTTCACGCGGTGCGCGATAGCGACCCTGGGAGCCGTCAAGCTCCGCGGGCAGTGAAGCCAAAGACCAGACCGGGAGCAACTGGCCTCGACCTTGAGCCTGCTGTGCCACCTGTGCAGCGCGGCGCGCAAGTTCCGGATGCGTATCGAGCCACGTAGTGACCTTTTGAGCACCAATTGCTCCAAGTCCCGGTATCGGCTGCCACCAGCGGCGTCGGCGCAGCACGAACAGCATCAGTTCAGCTAGAGACCTGATTCCCGCAGCTGCGAGTGCGCGCGCCGCGCGTGGTGCGAGCCACTGGTCGACGGTGTCTGTCGGGTGTGGCTGCGGAATGGCCGTGGCCTGCAAAGCATCGAGGGCAGCCACGACCTGTGCTGCGTGCTGTACGCGTTCTGCGGCGGGGTGCGTGAAAAGCGCAATTAGGTCGTCACGCTGGCGGAGGCGGGCGCATGCCGCGAGCTGCCGACGGATGCGGGCGATAACGCTGCGCGAGGACTGGCCATCGCCGCGGACGTGGCTGAGGTAGTGCGCAACGGCCTCGCGCGCGGTGCCCCCCTCGTGCCAGGCTCGCAGCGCTGCGAGCGAGGCGAGGTCAGGCAGTGCGATGGCGACGGCAGCGGGCGATCTTGCGGATGGTCTGCTGCCAGGTCGGGTGCCCGCGCGGGCCAGGACAGGGGCAGTTCTCATCCAACCAGTTTAGGTCATGCAGATAGCATCTGCGATAAGAAGAGTTATCGCAAACGCGCTGTCCGGTCATCCACGCGCAAAAGGTCGATCCAGGTCAGACGGGCCGGCCAGCGCTGCTTCACGGCTTCCAGTACGGCCGTTGTGGCGTGCGTCCCAGCCCGCGCGACGCGGCGGACGGATGATCGGCACCGGCTACGCGGCGCTATCGCGGCAGCTTCCAGGCAGCGGCTGGTCAATGGGCGCACTCAATGGACCTGCCGCTACCGTCGGCGGGCATATGTCCGCTACGCCTGCTTGGCCGGCGCTTGCTGCAGGAGGACGGCAGCCGCGTTTTCGGGGTCGTCCTACACGCGAGAGCGGAACTTCACCGGCAAGCGCGAAAATGTACAAAAGGGCGTGCTGCAAAATATAGTAATTAATAGCCGGGGATTTTCAGGTGATCATTTTGTTTCAGAAAATTCCCGAGCTTGCCTGTAGACCACTAAAGAAAATTGGTGTTATAAATAACCGTCGCCCGCCAGTTTAAGGGGGCACGGAGAATTTAACGAGCATCGCGCTCAAATCCTCTCATTGCACCTTGCGTCGTGAGACGCATTGCTCCGGCAGTGTCAAAAGTAGGCCGCGTCGCAGTCAGCGGCAGGCAGCTGCTCGTCGGTGCGGTCAGTCAAGCATGGTCGGCTGAGTTGCTATGAGATTTTAATTCCTCGTCATGCCTGGATTCAGCGCTATACAAGGATGCAGGTCTGATTGGCCTGTTGAGAAACATTTCGTTTTGCGGAATCCAAACTCCTTTGAGGCGACGAATTTTTTGGCAAAACGAAAATCAGGTTTAATTTAGTGGAGAATATTATGAACGCACGCAACGCCCACAACGCAGGTCCTATCGGTAAATCCCCAGTAGCTCTTGGCCGGCTTCAGGCGCTTCGGTCGTTGAGTGCCCGTCCAAAGATGGCGCAAGGTCTGCCCGACGACATGCCCTTCCTGACCTTCCCGCTGAAGGCACATCAAGCGCGCTGCCTGCCGACGAGCGTCCAGAACTTCAATTTTGGACTTGGGCATATGCAGCTCTCTGACCGAATGCTGATGACGATGCGGCTTCAGCTCGAGAGCACCCAGCTCTACTGGATCGCAGAGATGACCGATCCGGAGCTTTGGGCGGCCATCGACATGTGGCGAAAGTACGAGCGCTTGCCGATTGGAATTATGATCGACAACGGAGACGGTTGGGGTGCCATGTTCCTCGAAACCCGGTTCTTCAATGAGCAACTGAGGGATGAGAAATACCGCGCGGCACCGCAACGGGAAGCGACGGCACACGACTGGCACGAAATGGCAGGACTGGTGACCGGATACATCCAGATGCAGGCGACGACGGATATCAATCACATCCCGTTGCAGCACGTGTTTGCAAGCGCGCTGTTGACGAAGCAATACGAGGATGTCGCTGAGAAGGAGACATTGGTGAAGAAGCCAGTCGTCGTTCAGCGGGCAGACGGTAACGGCGTTGTGATCCTCGGCTGACAGGTCATACCAAGAGTTCTGGCGAAGACGCGCGACCCGTTGGTCGCGCGTTCTTTTTTGCGCTGAGCAGTCTAACGGTAAAGCATGTGCGAGGGGCTCAAATAGCGTTGGCGTCTCGACAGGCCGGTCGTATCCAGACCGTAGATTCGCCGCCGGGTTCGCCGCCGACCTCATTGCGACCGTGAAGAGCGAGCCGATTACTAACGAGCAAAATACTCGTCGATAGAGTCCTGGTCATCCGAGTTGCCACCCGGCGCTCCGCTCCAGTCGAATGCGATTGCGTTCCAGTCGACGGTCCGCTCCGAGTGTCCAGTCCATACGTCCCAGTAATCTGGATCGTCAGATTGCGGACGGTGCTCGTCCGGCAACTCATCCAGTTCCACCAGTACAGGAATGGGCGTTGCCCATCCTAAAAGAATCGCTTGACGCGAAGGCAGGCTCGGTAGCTCCCGGAGCAACCCCCCGACGTTGTCTGGAACCAGACGTCCCACCAGGTCCTGATCGCTGTCGTTCACGATGCGGTGGAGCATGAACGTGTTGCACTGAGCAAGCACTGTTGGCGATAGCTCTGAAGGACGCTGCGACGAGAGTACCAGGCCAAGGCCAAACTTGCGCCCTTCGCGTGCGATGCGTTCAAACACTTCCCTACAGAGTTGGGCAGGTGACGTCACCGACGCATCGTCGTCCCGGCCCCGACGCACGAACGTATGCGCTTCCTCCAGAACCAGGACCGTCGGAAGAGCCTTGCCGTCCGCCCGTTGACGACGATACCGTTGCAAAGACTCGAAGACGAGTCGCGAGAGCACCGCGACGACGACGTGCACCACATCGGAAGGTACCAAGGACAGATCGACGATCGCGAGCGGGCCATTGCCGGCACCATCGGTTCCGACGTAATCCTCGAGCCACGCTGAGAACGTCGTGGGGGGATCCCGTGCAATCACGGATCCCAAACGCTGGTCCGCGAGCATTGCCTTGATGCGCAGCCCTAGCGTCGAAACGAACGCAGCGACGTTGCCGCCTTGTTCAATAGCCACGCGCTCAAGATGGTCAGCGAGAAGCGTCACATCGAACGGGCGCGGTGCATCTTCGCCGACCGGGGCGGTGCTTGCAAGGTCGGGTAGTGGGTCAGCAGTCTGGGTCAGAGCGTCGCGAACGGATTCAAGGTCGCTGACCAAGAAATCGTTGAAGTATTGACCCGATCTACGACTGTTTATGACGTTATTAGCCACCGTCGCAATGCCGGCTAAGGAGGCCCTCACTGGGGCATCGGATACAGAGGCTGCGAACTCTGTGACGTCTCCAGCAATAGTTTCGAGCATTCGCGCACACTGAAACCTTGCCGCAGGAGCGCCAGCGAAGGCCTGTGTGCCTTGGGCTAGCAACGCGCCGACTCGAACTGCGTAGGAGACCAAGTACCGGCGGATGACTGCTTCGCGCGGGATTCCCTCGGTCTGCCCGCTCTTGAGCTCGCGAATCCCTTGAAACAGCATGGGGCGCTGAACGCCAGGTTGTGCATGGGCTACCGAGGCCCATTCGTGACCATTCCACGTCCAGGCCGGTACATCGAGCGGACGGACGGCGCCTTCGATTGGAGGAACGCGAAAAAGCCGCAAATCATCGCCGAAGTCTCGGAAGGCCTTTGCGTACTCGCCGTTAGGATCCAGGACGATAAATCGACTGTTCGGCCGATGGTTCTCGAGTCCGCGATTAGCGCGCTCCTTGCGCGCGGCTGCCAGAGACCATCGAATGAGCCCAGCAACTGAACATGACTTGCCACTCCCCGTGTTGCCCAGCACGGCAAGGTGTCGACCAAATATCTTGTCCGGATTCACCATGATCGCCGCATTCGCGGCCATGGGAGATGTCCCGATTCTGACCCGTTTGTCGGATTCTTTCGATCCGACTATAGCCGACACCTGTTCTGGCGTTGGCATCAGTACTTGATCGCCTACCGAGGGGAACGCGATGACGCCGCGAGAGAGCTCAAACCGGATATTTTGGGCACCCTTATCGCGAAGCGTCGTCAATGTCCCTACGGGCGAGACGGCCATTTTTCGCGCGGGAAAGGGGAGGTCGATCAAGCCGACCTCCTTGCTTCCAATGCCCTTCGGGAAGCTTGCCCGCTCGACGCCCACCCAATTTATATAGCAAACAGTGGCGCCCGCCTCATTCGGCACAAGTACGTAGCCATTCAGCCGCGGGAAGGACGCAGGCGCGCCGGCGTTCAGCGCGGTCGCTTGCGGGGCGTTCATCTCCAGCGCTACGCGTATTTCGTTTGGCGAAACGGACTCAACCGTTCCGATCACAAGTTCCGCAAGTTGTTCGATAGGGCTCGTCATCAGAACCTCAGAAAGGGTCGTCGCCTGTCGTTTGAGATGGTGTCGCATCCGGGTTCGAGGCTGTCGGGGCGGCTGCAGGCAATGAATTCTCCTTTGCCGTTGACGCCGCTGCAATTTGGGCTGACGAAGAAGCGAGCCCAGCGCCATGCTGGGAAGGCTCTCTGGCACCATCGGCACTTGAGAAACCTAACGGACGGTTCTTCAAAAGCTCCGCCATGCGATTCGTGATGAAGTCGATGGCCGGCTTCGGGAGGTAATGCGTCACCAGGTTTTCCAGGTGGGCAAAATGCCCTCCTACAAGCAGAGATATCTGTGCAGGCCGGGCTGCGGTACTGTAGAAGGACTTCACACGGCCAAATGATTCTTCGCTGGTACCGAACGCGATAATGACGACGTGAGTCGACGGAATGCTCAACATGTCGAGTAGAACGCGATTCACGTGATCGTCGCCGAAACCGTAGCCATAGATGACGAGAACAGAGTTCGCCCTGCAAAGAGCAGCGGCGAAGTCTCGAAAGAGCTCCGCGTAGGGATATGCAGTCGTCTCGACATCTTTGGCCGGATTCGGGTAGATCATCACCGTGTCGATAGGTTTCCTCGGCACGTCAGAGTGGCCAATCCCCGCACCAAAAGGAATACCGACTCGATGCATCTGCTTCGTCCGCGCATTAATGTGCCAGTCCAGCGAGCCATGCAGCTTCGTGAGTCTGATGACACCTTCCATGAAGCGCGGTTCCCCTCGAATTCCCGGAGGGTTGTAATGCATGTCGACGTCAACGCGGGTCGAACGGAAGACTGGATTGAGTGCACCTACGAATCGGTCGATTATCCGAAGTCCGGCCAGGTCACAACCGTATTCGATCAGGCGGTCGTAGTTTGTCGTGAACACCTGAAGTCGTTCGCGCGAAGCCGACCGACTTGCAAAGCTCAGCAAGAATGATTGCAATGCCGAGACGCCAGCCTTCCAGTCCTCGTCGCCTGCTTCCGCGATTGCCCGCTCGGTATCGAGGAGAGAGCCAAGGAAATCGAGCAAAACTGCGTCCATCTGCTCTTGGAGAGCCTGCCGCTCGGCGTCATCACCGATTACCTTCAGCCCTTCCAGCACCATCAGCGCGCCGCGGAGTTGGTCTTCGATGTTTGCGCTACCCCGGCCCATTGCTGCAGCCGACTTCTTAGCGTACGCATCGATTTTCTCGTCGTACTTCGAGCCGAAGGTGACCGTACCCATACCAGTCGCGACGGCCTTCGTTTGATAGCTGACCGCGGCTGTAAACCCGCTACCGAGTAAGAGGTTTAGATGCTCCGACTGGAATACAGCCGAGAGCCAAGGTTCGATATTTCTTCGTGCGGCGGTTGTGATCGCTTCCAATGTGTCTTCGTCGGTCGGTAGCTCGTCGAACCATTGCTCGTTTGCACCGACTTTGTATCCATGTAAGGCCCACGGCATACTTCTCTCCCGAAGTTTCTTTTTTCCGTTTCTACCTCGAATGACTCACGATCTTAGGATAGCATCGGGAGACGGCCTTCGTCCCGAAGGTGATCGGTGGGCCGCCCGATACCTCCCGTCCGTTCGGGAGCCGGCTTCGGAGTGTTCCGTTGCCTGCGCTTTCGCTGGCGGTACCACCTTACACAACCGCACCTCACGGAGCCGTCTCGCTCCTACGCTGTCTGCTGATGGTGCGCGAGGAACGCGCGCCAACGCGCTTTGGACGGCTCTGACAGATTGCAATCCGGCGCATCGAGGTCTAACAAGGCATCAAACAACGGCGACACCGAATACAAGTGCGATTTCTTGACCTTTGAAGCGAAACCCCATTTGTCTAATAACGCGTACCTTTGGTCGTAGTCATGTATATGGGATCCGGCAATTTTGTGGCTGCCTATCCGCGGATCGATGGAGATGGAGTCGATCAAGAACTGTGGCTTTAACTTGATTTTTAAGAGTGAAAGGCCTTTCGCTGCGTCATCGAGCAGCACGATGGGCCGAACCTCGTTTTCCGCCTCGTAGGCCTCGCGCTTGACGGAGAGCAACGAGGCGACGCAGGCCGGATCTTTTCCCGTATCGGGGCCGTGCGCGTAGGTTGACACCACGCGCTGCGCAAGGTCCTCTTCTGGCATGTAGGCGACCTTGGTAATGTACAGAAACTCGAACGATGCAGTGTTTTCTAGCCCAAACTGTAAGGCTGCCTGCAGCTTACCGATGGTGGTCGAAATTTGAATCGCTTCAGTGGCATGAAGCATCGGCGTGAAGGCGCGATCGTCCGTTTCATTTTCCGGGGCTTTGGCCGTGAGTCTGGAGTAGGCACGCAGCATCGTGTCTGCCATGCACTTGGTGGTCCACGATTGCGAGAAGACTTGAAAATCACTGCCATCCAGCACCTTTTGGGCTTGTGTCCCGTGTTTGTCGGTCACACGCACTTGGATCGGACGATGGATCAATTCGTAGGGATCGTCCCAACTTTCTGGACGAACTAAGGTCAAGTTCCCGTCCACGAGCAAATCTTCGACCCAACGCCAGGTTACAAACCGGTGGATGGGCGTGTCGAGATCCAATTGCGGGTCGTGGAAGCAACGGTTAATTGCAGTGGTATCGGCTTCTTGATTCACTTCGTGTCTCTTTAGCGTGAAGGTGACGGAAACAGGTTATTCGAATTGTCGTTTGACTGCAGTTCTGGGGTGCGGGCCCCGGACGTATGACACCATACCCGACGGCGTCGTCCCATGAAGGCGATCAAGGTAGCCTGCTAGGGGGGACACACTCGATGTGTGCTTTCACTTGCGTGGGACGGACGCACCTGGCCACCAGATGGGTAGGATCCGGCCGTTCGCTCGGCATCGGATCGGACGTACCGGGGAGCGCGGGGCGCACGGATGCACACATCACGGTTGCGGTCGCGTGAGGAATGATCAGGGTCACCGCGCGGCTCGCAGATTTTTCAGCTGGCAAGCGCGACTGACCTCGACATATCGGTGAAGATGACGAGTGAGGAGAAATTTCGATGCGAATTGCATCATTTCTGCCGCCTTGATGGTGTCGGGACTAAAGTTTTTCTATAGTCTGCCGATTTACAGATGTAAGCCGGTTTTTGCGAAGGGTCTTGTATCCGAAAAGCGCATTGTTATGAGGCAGATCGCGATTTGAGAGGATCGCATTGCGCTTTTCCGTCGTGACGGCACAGATGGCAGTGGTGTGGGATCATCACGGCGGCGGCGTGCTTGAAAACTACGACCCCGGCATATTGGAACGGGAGCTGAAGCGTCAAATGGAAGACGGAAGTGCACAGCCTGACGATATCGAGCGATATTTTGAACCACTCCTTGGGTTTCATTCGATCGAGACCCGAGTCCGGAAGCTGGCGAGTGCTGATAGCGGGACTCCCGAGGTCAACGCTCATTTCCTTTACCCCGCCTTCCAGAACGAAAGGCCTGCGGTTGCTCCGCTTGTCGAGGCGCTGACCGATTCAATCCTCGGATTCTGTATAACCAAAGCGGAGATTGCCGAGGCAAAGTTCGCCGACGCCAAAATTCGACACGGCAGTCCTGCAATCCAAAGGCTGATTTCGAAGGCAAAGCGTCGCTTTATCAAAGCGAAAGAGATGTCGAAGTCGGGAGAGGGTGGCGAACTGTTGCTGTATGCCTTGATCGAGCATTTTCTACAGGCTCCGATCATTCTTTCCAAAATGCGGTTGAAAACGAGCGCGCAAATGCCCGTGCATGGCTCTGATGGCGTCCATGCGCGGTGGGACACCCAAAAGAACCGGCTCATCATCATTTTTGGCGAGTCGAAGGTGCATGCATCCTGTGCCGCGGCCGTCAAGGCAGCAGCAAAGTCTGTTGGGGAATTCGCCAACAACATCGGCGACCGGAAGAGCTACGAGCTTCAGTTGACCACTGACCATATCGATCTCGATGGTTTCCCAGAAGAAAGCAAAGATGCGCTGCTGCGTTATCTACACCCTTTCGCAACTGAAGAAGCAAATAACCGGGAAGACCGATTTGCGATTCTCATCGCCTATGATAGCTCTGGTTACGTAGACCCTGATGACGTGGATAGCGCAGAAGACGCATTTGTCAAGTTCTATCGTGAAGATCTCGAGAGAGTCCTGAGACTGGCTCGTCAGCACCTGAAGGGCAACAAAGTTTCCCTTCGGTTCGTCGATCTGTTTGTATTCCCGCTGCCGGACGCTCAGGACTTTCGCGATATGTTTAAGGACGCTCTTCGTGTCTGAGTTTCGGTTACAGCTCGCAAGGGCGGTCGCGAAAGACAGGGAATTCAAGGCTGCATACCGCGAGCTGCAATGGCATAGCCTGTCTTCGTTGCTTCGTCAAAGACGCAAAATCGACGGTACGAAGGCGCAAAAGCTGTTGCAGTCGGCGCTCATTTTTGCTCAGAGCACTGATAAACAACTTCATATAGTTGCTCAGGACATCGCGTATTGCCTAGCTGCATTGCGGATCTCCGAAGAGGCGAAAGCGGCGTGTGGTCACGTTATGGCGACGCTTGGAAACTTCCCCGCAAGCGATTTCATAGCCGGTGAATCTGGATCCATACGTTTTCTTCCGTGGCAACTTGCGGGTTCCGAAACAGCCCGACGCGACGCGAACTCAATCAGCGTTCGGGATGAACCGGTTTTGCTTACGGATTTTCAGCTCATGGTGTGGCGTGAACTGCACGAGCGTCAGTTTGTCAGCGTTAGCGCTCCGACGTCGTCTGGCAAGTCGTTCATCATTCAAACGTTTCTCAAGGACTTCATCACCAGATCCGACCGAAATCTCGACGTCGTCTACATCGTCCCGTCGAGGTCGCTCATCCACGAGGTTCAAACGAAGTTAACGGACGCCTTGCCGGAAGTTGTGGTTATGAGTACGCCGCGCGCTCGCATCGAGAACGCGTTCAATCAGACTCGCGTATTTGTGTTCACGCAGGAGCGGTTGCGTACTGCGCTGGATCAAGAGGACTTCGACCTGGATATCCTCATTGTAGATGAGGCGCAACAGATTGGAGATGGCGCGCGAGGGATCCTTTTGCATAGTTGCCTGGAAGATGCTATCCGGCGCATACCATCTACCAAGGTGTTGTTTATCACCCCTGGACGGCAAAGTGGAGCGCCAATAGGTGAACTCCTGCAGCTTAATGGACTTGCCGATTTGCAGACCCATCTCCGTCCTGTTCGACAAAACCTCATTTATGCGGACTTCGTACAGGCGAGGAAAGACGATGATCTTCAGCTCTCGCTTCAGTTGCCAGATGGCGGAAGGCTTGAGCTTGGACGGATCGTGGCAAGGCCGTGCTTCAACAACTTTGAGCGGCTGATAGAAACTATCAGGCTGGTAGGTAGCGGCTCCAAGAGCTTGGTTTACGCGTCGTCGAAAGCGCCGGCGGAAGCCACGGCAACGGCGCTCGCGGGGATAGACGACCCGCTAGAAGGGGGAGACGCCGACCTACGGGAACTGGCGAGGTTCATTCGACACCACGTTCACCCGGAATTCGTCCTTGCCGACTGTGTGGAAAGAGGCGTTGGCTTCCACTACGGAAACATGCCGACCAACATCACGAAGGCTCTTGAAGACAGTTTCGCGGAGGGAGCGATCGACACGCTTGTATGCACCTCCACTCTGTTACAGGGTGTGAACCTCCCGGCGCGCAACATCTTCATCTTCAACCCGCACAAGGGCAGGAATACGCCCATGAGTGTGGACGACTTCTGGAATTTGGCCGGTCGGGCCGGGCGCCTAAGTAAAGATACGCACGGAAATGTCTTCTTGGTTAGCTACGACCAGTGGAAATCCCAACCTGTGAATGAGGCGCCGGCTCTAGGGGTTGTACCGGCGCTGGCGAAGGCGCTAACTTCGGAGCAGCGGCCAATAGTCACTTTCGCAGAGAACGCAAAACATGCGTCCGGAAACAAGAGAACGGCGTTTGCGGAAAGCGTGTTCGCGAGGTTGTTTATCGACGCGAAAAGTGGAACGCTTCTGCAGACGATCAAGCAGGCGGCCCCAGGCCATGAATTGGAGTCGATGTCTCGACTGATTCGCGCCGTTGAACAGCATCTCAATAGTGTGACGCTGCCTGTTAGCCTACTAAAACGGCATGGCATGATCTCCCCTCTGCGTCAGCAGGAGATGTTCACCGTTCTTCGAGCGGCAGTTTCAGAGGGGCGTCACGAGGCCTACATTCCGTTGCATCCAATGGGTGGCGACGAAGCCAAAAACCGGCTTGAATTCATCTTACAACTCATTCATGAGCATTTCGAGGGGCGGCGGAACGAGGCACACCGTTTCTATGGTTGGTTTGCGCTATCGTGGATGGAGGGTACTTCGCTAAAGGACATGATTGACGTGCAATTGCGCTATGCCCGTGAACGGGCAGCGAAGGCTGGACAGAAACGTTCGGTATCGGCTGGAGACGTAATCAAGCGTGTACTGCAGGAAATCGAAGAAAAGTTGCGATTCAAGTATGTGAAGTTCGTATCCTGCTACCTTGATTTGCTGAAGCACGCGATGGTGGTGGAAGGGGGAGAAGCAAGCGAATTTCTGCCTATTCCACTGTTCCTTGAATTAGGTGCCTGTTCAAGAACAATGGTTTCATGCATGGATTTGGGTCTCTCCAGAATTGCGGCTCGCGAGGTAATGGACCTGCTCGTTGGCCGGGAGCTCAATTCCGTCGTGGTCCGTCTGAGATTGCGCAATCTTCCTGATTGGAGGTTGAGTAGGCTTTCACCGTTGGTTGTACAGGAGTTGAAGCGACTGAACTTGCGTTGAATCCCATGATGGAAGCGCACAGTCACGATGGAGGCCAATGGTCGCCGACGGCTATTGCGCTAGAGATTCGTCTACGGACGTAGCGGCGACGAAGAAATAAAAACAGCCTACCGAGGAGGTAAGAAAGGTTATGGCAACAGTTGGCGCGAGCACTCGCCAGAAGATCGCTGAGATTTCAGCGATGGTGGATAACAATCGGGTCGCAAAGGCGTCGGACGAGTTTTCGAGTTTGGTCAAGGAGACGACAAAAGACACCTTGGCGCTTCTGAAACCCGATTTGAGCGCATTGGCTCTACGGTTTCAGAAAAAGCGTCGCAAGGCGCTGCTAGGCATACTGGACGCGAAACTGGGCATCATTGAGCAGCCAAATGAGTCCTCAGGCGTGGACGCTGTCTCGAACGGTATGCCAACTTCAGCGAAGCAGCCGCCAATGCTCGCAAAGCTATACGCAACGCGCTTTGACGAGTTGCGGGATAGGCACATCTTCCAGTGGGCGACCTACTATCGCGACACTCTGATGTTCATCTTTGGCGATACCCGGCAAAAACTGACGCCATCCACGGAATGGCACCAGGAGGTTGAAGACGTGGGACGTGTTGCTGCGGCCCACGCTACGGACATTTTCGATCGAGGTTTTCGCTTTCAGACTGAGAACGGTCTTTCCGCAGAAGTAGCAGAGATCAAGTCGGTAAGCGGACTTCTCAAGTTCCTTTACCTCGTCATCTTGATCTTCATGGATCAAAGAGAGAGTGTCACGAACGCGAAGGATGCCGAGGTCACATGGAACTTGACTTCGTCGTTGTTGACAGGAATTCTTACTGGGTTCGGCAAGGTGACGTATGGCGAAGAGTCTGGTTGGTCCGTATTGACCCGAAACCAGAAAACCTGGTTACCGGCATTGGGATTTGCGCGCGGTTCAGAGGCGTTGAGTTTCATAGAAGAGTTCCCCGCCGAGTACCGGAATGACGACGTATACGTAACGATCATTCCGGCGTTGCTGGGCATTGAACGCTTGGCACATCGGTTTCACGACGAAGACGTCTTTCTGCCGCGGCTCAGCCGCTTGGCGGTCGGTCACGCGGAACGGCTTGATATCACACTTACGATACGCCAACGTGCGGCGAGTCGTGAGCTGCTTGTTTCCAGTTACTACAGCGGGACCATTCAACAGGCGTACCACCTAGGCGAGGCGTTGGCGTTGCGCGCTGCGGTGGTCATCGGGCGACTTGACTCCCAGCTTGCCGAGCAGGACCAGTCATCGAGAGTGCTCAACGCTGGCGAAGTAAAAGCGAAATCGGAGCAGGTGCGCAATTTTGCCGAAATGATCGAATCGGTGCTGCAGAGTCATATCTCGAACGATGCGGAAACGCATGATCCGAGCTTGCTCAATCGAAACTACGCTCGCGAGTTTCCTCTGGAAGATCCCGATTTTCGTAAGCAATTTCTCGTGCAGAGATATAGCGTCAAGCGCTTGCTGGAAGGCCTTGAAAGTGGAACGGGGGTTCATTTGTGGTGCAGCGTGCGCCGTTCCGGTAAGACGACAGCAGCAAGCAGTCTCGCAGACCAGAACGGGAAGCTGGTAGTGGTCGTGCAAACGATGGACCACCAACCTCACCAGATTGAACAGAATATCTTTGCGCGGAAGATAGGGGAAGCACTATCGTCTCAGGATGTACTTGCGCCCGACTTTTTCAAATCTGTCGTGGATGAATGCATCTTGGCCACCACGGCCGTTGACACCAAAGGTAAGAAGGTCGTCTTTATTATTGACGAGTATGAGACGCTGTTCGGCCTGATTGATACTTTCGTGAGTCGGGATCCGGGGTTGCGGTTCACGGTCGCGTTGCCCCTTCTCAGCCAGATGGTAGCTTTTGCTGCAAAGAACCTGCTAATTTTTATGGGGCAGCGGCCGGATGCGCACCTCATCCTGTCTGCGCAAAATCAGTTGAGTCCACTCGTCCGGCAATACAACTTTCCGCTTTTTGAACACTACGCTGGCGCCACCGACACAGAATTCACCCAGTTTCTACGCAGAGTTCTCCAGGAGCATCTGCCGTTCGATACGTCCTTTTCAGATGCAGTTTACGAGGAAACCAACGGGCACCCGTATCTGACGGTTAACCTGATGGTTGATTTTTGCGAATGGCTGATCGACAAGGAATTTAAACATGGTACGGCGCCTCTCGGTTCGGAACAGTTCGTCAAGTTCAATAAAGATCGACTCACCATCGCGGCGCTGCAGCGGAGTCCTCACTACGTGTTCTTCCACGGGATGCTCGCGGAATATTCGAGCGAGCGCGGACGCACCTCCGAGCCTTGGCTTTCGGCGATAACAAACGTACTTCAGGAGATCGCAACGAAGCATCCCAAGGCGTTTGCCTGCTCTGTGAATACCTTCCATCAGATTGCTGCGCCATATGGTCAGGGAATACGCATGACACCAGAACGCTTCCTGGCAAGTGGTTCGATGTCGAACTTCCTTCAGGATAAGGGCGGCCAGGTGAAACCGGGGGTCCGTCTGATGGCGCGGCTTGCTGCATCCGTCACTGCAAAGATCAACTGAACATGGAATACACTGCAAACAGAGTTGTTGAGTTGGTAGAGAGCATCGCGTGGCATCCAGGACGTGTGCTACGGATATTTTGGGTTCGGCATTCTCTCGAAAGCCGGCAGGCTCTAGCCGCTGAGCTTTCCCGTATGGTCGGGACAGAAGCTATCGTTCCGCTTATCGTGCGAGAAGGTTTTGAGAACGCCAATGCAGTGATGTCGGATGTACAAAAGGCATTTGCCGGGAACCGAACGGCGTTCGATTGCTGCATCGGAAAGCACGTTGATCGTGTGTCCGTTGTTTTGCTAGCCAAGGAGGATTTCAAACTGCCACAAGGTGCCTCACCGGTCATCTTGCCGCAGTGGTTCCCTGTGAAAGCGGGGCATGAAACGTTCTTTGAGATCTCGGACCTCGCCATGACTGCGGAAGCAGGGCTTCTTGATTGTCCGGAAGCGCGGATCGAGCAGATTGCAGAGTTCGCGTATAAGCTCGAAGCCGAGTTGGTTGCGCGACTGGCTTCGCTGCAGTCGTCAGAACCTGCGCGAGTACGTCAGTTCGTCGCTGCCGCGCACGGGGGCGGGGCGGAGCCCGACGCGCTCGCAAGCGTGAACGATTATCAGCAAGAACTGAGGAAGACAGTCGATCCTCGCGCGTATCGTCCGAATGCCGCGAAAGATGCAAAATCACTCATATCGCGGTTGCTCAAGCTCGTGCTGCACAGTCCACCAAAACAGCTTGGCCTTGTGGCGAGCCAACTGGCAGATTGTTTCGAGGATTCAAGCCATGTGACGCTAAAGCCAACGTTATTCGCTGTCATGTCAAGGCCCGCAGCAAAGATGAATGCGGAGACCGCGAACTGGCACGCCATTTTGCTTGCGTTTTACCAATCCTATCAACTTATGAACGCTGCGGCACATGCCGGTGAGTATCCTCATTATTCGGTATCTCTTCAGTTCGTAAGTTCGGTGGACCTGCGGACTTTCCTTTTCGCGGCGCGCTCGTACGTGGGTGGATTGACCTGACAACCTCAAATTCGATAACACGAGAACGGTGCGTTAAAGCTGGCGATTGGCAACGTCCGCTCTGATATTGGAAAAGGGTGCAGCTTCTGGATGGCACCCTTTTTTCGACGGGTACGGCGACGTAAAGCGTCAGTCTTAATGCAACGAAAGATTGCTTCCCCAACTGACCGCGTGGAGCATCATTTACGTGCCGCACCTGATGTGGCTCGATGTATCCCGCGCTCCGACTCTCTGACAGCGCGCTATGTGCCCTCGGCGGGCCCGCCGGGAGCACATCGGATCTTTTGATTAACAGAAAGAATGACACTCATCACAGACTATACGGATCTATCCTTTCGCATCGCGGTTTGCGTTATTGTTATCGATGCGTGCGCATTTCTGCTCAGTTGGTTCATTCCGAAGCGCGCGGAACGGAAACAGGATTGGTGGGGACCCACCAGAGGGTTCGCAAAGATTCGGGATTTGCTTAAGCGGTGGATCTCGGAAGCCGGAGCAGCATTCCTGACGGAGGTAATTTCGGGGATTCTGCATGCGCCGTTCCTCTTCCTGGCTATTCTCAAGGTCACAGAGTCCCATGTCCATGCGTGGTGGGCGGCGGGTTTGGTATCTGTGTTCTGGGTCGGAGTGGGGTTCGGGCGTGCGTTGATCCTCGAGAGACAGAGCAAACGCGAAAAAGGTGAGAGTCCTCTTGATGCGTTTCTGCGTGACCCACTTTCATGTTTGAAGGGATACGACGGCCGCAGCCCATGGCGGGATGACGGCTGTGTTGATATTTACGTGAAATCGCATGGCAAATCGATCGCTTATACCCACCAGATTGCGATTGATCGAGCCACAGGTGATGCCACGATCGGCCACTTTGCTGTGGAGCGAGGCCTCGAACGAAAAGGCGTAGGATGGAGATTGGCGATGGCCCTGCGTGCCGAACTAGCGTGGCGCTATGGTGTAAAGCAGATTATTTTTTCCGAGAACAGCACGCGCTACGACGATGCAAAATATGAAGATTTCTTCAAATATATTGGAGCTCAGCAGTTGCCGCCAAGTCACTACACGAAGCCGGGACGTGCCGACTGGGTATGGCAGTGCTAGTCCCCGGCAAGCAGGTGAGGGCTGGGCGCTTGAACACGGCGGAGGAAAGGCCGACGCTTGTCGGGTTAGACAACGACGTTGCGGACGAGCGAATCGCGTCGCCGGGGCGATGCGTTGAACTGAACCCGGATAAGTAGAATCTTTGTTTGCTAAGTAATTCGTCAAGAGTGACAGCCTTGGCGTCTTTGCGGGCATCACCGAATAGAGTGTTTGATGTATATTTTCGCCCGAGTATATAAAGGCCAGTTGCGGAGGTTTCCGTAGCTGTTTTGCTCGGTCAGATAAATGGCGCCTTCATATCTCGCGGTGCGAAGGATGCACGGCTGCAAGTAAGCTGCCCTAAAACGGATCTCGACTCCGGCGCCTTCGGGCGCGCTTCGGTCATCCCCAGCGGTGCAGGCTTGACAGCGAAGTGTTCCATCGATTGCCCTGCTGTGATGGGCTGCTTGACACATTGAGGGATCTCTTCCTCGCTCGACCATATTTCTCCGGTCGCACTTCGGTGTCGGGCAGTTTTCTGCCTCATCTGGTCTTCTGCAATCGCAGATGCAAGATCATCCAGCTCAATGCCGACTTCGGCGATTCTGCGACGCAGATAGGCGACCATACTGTCGCGCTTTCTCTCATCCATGAAATTTCTTTGTCTTACGATTTACGCCAGCCATTCAGGCGATCTGCTGAACTAAGCGAACGCCGTGCGTTGAGAATACGACTTTGGTTTCGATGTAGCTGATAAGGGTTGCCTCTGCATGCTTATTCGCAGCGTTATATGGCATAGTGCGGCCATTGCTAACCACGGGGAGAGATATAAATGGCAACACTCGAGAAGGTCCAGGCGCAGATTGCGAAGCTTCAGGCACAGGCCGAAGCCTTGGTTGCAAAACAGTCGTCCGGTGCAATTGCAAAGATTCGCGACATCATGGAAAGGCACGGTTTGACCACCGCTGACATCGAAGCGCACATCGGCGGTCCAAAAAAACGTGGTCGCAAGCCGAGCCCTAAAGTCGCCGCCAAATCGGCTGCGTCGGCGGCAAAGTACCGCGATCCGAAGACTGGCGCTACCTGGACCGGTCATGGCCGTGCGCCCGCGTGGATCGCCAATGCAAAGGACCGTAGTAAGTTTCTGACAGATGGCGATTTGCAAGCCCCGGCGAGGGCTGCAAAGCCGGCAGCCAAGGCCGGAAATTACGTTCGTGGGCCGCAGGCACCGAGGTATCGCGATCCGAAGACCGGGGCAACGTGGAGCGGGCGTGGTCGGACCCCGGCGTGGCTTGCCGGCGTCAAGGACCGGACGGCATTTCTGATTGAGGGCGGTGCGGGCGAGGGCGGTGCGAAGCCGAAGGCGACAACAAAAGCACCTGCCAAGAAAGCTGCAGTTAGGAAAGTGGGCGCGAAGAAAGCGGCTGCCAGACAGGGCGTAGCCAAGAAGGTTGCTGCGAAGAAGGTCGCCGCGACAAAGACCGTCGCATCGGCCAAGAAGGCGCCTGCGAAGAAAGTTGCGACGAAGAAAGTGACAGCGAAGAAAGTGACGGCGAAGAAGGCGGCCGCGAATAAATCGGTCGCGACGCCTGAAGCACCGGCGCAAGCGTCCGCGTCGACAAACGCTGCAGCGGCTGAATCGACTACCGCTTGATTGCTCTGGCAATGGCGAGCGATCGCCGGCCTGGCGAGCAGGGTGCGTCCATCCTGCTCGCAGCAAGCGAACCGTGTTCACCCTGAGCCGGGATACAGCGCGGTAGCTACAGTCGTATTTTTCATGCATCAGGGGATGGGCCTTTCCGTCCGCTCTTTCACCACCGATTCGCGATACCAGCGAGCTACGGTGGTTCCCATTCGCTCATACGGCTTCCCGGCGCGGGCGTCTTCTATGCATCTGAGGACCTCGAGCGCGGCCTCACCGCATCGTTTACCGTCCATTTGCGCGAGCAGCAATCTGGTAGTTTCTCCTTTGCGACGATATTCTGCGCAAATCCAATCAGTTGCGGAGGTCCGGTCTGGAGGGCGCTTATGCGTCGGCAGGGATCCGAGCATTTCCGCGTTAGCTTCGTCGAAAGCGTTGATTTCCAGCACCTCTTCTATGGCTCGCATCAGACTTTTAACCCCGCGCACGGTTTCGTTCGCGTAATAGTCCGACACGCTCGCGTAGAACGTGGGTGCTTTGTCGGCGATCATCGCGCGTCTATAACGCTCAAATTCGCTTCTGAGCGATGCCATGTCTTGACCATACTTGTGTCTTCGTCGATGTACGTGATCGAACTCACTGGGCAGAGGCAAGGGATAAGACTAAGGCGCCGTCGGAGCTCCTCGGCGGTTACGACATACAGATAGTCCGTTTCCGGCTCATCCCATTCCGCACGATGCTCCGGCAGATCGTGGATGAGAACGTTGCGTTCTCCCTTGGTCCGGTGTCTAATCACTCGGTCTTTTTGAGTGAAGAGCCAACGGGAATAGCTTTCTGCTTCCCAGTGAGCCGGATAGCCATCGAACGTGAAGTAGGCGCGAAAAGTCATTTTCGGGGGCGTATAGGTTATAGGGATCGGGGAGACGGGACAGAACCTGCACCGTTGAGTAAACGATCTTTTTACTTGTCGAATTTTAGGTCTGTTGTGCGAAAGGACCGGTCAAATATCGCAGCTGTCATCGCCGGCCGTTTCGTCTACCGATGTGAGATCGTCGAAGCAATACACGAGCTCATGGTTGACGAGGTCCGTAACGTCGAGAATGCATTCGGCACTGTCCGGCACAACTTCGAGCATCGCGACTGCCATGCACTCCAAACTGGCGCAGGGAAATGCGTTCTGCAAATGCTCGGTTTTGATAGGGTAGATGGTCGATTCACTGCACGCCACGGTGTCGATCAGAACGTCGACTTCGGCAGGCCGACCCGACTGATCGACAAACTCAGTCGGGTTGAGAAAGCGCGCCCTGCCATTGGTGATGTTTTCCTTCAAAGCGAACAGCCAATCGTTAAGCGACGCGCGCCTGCAGGCCTCAGCCCGTTGGGCGGAGGTGTACCGTCCTATGCAGCAACGAGTGCGGAAGTAGGACTCTGCACCCTCTACGGAAATCTTCTGTAACGTCCTCAGGTACTCCAACTCCAACGCCGTGCGGTTATAGCCTGCTTCTGCAAGGCGTTTGCGCATGACGGCAGCGGAAGTGACGTACACGTATTCCCGGCGGTCCATTGGCCGGATAGCTCGGTCTTCGCGCCTGAATCGCCATCTGCGGTAACGAAACCGCGTGGTCTTTAGGCCATAGCCGTTAATCGTGATGAATGCGCAGGGAAAGCCCATAGTAGATTTTCGTAAGTTATTTCGGACCGGAGTCCGAGATTGAGTTTCGACAAAGCAGTATAGATCCGTTCATTCGTTGAATAAACGATAGCATGAGAATTACGAAGTTTGTGAGGCTGAAGCGGTTATTTTTCGATTTACAGTCGATCTGATTAAAATCTCTTAATAAATAAGCGCTGTTTCTGGCATGAATTGTTTTGACGCCGGGGGCGCTGTTCGGGCTTGCCACGCAGACCGGCTGACCTTGGGGCGGTGGGTCTCCCCCGCACCCGTGGCAAGCATCGGGGCTTGCACGCCTGCGACGGTGTTCTCGCGTCTTGGCTAGCGGCGCCGGAGGCGCGTGTTGACTCCAGGAAGCCGTCCAAATAAAACGGGGCCACAATAGTCGCGAGGACGAATTTTTCGATGGCTCAAAATCTGTGATGAAAATAAGACTGTCTTTAAAAACAGAAGTTTGAATTAGAAAAACCGTTGTTTTATTGCTTGTCTATCCGAAAACCTGAGTGATATAAATCTGCCCAGACGTCTGCTGCACGATATGGGAAGAATGCGCGAGAATTTGCGTTATTGGGCAATGGTGGCGGCAAATGAACCTTTAGGGTGTTTCTAAAATCTGTCTTATTTAAAGGGGTGTTTTCATGAGTGGTCCCGTTTATTTTGTCGCGTGTAAGAACATGAAGAAGGTCGACCGCGAGGTGGCGGAAGCGGACCCGAAGTATGACGAGACGATGCATGTAGTGACAGAGCCGAATCGGGACTGCCCGGGCATTACTGCGGGCATGGAAGAGGGCGCCATGTACCGATTCGACAACTCGAATTGGTACCGCGTTGCTGATAGGTGGTGGGCGTACGTGGACTGGGTCGTCAAGCTTTTGAAACTGGTCGGCCTTGATGACGTGCCAGAGGAAGACAGCACAGTCGCGTTCCGCGACATCTTCAGGTACGGCCGCAACGACTCCGGAACGTTTGGTCCTGTTGTGTCGAAGAAGCTCGCTGAAGACTTCGCTCTTTGGGACGAACGGGCGCGGGCTCTCGGTGATGAGGACTTTTACTTCTATTACGGGATGGTCCGTGACATGTTCGAGATGGCTGCTGAAGGCGGCGCGTGTTGGCTTCAGTCGTGGTGAATTACCGACGCGGTGAGAGATTGCTGGTGCGCTCCCTTTTGCCGCGTTGAGATGCTCCCCGGGGACTTCAATCACGTGCATAGCTCTATGGCGAGGTCGCTTGGCGCGGCGCGAGGTCGGCGGTTCCTCGCCGAGTAAGGCGTTGGGTGCGGCAGCGTGTTTGTGGCGCTCTCGTAGGACCTCTCGCGGAGGCGCACTACGAAAATCGGGAGCTCAACGTCTGGAACGTAGAAGGATGGGTTGATCCCGAAAGCGACGTCAAGAAGGCTACGGGACCGGCTCAGCTTCTACCGTACCGCAGAGAATTCGAGCATGCGTGTGGTGTGACATGCGACGCGATGCGCCGGCCGGAAATCTGGTCGCGAGTCGTAGCGCTCGCCGATGAACTGGAGCGGAGCGGCAGTATGTGTGCTGATGCGATAGCCGAATTTCTTCCGCAGCCAGAAACTGGGCGTTACGAGTCACGTTTCTGCTATCCCGGTCAGATCCGTTCATTGACGTCCATCGCCTGGTAGAGTGCATCACCGAGGTCGACCTCTCTCGGCCGGCGCACTGGTTGCCGGCCCTTCCTCAGCATAACGGGATTGGATTTCCTTGCACGAGCCTGGGATCATTCGCGGTAGCGATGCTGGCGGTTTTGGACCGTTGCACCGAATGTGCATTCGATGTCACCGACCTGGTCAAGCAGGGCCGCGGTTACGCCTTTAATGATCCACTCTCGCGAAGGCATAGTCGGTCCACGAAACCACAACGCGCAAGCTGAATAAAGCGATATCGTCACGGCATCCGCGGAAGCTGTCTGACCACCTAGCGCATTAAGCCATCAGGCATGTGAGGGTTGGGTGGACGGAAGGCGCTTGGATTTGCCCCTGCGCCTCCGGACACCGCCTCCCACTTGAGTTGATGAATCGGTCGTGCGCCTGAACTCGCGTGGCGAGCGGCACTTCTGCGCGCTATGAGGGTGCTGCTGGTTGTAATGCTCGAACGCGACGGCGAGATTGCGCGCTGCGGTCACTGCATCGGGTTTTGGCATGAAGGCAATATAGTCGCGCTTCATCGTCTTTACGAAGCTTTCCGCCATGCCGTTACTTTCCGGGCTGCACACGGGTGTGGTCAATGGCTCCAGGCCAATGTCTGAAGCAAAGGTACTTGTTTTCTCTGCCGTGTAACCCGAGCCATTGTCGGTCAGCCATTCAATTTCCGACGGCGCCTTCAGGACGTCACCGAACCGGTCCTCAACGGCGGTCAGCATGACGTCGCGCACCACGTCGCCACTGTAGCCACCGGTCGTCGCCACCCAGCTCATCGCTTCACGGTCGCAGCAATCCAGAGCGAACGTGAGGCGCAGCGGTTCGCCGTTGTCGCAACGAAACTCGAAGCCGTCAGAGCACCAACGCTGATTGCTCTTCGCCACCGCGATCTTGCCATCGTGTCGGCGCTGAGGGCGTGGCGGTGCCGTCCGGCGCTCCAGCGAACCAACGCTTCAAATGCCGGCTGTGTCGCCGTGCCGCACGCCAAATCATCATGTGCTCGCCAGTGGAGGGCAAATTGCGGTCTCGAACTCGCTCGACAACCATCCTCCCGCTGAAACCAGTGACTGAAACGCAGCGCTAACCTGAGCAGTCCGCGCTCACAGTAAAGTGGCGGCATTTCGCATTGTTGGGGAAGCAGTTGTGCGTTGGCGAATGCAGTAAAACGGACGGACAACCCGCGACAGCTTGGGCCCATGGGTTCATACGACGTCAATGTACCCCCGATAGCGATGCTCAATAGGCGGCAACTACACAACGCCTTCGCAGCACCGTTCCATTAGCATCAATGCTACGTCCCGAAGCAGTCAACCGCCTTCCATCTTGTCTGTCCTCACCAACACAGTGGCTTTCACGATGCGGTTCTCGTCCTTCTCCGGTCAGCCGGCAATGCCATTCAGCAGCAGAGCGTCGCTCATCTGGAGGTGATTCCAAACGCAATTGTTCAGCGACTAACGAAAAGGAGAGTGCTGCCATAGGAAATTTTAATAGAACTTTCCGCATCGCAACAACGATCATCTGACAAGTCCTTTCTGGCGATGAACAGTGCTCGGCCAACATATCGTCAGGCCTTAGGCAGGTCCTCACCTGAATAAGCTATGAAGTCCTGATCATTTACCATGAAATCGAACGTCCGCAAGTCTTCACACGATGCAGATTCTCCGCGACTTCACACGTGGCGCAAGACGTCAATCACATTTCGAAGCACGTGCGATTGCATTGCGCAATACCATGTTCGTCAACTGTCGAGTTGTGGGTTGGCTTCCCGATAGGCCTTGCCTGGAATCGATCACAAGGAACTCAGCTATTCCATGTTATACCACCGTCGGGTACCAACATGTTCATTTGAAATAGGCCACTTTTTGTGTAACTGCACCTGCGAGAGACGACCGTTAGCCTTTGGCGAAAGTACAAATTAACTAGTTCCGGAAAAACGTTGCGCGAACAACTAGAAGGCTAACAGTTCGATACTCGCTCGCATCGAAAGGTCATGGCCGAGCAATATAAGGGGCACGTCGAGGGGCGCTTTCTCATATGCTCGTGCAACATATGTTTACCTTTGAACGGCGCGTCGCGGGACATACACTCGACCCGCGGATATTGGTTTCCGTTCGCTTGGAGCCTTCCGGTTGGAGACTGAGCTATGAGCCAAGGACCTTAGGAGAAAGGAAAAAGGGACACCCAGTTTGCAGACCGGGCGCCCCTTTCATCTCGGCCTGATTGACAGAGAGTGAGTGTTACGTAGCCTCATACTCTGCCCGATCGAGCCGCTTGTCAAGTGCCGATGAACGGAGGCAGGTATGAACTCGTCCACGCATTCTATGTACTCAGGGAAGCCAGCAGGAATTCAGACCATCTACGTCGATAGCGGACCCGACTTCGGCTCGAAAATGGTGATAGATCTGCTTTACGTTCATCGGCCACCATCTCGACCGCGGATTTCATGGGAAGACGCTCCGCATTCGACGAATTTTGTGCAGCCGGCGGCTTCCCCCACCGAAGAGCCAGGCCATCAGGGCTTACCGCCACTGGGGGTGCCTGTGGCGTGCGACGATCACGAGCCGGAATTGGTCCGATTCGTGGATGGGGCGGACTCAGCTACGCGAAAAATGGCGCTGCACGAACGTGTTGGCCAACAATGCGGGAAGCGCGGGCGAATATTTCTGAATCAGAGCAGGCAAGGCGAACTCAGTGTGCGGCTCGACCGCGTCGCAGTTCAGGCTGCCGCGCGATCCGTACGGTCTCCCCGGCGGGCGGTCGTTGTTGGCATCGATGGAATCGACCAATGTCTAGAATCGCCGAGTCGTCGCGCATTCCAGCTGAAAATGTTGATCAACGTCGGCGCGACAGTCATATGCACGGTCGACGGAAGATACAGTGATTCGAATTTGTTGGCGTTTCATTTGCGCGCTCTTGGGATCAAGGTGATTCTCGAGAAACTTGCGACGGAAGGGTGCGCGAAAGAGTCCGCTGCTCATAAGAATCCGCGCAACTCCCACGCGACGCGGAGTGTAACGGTTGGGCACTTTCCCGAGGTCCACACTCCATCTCTAGCCGCATGTGGATCCAAATTTCGACAACACAGTGCCCCAACCGAAACGAATAGCTTTGCCCCTCGCGAAGAGTCTGAGAAGAGGTCGGAAGCCAGGCAGTGCTGGCGAAGCGAAGATGCCGTCCATTTCACGTCCACCGAACTCGAACGACAGGAATATGCACGCGCATATCGGAACGAGTTTGCGATGAATCGTCTTCTGGGTGAGGGGAAACAATTATGAACGAGAGGTCGCCGGGGTGGCTCCGCCTTTCAGAGGCCGGAGCCTTGGTGGCCTGGGAGGCTACCTTGCGATACAGCGAAACGCTTGTCGGAGCAAGCTTCTTGAGGGCAGGCCTCGACGTGGATAGGATGCCTAGTGGCTGTTCGTAGGACTCGAAAAATTAAGGCAGTCCAATAGTCATCCGGGTGTGGTGCAAAAGTGAAATGATTCGGACTTAAATGTAGTAGTACTACATAAACAAAAATTCTGATAATGGAAGGATTGAACTGAACTGATAAGAATGGAGGTCTCGAATGACTACGCGAACATTGAGGATGCGCAAAACTACGCTCGCTCGGAAGCTTAAAGAGCAGGAGCTAGCGAGAAAGGCCGGCATATATCTGCGTTGGTTCCACACGCGGGATATGCCCGGATCAGGGACAAAGACCCGCTTGGTATGCGAAAAAGCGGCTGCTGACGAACTGCACCTTATGTCCGAGGCGGAACACGCCGTATTTCTGGAGGCATGGTACCGGGACGATGTCGTGACCATTTTTGACCAGTACCCTCTTGACAGGGAGAAAACCCAACGCGCGGCACTGGCGCTTAACATCGACCATCCCAGATACGATGGTCGAACAGAGCCCGCGGTGCTAAGCACGGATTTAGTACTCAACGTTCGGCGCGGTAGCACGTACATCCGGGAGCCCAACTCAGTCAAGTCGGCACGTTCAAATGGGGAGAAGACGCTCACGCGCGCTCAGCTAATTGAACGTCGGATGTGGCAGGACGAAGGAGCGATCTACCGATTGGTGACGGCTAACGGCATGCATGCAAGCCGGTCGAAAAATCTGGCTTGGATTTTTCGGGCTCACAACGATACCGTTGGAAGACAGCTATCGGAATCCGAGTTGATAGCTCGACGGGAAATTCTTCGTCTTTTCAGAAAGCGAAAAGACATACGGGTTGTCGACGCGTGCCGGTGCGTCGACAGCAATTTCGAACTGGCTTCGGGCTCAGGTGTTCAGGCCTTTCGCCAACTCGCTGGGGCAAAACATCTAGCATTCGATCTAGACGTTTCTGATCCTATTCAATTGCCGCTTGGTGAACTTTGGCGGCCGAAAAGAACTGTTTAACGATCGATGAAGCGATGCGGAGGGTGTCATGTCAATGAAATCCTCATACCCGACACAGCTTGCCGTGTGTGACGTTTTGAAAAAGCGTTTCGGAAAGACAATTTACATCGTTCTGAAGACGGGGAGGGGCTCGCGTTGGACTCACCTCATCGATATTGAGCATGAGAAGAAATCGAACAGAAATCACAAGGCGTTACCGATAAAGCAGAAAACGGATGAGCTAATGGATCGTCTTTCTGAGGAATACGAAGACGAAGATGCGCTTGAAAGATTGAATAAACTGCCGACCGACGTATCCGATAGGCGAAGCATACATCCTTTCGCATTATCGAACAGGTCAGAGAGGTATAAGGAGATAGTCCTTGATCCGACTAAGTCAAAAGGATGGGAACTCATCAAGGGTCTATTGACCTTCGACCTCCCTTTGGATGAAAAGGGTAAAGCGCCCGAGCCGTCGTATTACGGAGACGAATTCGAAGCGCTGCTTCACTCCGAGACGCGTCGAAAACGAGTTTTGCGCTATTGCGAAGTTTCAAAGATTTCTGAAGACACAGTATATCGAACGTTCCGTCGTTATTGCCAGCGAGGAATGACTCCTGCAGCTGCGGCCGATGACTATGATCTAAGCGGGGGGAGAAATCAGCAGCGCGAATGGAAACGCCCTCCGGGAAAGGCCCCTTGGCGCAGGAAACTCGGTGCATCCGCATGCGATCAAGAGGTTCGACGACTGATTGCATTGGCTGCAGACTGCTACTTCTCATTCCAGTACGTAAAGGGGAAGAGATCCCAAAAGACGCTCGAACAAGCCTTGAGCTGGCTACGCGCAACCTTCCTACGGGATAGGGCTCTGTATAACGAAAAAGGGGAAATGGTCGAGCTTAGGTTGAGTGAACGAATCGTCATAACGGTCAGGCAGCTTCAATATTACATACTGAGAAATTTCACATACGAGGAACGTCGTATTCGTAGGGTTGGTCTCAGGCGATTCTTACTCCATGAGCGACCTCTAAAAGGTCGGTTGCGGACAACAAAGGGACCCGGAGAGCGGTTTCATATCGACGCAACGGTCCTTGATATCTATCTCGTTGGCGAGATTTTGCGAACGAAAGTTATCGGCCGGCCAGTTCTGTATCTGGTGATCGATGATTACTCGGGAATGGCCGTCGGATTTCATCTTACGTTCGATCCACCGTGTTGGGATGGGGCAATGATGGCGCTTGTCAACGCGATCAGTCCAAAGGTCGAGTTCTGTAGGTCGTTGGACATTCATATTCGGGAAGACCAGTGGCCTGCTTGTCGTCTCTCCGAGGGCGTGTACGCCGACCAGGGCGAAGTTAGCAGCGTTCACAAAGCGCATCCGTTGATTTCCCACTACCGGATGGACGTGTCGAATACGCCAGCTTATCGCCCAGACCTTCGCAGCGTGATGGAGCGGCGATTTGGCGTTATCCCAGCAATTTGGACGTCGCTTGTTCCGGGGATCGTAGAGAAGAGCTCATTCGACCGTGGAGTTGCACATCCTGCCTACCACGCCGCGCTCGATCTGAAACAACTTCGGCGAGTCATTTGCTACTCATTGCTGAGCTATAACACTCGCATCATCCGCGGATATCCCACACCTCCAGAAATGATCGAACGGGAGCTTGCGCCGACGCCGCTCAACCTCTGGAAGTATGGAACGGAGGTGAACGGGTGCGGACGGCATGTCGATGTAGACGAGTTTCGGGCCAAGGTTATGCCCAGAACGATGGCTTCGATCGATGCTGGGGGAATACTGCACAACGATGTGCACTATGCATGTCCGACGTTTGACCTGGTTGAGCGCCAAACGATGTTCCGCGCAGAGGGAACTGAAACGAACGTCGAAATCACATTCGACTCTACCGACAACAGCAGTATTCAGATACTTGGTTTGGGTGAGCCAATGACGTGCCCGATGTCAGAACATGACGTCGGAGCCTTGCACGGTGTGACATACCAGGAACAGAGTCTTGCGAAAGATCTTGACGCGACCAATCGGGGGATGGCTGAAGAAGCTGGCGAACCTGAGCGCGCTATGACGGACTACAACATCTCGAAGATTGCGAAGGATGCGACATCCAAGACTGCAAAGGCCTTGCGGGAGGCAGGCATGACGCGGCCTGACATCAAGGATATGGAGGAAACGCGCAACGTCGAGCGGTCAGCGAGCGAAAGTTTGCCGGCAGAAGATGCATCAAAAGACACCAATAAAAATAGGCGGAAGTGCAAAGCCGGTAGGTCCTTCAAGAAGATCATCGAGAAGATTCTGCAAGGCTCTCGCACGGAGGCAACTGGAGATCCGGAACCGAACTATGACGAAGAAGGAGACGCTTATGAGGAATCTGTGAATATTGCGAAGGCGCCATCAAGTGAAGCGAGTCAAATGACTGCCAAAGAGCTCCGCGAGAAGCGTGCAAGAGAGTTGCTCGCGGAACTGGACGAATAGGAGCATATGATGAACATCAAGGAAGCGATTGCGAAGATGATCGCGAGTAAGAAGTCGGACCACCCAGACGCCGTTAAGCAATGCATCGTGTCAGTGGAAGCGCGATACTACGATGGAAATGACTTGTTGCCCGAGTATCGTAAAAATCCGCTGATTTCCGCGTTGGGGCGCATTTGGGATAAACGGGCAATCCTCAAAGCGCTCGACGTGCCTATCGCATTTTCTGAGGATGAACGATCGAGATCCGAAGAGTATCGCATGCATGCCATAGGCAGACTATCACGATTCGTGATGGCGCTCCCTGCGCATCTCGACGTGGTGAGCACGCTGCAGGTCATCGTGCGGCAGCACTACGTCGGAGTAAATGTCGGAGATGATTACGTGCAAGGCATCAAGGACCGCTATCGTGCGAATCAAGATGGGGAGCTCACGCCTATCTATCCGCACGAGCGTTCGCACGCATATTGCGCTGGCATCTTTGGACTTTCGGGCGGCGGTAAGACAACTGCTATTGAGTCGGGGCTCCGGCTACTGCCGCAGGTGATTCATCACGAGGAATACGGATTGAATCAGGTTGTCTGGATAAAGGTGGATTGCCCTAAGAGTGCCAGTTTGAAGGACACGCTCAAGCTTCTGATACTGGAGTTCGATCGTTTGCTCGGGACCGATTACACGGCCGAAATTGGGTCGCGGGCGACGCTGGCCGATTATGCAAATAAGCTGCACCGTATTTCCAAGCGACATCAAACTGGCCTCATCGTGATCGACGAAATGCAGAACGCACTGCACGCGGTTGCGAAGAACGATCCCCTATTTGACTTCTTCGTCAACCTCACCAACGTGGTTGGCATTCCGGTCATTGTCAGCGGCACACCAAAAGCGGCTCAGCTTTTTCGGAAAACGCTGCGATCGGCGAGACGTCTCAGTAGTCAAGGTGTCATCACCTGGGATGCGATGAGAAATGAAGATGACTGGAGGCGATTCTGTAATCAGCTGCAGAAGTATCAATGGCTTGCTGACCCGGCCCCTCTCTCTGACAGTTTGCGGAACTATTTCTCGTTCTTGACCCAAGGCCTGCCTGGTGTCGCGGTACCGCTTTTCCAGCTAGCACAGTACGCAGCAATCTCCTCCGGTGCCGAAAGACTTTCCAAACAGATATTTAGGGATGTGTTTGATGAAAAGATGGCGTCATTGAGGCCAATGATGAGCGCTATCCGGTCAGGAAACAAAGCACGGATGGTCGCATATGACGATTTGTTGGGCGATACGCTGGGCGACATCGTTGACTCGATGGAGTCCCAAGCGAAGCGCCATGGTTTTCAACAATTGGCGATGGAGCACGACAAGAACGAGTCGGCGATCAGCGCGGTGTCCAGGTTGTTGCTTTTGGGTGTCCCGCAAGATCTGGCCTCGTCGCTCGTGAACGCAGTGCAAAAGGAATATCCGAAAGCATCCTCGCAGGATCTGAGTAACGAAGGTGCGCGACGGTTCTACCAGAAGAAGGCGCCTGCGGATTCGTTGAAGAGAGGCGTTAAGGACTCCGTGGTCTGAGAGCGACGGAAAACACGAAGGCTGCCGAGCAGCCTTCGTGTTGGAATTCTTCTAATCCGAGCTGCGAAAGTAGGGAGAGATGCTATGGCTGTCGCGCTGTTTCCTCTTTTGGATGGTGAAACGATTGGCAGCAATCTAGCGCGCTATTGCGAATTCATTGGAGCTGAGAGTACGTTGCCTCTGAGGCGTCGTCTCTTCGGGTATCCGTGTAAGCCGGATACAAGGCTCCCGAGCGGCTTGAACTATCTTGCTGAGCAAACTCGAGACTACTGGAATCTGGAGCCGGCGGAAATTATTCGGCGCAACACTGAGTTTTACTATGCAACCGCAACTGTTCCGGTGAAGCAGAGGGAGTCGATGTTCGCAAGTATGCTCGAGATGCCTGGAACCAGATGCTTGAGAAGAAGCGCCAGCGGCTGGACAGGAGAGCGTGCGTCCAAGTTTCGATATTGTGAAGACTGTCTGTTAGAGTGGCCGGCAATGGGGATACTCGCACATTGGATGGTGGATCACCAACTTCCAGGAGTGTATGTTTGTCCTGCACATTCGAGCGTGATGAAGGTCGCGAAGCGGGGGCTTGCACAAAATTGGACTGATGCGACCGTAGCGGCGTTGAAGTCGTCGGACGATGAAGCTGTATTTGAGCTAGCATCATCGTCCGAGCTGGCCGCTATCGCGGACATGGCAACACTAAGTGCACAGTACAGGCAGACGGGGCGAAGTCTGCCATCAATGGCGACGTATTGTGAGTTGCTTGAAGCCGCGGGCTTCGTTTGGCCAACCGGTGGGGTTGATATTCGATTGTTTATTGCTTCGATGATTAACCACTTCGGGCGGGAATATTGCAAACTGGCTGGATTGAGCCTGAAACGCCTGAGCATCTGGCTGAGAACCATTAGTAAAGAGGGAACGACCAAACAGCCGGCACATCCATTTATTTTTGTCGCGGCAGAATCGTTCTTGAACAATCTCTGTGCCTCGCCCGGATCGTTCATTCCTCAATGTAGAAAGTGGGATGCGCCAAAAAAAGAAAATTCGAAAAACAACATTTCCGATAATTTGTATTTAATCTTAAATAAGATTCGATGTAAAGGGTATATCCATCGAGCTAGTGATACGTGGCAAGAATGTATTGAAAATGAGGGTGGGTGGAGGCTTGTCTGCTCATGCGGCCTGGCTTATACGGGTTATGCAGATTTGCAGTCGGTAGAGATGCTAGATGCCGCGAAGAGTTATGGCGAGCGTCACCGAAATTTGGTCTCTAATAGATTCGCCGACAACTTTATCGTCGATCGGGCTTCACGGGTTCCTACCGTAAATGCCCAGCTCCTGCGTTGGGCGCGCTTCTGTGGTTTTTCGAGGAGCAACGACCTACCTGCTGAGCTCATTGAGGGCTTGCGCGACCGGTGGTGTTCCGTCGTCAAGAATGCTCGGCCGGACAGACGCATCACGTCGTCCTATCAGATCGATTCCAAGCTATATCGAACGCTATATAGGTGTGACAGAGATTGGCTTGCGGAATTCAACAATAGGAACCGCACACGTCATTTGGCGGCTAAGCCGGGAGATAAATGAAACTATATTGGTTGTCAATGGGGTAAATGAAGTCCGGATTTACGTTGCAAAGGAGTAAGACCATGGCTATTGCGCTACTTCCCTTGAGGGAAGGGGAAAGACTTGGAAGTAATTTCGCACGATACGCGAATTTAATGGGTTTTTCGAGTACGGCTAAGCTGAGGAAAATGCTTTTCGGCTATTTTTGCTTTCCTAATACTCGTCTCCCCAGTGCAATTGATTATCTTGCCGATCAGACTCGCGATTACTGGAATTTGACTGGCGAGGAAATTGTTCGAAATTTTACGGAATTTCAATATGTGACAATGATGTGTTCTCGGTCGACACGGGAAAGACTGATGAGAAGAATGCTGGACTGCCCGTCCCGTGGAGGCCCTCCGCTTAGACTTACAAAGTCTGATAGCGAACGCACCAAGAAACTGAGATATTGCCCGGAATGTATGCAGGAGTGGAGAAGTAATGGGGAGTTGTTATATTGGAAAATTGATCACCAATTGGCTGGAGTTTACTTTTGTACTAAACACTTTTGTGTTTTGAAGGTGGTCGGGAAGCATTATTCTGAATATAATAACGATTTTACGGTTGAGCAATTGATTGGGTCTGGTGATGAGGAGGTTGTTGGTGGAGAAGCGCCTTCTGAAAGGTCGGCGATTGAGAGTGTTGCTAGGTTGAGTGTTAATCAAAGGGTAAGTGGTAGCGCATTTGGGTCAATAGAGTCTTATCGCGATCTATTTCGAGACGCTGGTTTCACTCGGGGCGATTCGACGTTGAAGAAAGATAATGTGGTACGAGCTTGGCTCGATTTCTTCGGTGCGCGATATTGTCATATGACGGGGATAAGCGCGTCGAGGATCCACGGATGGATTTCAAGCGTAACCGATCGCGCAGTCCAACGAGAATTTCCTCATCCGTTTATGTATATCGCAGCGGAGTGCACTCTCAACTATCATGCATCGCTGCCGGGGTCGTTTTTTCCGGGAGGGCGAGAGAATTCGCCTCGCTCCGCAGGCAATATGGATGTAGCCACCATCATCTCTAAAGCCGATATTTGCAAGGGTCTTTTGCATCGGAGCTCTGATTTTGTCAAGGTCACGGGGTCTTTGAGACGGTCTGGAGTTATTAAGCTTGTTTGCACTTGCGGCGTTTCCTATCGAATGTTGATTACTGAGAAAGGAGAGGTTGGAAAGCTCACTCCATTCTCATATGGCTGCCGTTATAGAGCGTGTTTCAAAGCGTTAATTTCTAAGGGAGAGAAGCTTTCTAGGGTAGCAAAGCGCTTGCATATAGCGAATTCAACGGCTCTGAAGTGGGTAAGTGTAAGCCGTGGTAATGCAAATCGAGGTAGATCGCGGCGTGAAATTATTAATTTACGCAAAGAGTGGCGTTTATTGGTTGAAGGGAGCTCGTCGGACCGCCGCATCACTACGGCCGCTGAGGCCAAGCCGCTCTTATATAAAACGCTCAGAGAAAATGACCGAGGGTGGTTTATTGAATTTAATCGAGCGCATCGGTCTTGGCGACCCCAGAGTTCATACAAGGCGAATGAGCCGACAACAGATGAGATTCGGGAAGCGCACACGGCGTTACAGTTAGTCGAGCCTCCGATTCGGTGTAGTAAAGCCGCAATTCTGGAAAGGGCTGGCTTCTGCGGACGCGTAGCCCCAGACCGGCCTCTTGCGGCATTTTTGGCCAATTTGACTGAATCTCCATGCGCCTACCGTGAGCGGGTAATTGCTTGGCTTGAGACCCGTGCATCCGGGCGTCAACTAGGTACGTGCGATCAAGCATTACGTCATGCTGGCGTGCGCGCACGTAGCTTCACGAGGGAACAGCGCCGCCAGATTCGGGAGATCGACTCTAGGATCCTTACCGAACAAGGGTAGTTTCGTCGCGTTAACCTAGACGCCTCTTCATTGTTGCCGCGCGAGCTCTTGGCACAAACGGGAAACGCTCGCGTCGCACTGCGCCCCCGCTCTGCGAAACCTTACCTTCAGGTTGCTCCCGTCCTAAAACGCTCAACTCATGGAAAACGCGCGCGCTGTGCTGCAGCATAAAATTATTATGGCCCTTTTATTTCGTGTCTCTATAACCCTTGCAAGGCGGCCTTCCCGCACACTTTACGTTTCCGAAACTCAGAGAGTCAAAGGCTGTTAGTTCGCTCCCGCAAACTTTGACGTTTTAGCGCAGATATAACAGCAACGAGACGACGCGCCTCAGAGCCATTTGTTCCCGCAGACTTTAGTGTGGGCATATACGACTTATCGGCGGCAACAGAGTGTGCGGAACGCAAAAATTGCGAGCTCGGGCTGTGCCGAAGCGGGCGAGACGAGCGCTGCATTGCAGCGCGCACGCTGAGGTGGCACGCGCGTTCGGCATGCCGACTGCTCGTCGTGGCAAATTCGTGGCGGCTGGACTCCTGCCCGCTTTTTCCCTTTGGGGCAACCGCATTGCCCGAACTACCTATGGCCTCACCGCGGCACCTATGCGAAAAGACTGTTGCGCGCCCGACCGGCAACGCGACACTCCGGAGAGGGTTGTAATGCACGCCGTGCCAATGGCCATTTCGCAGGCCGTTCGGCGCCTGTCAATCGCAAATAACCGGGAGGTGGCCATGTCTCAGTCCGACGACGCAGCGAAAGCCGGATCACGCAGGGCATTTCTGAAGAACGTCGCGGTAGCCAGCGCTGCGACCGGTCTGTCAGGTGTGGTCGGCGAGACGCTTGCTCAAACTGGCAATGTGGCAAACCCCACCGGCCCTGCTTCGAAGCCCGCGACGCCCGCTACTATTGCACTGAACAAGCAGTACGCCGACTTCCTTAATTTCGCCGACGTTCAGGACTTCGAGGATGCCAAACGTGGCCTCGTCGCGACGTTGCCGGAGCCGGTCATCATCAAGGGGCAGGGCGAATTCCCGGCGTGGAACCTTCAGCAGTTCGCGTTTGTGAGTGGCGGTCCGGAGAACAACGCGCCATCGACCGTCAATCCGAGCCTCTGGCGTAACGCCAAGCTCAACATGAATCACGGGCTTTACACGGTGGTCGATGGCATCTGGCAGGTGCGCGGCTACGACCTTTCCGTGATGAGCATCATTCGAGGCGACCACGGCTATATCGTCATCGATCCGTTCATCACGACCGAAGTTGCCTCGACGGTGTGGAAGCAACTCGTCATCCCGCATCTGGGCGACAAGCCCATTACCCACGTTATCTACACACATAGTCACGTCGATCACTATGGCGGCGTGCGCGGCCTCGTTAGCGACGAGGACCTGAAGTCGGGCAAGGTACAAATTGTGGCGCCGGTCGGCTTCACTGAAGCCGCCGTTGGCGAGAACATCATAGCCGGCAACGCAATGGGAAGGCGCGCCAGTTACATGTATGGCTCACTGCTGCCGCGCGACCCGGTGGGGATTGTCGACGGAGGGCTCGGCAAAACGACCTCGGTTGGCACGATCACGCTGGCCGTGCCCTCGATGTTCGCCGAAAAGACGGGGCAGAAGTTGACGCTCGACGGCGTAGAAATTGAAGTTCTGATGGCGCCCGAATCGGAGGCACCGGCGGAATTCATGTTTTATCTGCCGAAATTCAAAGCGTTCTGCGCGGCGGAAGACGCCACCCATACGCTTCACAACCTCTATACGCTGCGCGGCGCAAAGGTCCGTGACGCCTTGCTCTGGTCCAAGTACCTTCAGTCGGCGCTCGACATGCACGGCGACGACATGCAGGTCATCTTCGCCTCGCACTACTGGCCGACCTGGGGCAACGATCGCATCAATGCTTTCTTGCGCGCCCAACGCGACATGTATCGCTATCTGCACGATCAGGTGATGCGCATGGCCAACCTCGGTCAGACGCCGCTTGAGATCGGTGAGGCCATCCGTTTGCCGGACAGCCTTGCGAAACACTGGTATTGCCGAAGCTACTACGGCACGGTCTATCACGACGCGGTTGCGCAGTACAACCTGCGTCTCGGGTTCTTCGACGGCGTGCCGGCGAACCTGCACCGGCTGCCGCCGACCGAGAGCGGCAAGCGCTACGTCGAGTTCATGGGCGGCGCACCCGCCGTATTGCGAAAGGCGCATGAATCGTTCGACAAGGGCGACTATCGATGGGTGGCGGAAGTCGTCAACCACGTCGTGTTCGCCGACCCGCAAAACACCGCCGCCCGACAACTGCTGGCGGATGCTTATGAGCAGTTGGGTTATCAGTCGGAGTCGGCGCCCTGGCGCAACTTCTATCTGACCGGCGCAATGGAATTGCGCAACGGTGTCAGAAAAGGGCAGGCGCCTGCGCCGCAGAGCCCCGATACCATTCAGGCGATGCCGCTCGACATGTTCCTCGACTATCTGGGCATCCGGCTCAATGCGGAGCGCGCAAACGGCAAAACGGCATCGTTCAATCTCGTGTTGACCGACACGAAAGAGAATTGCGTTCTGGGCGTCGAGAACAGTGCGTTGCATTACTCGAAGGGCAAGACCTCGAAGTCGGCGGATGCGACGGTCACCATGACACGCGCGGACCTGAACAGCATCATGATGGGCCAAACCAACATGCAGAAACTGGTGATGGCCGGCAACGCCAAGATCGACGGCAATAGCCAGAAGCTGGGAGAGTTTGTGTCGTGGCTCGACAACTTCGATTTCTGGTTCAATATCGTCACGCCTTGAGGTGAGACCATGTGCGCGATCTGCAGCTTCAAGATTGATTTCGGTGTCGGCCACCCACTGGCCCTGAGCGTCGCGGTGGCGACCCGAAAGGCGATCGAGGCCGGACGGGTCGAACCAATCGATGCCGCGGAGGGTGCGCTCGCGTCCGCCCGCATGCGCATGTCCGCCGTTGACGCGCTGAATCTGCTGCAGGCGCGCATCGAGGGCGCGCTCAGCGAAGAGGGGCTGCTGGGCCTGCCCGATTTTTACGTGCTGCTCATCGAGAACGATACATGGGGCTTTTTCCACGCGACAACGAACGGCTTCGATCCTGAGATCGTTCCCGACATGCCTGACCTGGCGACAACGGATGAAGCGCGGCGCAGCAGCATTGTCATTGCGTCGGAGGCCGGGTTGCGTGCGTGGCTGGAAGGGCGTTTCGATAGCGAATATGCGCTACGTGAGTCGCTGTTCGTCGTCGACGCACCCCGCGTGCCCGCCGCCTCCATGGTGCAGATGCTTGCTGCTACCGACTTAGCCAGTATCGATCGTTAGTAACCTTAAACGCCGGACGCGACGTCCGCTCGATAGCATGAAGGTGCTAATGATGCCGGGAAACGATGGACGCGTTCATCGCCTCGGCGTGGGAATCGGAAAAATAGGCTTACGGCGTATCCGACAGCTGTGCAGGTTCGCTTGCACAGTGCAAGTCACTAGCGTGCTTCTGATCGCGAGCGGCCTGTGGCTCATGCCCGGTATGGCCGAAGCGCAAGCTGCGTCGGGGCCCGCATTTACCGGTCCGGATGTGCAACGGCGCGCTAACGCGGTGCTCGCCATGCTGTCCTTCACCGTCACACCGGATCTCTCCGCGAGTACGCTCGGCATCCGGGATGGATCGACGGGGAATCCTTCGCTGAATATGACGCAGTTCGGCGGCGGCTTCACGCTAAGCCCGAACTTTCCGCTTTATCTGGAGGGGGCATTGGGTGGTTCGCGCTACGATCCCACGTTTCTGGTGTCGGACGGTCAGGAGCAACGGGTACTGCCAACGCGGTGGACTAACGTCGCGGCAACGGGTGGCATTGGCTGGGATTTTCCGCTTAACGAAAGCAAGAATCTGGTCATCAGGCCGATCTTTAACTTCTCGCTCGGAGAGGTGTTGAGTGACGCAACGGCAGCTCAGTTCCTCATCAATCGCAAGACGGACAAGAACATCGATTTTATCCAGGGTGGTTCTCTCAGTGCTTACGGGCTCGGTGGGTCGCTCATGCTTGGCTGGTATCCACGCATGGAACCGTATGAGTTCGACCTTGAACTACGCTTCACGGACATTTATCTCCAGAGCTTTGGCTCGTCGAGCGGGGTTCGGGGTTCCGCCAATGCGGAGTCCACGAACCTGTATGCCCGCTGGCGCGCACCGACTGGTTTGCTGGTTTTGCACCGTCCACTGCGTTATGTCCTCGAACTTTCTCATTCGACGTACCTCGGCAGCCAGGCGAACATCCTCGGCTTCAATCAGCTAACGTCGTTGGGCACAGGCCTCGAGATCGATACAGGCGCCGTGACGAAGCTTTTTTCCCGCCTGCGAGTCGTTGCGCGCTACGCGTTCGGAAAGGACGTGACTGGCGTGTCACTTGGCCTCGCCCTCAGCTTCTGATCGACGCCGATGTGTCGGCATCGGACTATGCATCGAGGCGCGTTATCGCGGCATGTTCGTCATCGTTAAGGTCGCGTGTCTTGCAGCACGGACCGTGAAATCGCATCCAGGAGATCCTTGGCCACGAACGGCTTGGTCAACAGTTCGTGGCCGCCGGCGCTCATGACTGCGCTGCGCGTCGCGGGACTGTCGTGCGACGTGATGAACACGGCAGGCGGACGTGGAGAACTGAGTTGTTCGTAGCATCGCGGACCCGATACCCCGGGCAGTCGAACGTCCAGCACCAGACAGTACGGCACGCGCGTGTCGTTCGCGCCAAGTAATGCCTCAGCGCTGTCGTAAAGCAGGGTATCGAAGCCCGACACGCGTAGCAGGCGTTGCAAAGCGCGACGCATGCCGGCGTCGTCTTCGACGACCACGATCAACTGTCTGGTATCGTTCATTGCCGGCCACGTTTCGGTGCATCAATTGTCGTGCAGGCCGACGTTCAATGCTATCGGGGCTTGGGGCAACGGGTTGCCCTTCGGGGCAAGCATGGCTCAGTTCGGGGCTCGCGTCCGCATGATTGGCTCCGCCAGTCTCACGAGGTCGGCAAACGAACGAGCATGAAGCTTGCGCATCAGATCGGCCCGGCAGGACTTGATGGTGCGCTCACTCAATGCCAGTTCCGCTGCAATCTGCTTGTTAAGGCGGCCTGCAACAATGCCGCGCAGCACGACCTGCTCGCGCGCGTTCAGATCGACGGCGTCTGCGGCGTTCGCAGGCTCATCGGAATCAGGCGCGACGGCTACAGTCGCGAGGGCGGATTCGATAGCGGCGAACAGGGCCTGCGCATCGATCGGCTTGAGCAGGAAGTCGCTTGCGCCGGCCTTGATGGCCATGACCGTTTTGGGAATATCCCGGTGTGCGCTGATAAACACGATCGGCATCGGACTGCCAACTCTTTGCAGTGCGTGTTGCAAATCGAGTCCGCTCGGACCGGGGAGTTCCAGGTCCAGCAGCAGGCACCCGGGTGATGCGTCAGGCGCTGTCACGAGAAAATCCCCGGCGCTCGGGTAGCCTTTTACCGTGAATCCCGCGCGAGCCAGTAGCCGCATCAATGCGGTGCGTAGGGCAAGGTCATCGTCAACGACATGGATGACGGCATCAGCATGATCGCTCACGTGTGTCCTCCTTGTGTTGTAGGCCGGGCTTTCAAGGTGGCCTTTTCAGTGGGGTTATCAAACCCGGGTCGAGCCTCGCGAGCATGCGAGCTCGCATGCTCCGCGGCCGAAGGAAGCCAGACGGTGAACACGCTGCCGCCGCCATACCGGGACGCGGCCGAGACACGTCCCCCGTGCGTCATGACGATGGTGCGTACGATGGAGAGTCCGAGTCCCATCCCGTTGGGTTTGGTCGTATACAGCGAGTCGAACAGGCGCTCTCCGACACCGGCCGGAATGCCGTGCCCGCGATCGGCGACGGTCAGTTCGTAGCCTTGTCCCACCGCCCGCGTCGAGATAGACAATATGCGGTCCGCGGGGGGGGTGTCCTCCATCGCGTCCATGGCATTGATGGCCAGATTGAGCAAGACCTGCTGCAGTTGCACGCGGTCGCCCTGCACGCGAGAGTTTTCCGCGGCCGGATTCGACTCGATGACGATGCGTCGCCGCCGGGCTTCGAGGCCGAGCAACGCCAGCGCTTCTTCGAACGCCGAATTCAGGTCGAGCATGTCCATCTTGAGCGGGTGCTTTTGCAACAGTGCCCGCAGGCGCTGCACCACCTGATTCGCGCGCAACGCGTCACGGCGTATATCGCCGAGGATCGAGTGAAGCTCGTCGATATCGGGTTCGTTTTGAAGCATCATGCCAGCCGCGTCGGCGTTGCTGAGAATAGCGCCTAGCGGCTGTCCGACTTCATGAGCGATCGACGCGCTCAGTTCACCCGCCGAAGCGAACCGCGCCGCGCGAGCCAGTTCGTCCAGTCGCAGCGTTGCTTCATCTTCGGCAATCCGCCTGCGCCTGCGCTGCCAGAGCAGACCAGCAATGGTCAGCGCCTGGAGCAGCACGACGGCGAGGGCGATCAACACGATGTCCCTGTATTCCCGCCAGAGCGAAGGTGGCACGTCGATCAATTCACAGCCCTCGGGCAAAGCGTCCGCGCGCAGCCCCAATTTGTCGATCACCCCGACGTCCGCAACACAGCGGGAGGCGCTCGCAGCTACGGTGGCGCTTTGCGGTGGCACCTTGCCAAGCAGGATCGACGCGGCCAGTGCACCGGTCAACTGGCCGTTGGTCTCGAAGCCGGTCATCGATCCCGCCGCCAGCCCATGACCCATGTAGGTGGGGTACCAGCCGTAAATCGGCGCGTTGGAGGCCTTCGCCATCGGGGCAACGACCTCGTAGGGGAAAAAGGTTCGACCGGTACGATCGCGATACATCGTCGTGTAGAGCACGGCAGTATCGCGGTCGAGTGCAGCGAGGCGTTGCTGTAGTTCGGGCACCGTCAAGCCACTCCAGACATCGACGGCCCACTGGCGCGATTTGCGCGCACGCGCCGCATCCGCGCCACGCTGCGCGAACCGGAGATCCAGTGGCGCCACGCCTGATACCACCACGAGATGCCGCGCATTCGGCTGCAGCGTCTCGGCCAGCGCAAGCGTGCCGTCCAGATCGAAATGCACCGGTACGTAGGCGAATTCGGCGGGAATATCTTTTTGTCTTGCCGGCGCGACGCTGGAAATCACAACCGGTACGCCCGGCCAGATCTCGTCGTGATAGCGTTTGGTGAAATCCAGTGCGAAGTCCGCGAGCCCGATGACGACGTCGACCTGTTTCTGTTCGTACTTTCTCTTCATGAGCGCGAGAAAGCTGGGCATCAGTTCCGCATCGTCGAACCGGAGGTCGTCGAGCGAATCTGTGTAGAACTCCGCACCATCCGGAGCGGCAGAGGCTATCGAGTTGCGTATTGCCTGAATTTGCTGCTGGGCAGCCGGCTGCGTCGGGTCCGCGCCAGGCAGAATGACAACGTGCCAGACATGTTCCGCATAAACGCTCGTGGATAATCCAAGCATTACCAGAAACACGCAGCGTATGGCGTGAGTACGCGCGATCGCTCGCCGCGTGCGGGCAGCCAAGAGGATTCTCGAAGCGCGTTCCTTTTTCATGGTTTCTGAAAAGACTGGCGTCGCGAATACTATGCCAGAGCGCCTGATAATCCGAATAGCCTTTTGTAAGAAAAATTTCCGTGAAAACTACAATTTAATTGGGGCTAAATCAGCAGAGGATAATCTGGCTGTTTCCATTCGACCGAAATCTAAATCGCATAGGTGAATGCAGAATTCGCATGTCGCGTAGTTTCCATGCGGTGGCGTCATTGCACGGTCGCTCTCTTCGCAGGCGTAAAAAAATACCGCTGACGTGCTGCTAAATGAAAAATCGGTATTTTTTGAAATCAAGCAGTCGCTTATGTAGGAGTGGGGCGGAACAAAAAACATGATCTGGGGCTTGTGGCGGCCAACTGCCGCGCCAGTTCCGTGCGCACGCTATACCTGATAATCAGCGTGACGAGCCATATCTAGAACGCCTGCAAATGCGCCAGTCTATTTCATGATCAGATTGTGATTGGCGGCGGCGATATTCGGCGCTTCCTTCTAGTTGTCGTAAAGCCGCTCCAGCTAATGGACCACGAGCGCGACGTTCGCCTACACCAAGGTTATCCACGAGACGTTTTATACCGCAGCGTGTCAGGAACCGGGTTGATGGAGGGCAGCATGTCGGCGACATGCCCCGTTTTGCCGGGCACACGAGAGGCGATCAGCACTGATGCCGTGTCGAAAGCGAAATGCGGGTGCCTTTGACCATCAAGGTTCGAAGCAGGGCGACGACCTGAAGCATGAAAAAAAGAACAGCGTAGGCGCGAGCGCCTTCATGCATGCATGCGATGCTTGCCCGGCGACGCGCTCATGTTGCGATCTCTCCCGGTTCGCTCGCAGCGCTGGATGCGAAGCCGCGGAGCGCCCGGGTGCTCAGCCCGACGGCAAGCGCATCGCGGCTTCGAAGCTCAAATGCACGACCACGCGAGCCTTCAATATGGCGGGTTGACTACGACGTATTGCGCACCTTGCGGCTGGTACCAGGTATTGCCGCAACGCTGGTAGACCATGCCCCCGTAGTTGACGGGAGCGCAATTAGGCGGCACCGAATTCACCATCGACCCGACGATGGCGGAGGTGACGCCGACCGCCGCTGTGACCGCTGCCGCCGTTGCCACCGGATGGTAGTCGTCGTCCCAGCCGCCGTGGTGCTCCACGTTTGCGTTGACATTGACATTGCGGTTGACGTTGACGTTGTTCACGCTGGTATTGCGGACGTTGCGGGTGCGCGCATCCGCGTGGGTATTGTTCAATTGGGCGCCGCCGTGCGGTCCGCCAGCGTGCATGCCACCTCCGCCGGCGTGCATTCCGCCACCACCACCACCACCGCCGCGAGCGCCCCGTTCAACGTGTCCGCCGCCGCGCCCCGCCGCGCTGGCCGGCGCATTGACGCAAACGATGGCACACACCGCAACGAGGATCGGTAGGAGTACAGTTCGATTTCGCCTGAGTGTGGTCTTCATGGCCTACTCCTGTTTCGCGCCAACCGGAACGATTTCGATCTTCTTCGCGCCCTCCGGTGGCCGGAATGTGAACACGGAGTCCTTGAAGTTGGGCGAGGTCGTCCAGTCGAGGATCGAGACCGACTGCGGACGCGCGTCGTCGTCGCGCCTCGTGATCACGAGCTTGCGCGGCAATGGGTTCGCACCCGCCGTGATCCAGATCTGCCAGTCGGCATTTTTCTGGCGGAACGCATAGTGATCGGTAATATCGTGGCCGATATAGTCCTGCCCCGCGTACATCGCGGACTCGAACTGATCGGTGGGCGCGTCGGGCGTGCCCCAGACGAAGAGATCGGCGAGCGGGATCTCCACGCCGTAGCGGGCACGAATCTTCTCGACTAACGAATCGAGGTTGCCGTTGAAAGCCACGGAGGAGTAATACTTCTGCTGCGGCGAATAGAACGTCACCGTCTTACCGTCATAAAAGATCTCGCGCTCACTTCTCGCGCTGCTCATCGAAGCGCGCATCCGGTTGGGGCGGTCGACGTCGAGTTGCGCGGTCGCGGTGTGCTGAAGCTTCTGACCGTCTTCTAGAACGCGTTCGCCAGTTAGCTCGGTGGAAACGCGAAAACGCTTGAGGGACTGAAGATGCGCGCCCATCTTCTGAAGCGCCTGTACGGCAGCGGGGTCCACTGGATTCGCCGGCGTGCCCGTCTCGCTGGCCGGGGTGGTTTGCGCCTCGACGTGCGGCATGAAAATGGTCCCGGCCACGACGAGAACGGCTAAAACTCTTTTCTTCATTCTGCGCTCCCGATTCGTGAGAGACATGCCGCATAAACCTGAAGGAGTGGCGATAGCGCGCGCATCGCGACAATTTGCAATGCACATGTAGACGAATGTAGGGGGCATCCGCGCGAAAGGAAAGGGGGAATCCGATATTGCCCAAAAGGGAAATCGGGTTGCCCCAAACACCTATGGTGTTGAAAAGGCTTATGTGCAAAAAATTGGCAACGGCAAGCAGGTCCGCCCTTGTGCGAATTTGAACTGGCGCATCTATCGTTCACGTTACATCCCGAACGGGGGCGACGGAGCGAATCGTCATGACGGTGCCGCGCTTTACGATCTGATTGTTCATCAATTCGATCCACTTCAACGCGAGCTGAACCGAAGCGAATTGACCGACGTCAGGCATTGATCGATACCACGGGAAACACGATGAAACCTGAGACATGCTTTAAGGCGCTGGCGAGGCCTGTCAAACGCGCCCCTTTTGCGATGGTGGCCGCGGGGCTGCTGAGTGTTGCGATCAATGTGCAGGCACAGACAGATGCGCAGCAGCAGCCCACGCGCCCCAATATCGTGCTGATCGTGGGCGACGACGTCGGCTGGGGCGACCTCGGTGCGTATGGCGGCGGTGAAGGGCGCGGCATTCCAACGCCCAACCTCGACAGGATGGCCGACGAGGGCATGACGTTCTTCGACTTCTACGGCCAGCCGAGCTGCACGCCGGGCCGTGCCGCCCTTCAGACGGGCCGCAATCCGAATCGCAGCGGCATGACGACCGTTGCGTTCCAGGGCCAGGGGGGCGGCCTGCCGCACGCGGAATGGACGCTGGCGTCGGTCCTGAAGCTCGCGCATTACAACACCTACTTCACCGGTAAATGGCACCTTGGCGAGGCGGACTACGCCCTTCCCAATGCACAAGGCTACGACGACATGAAGTACGTCGGCCTGTATCACCTGAATGCATACACGTATTCCGATCCAAAGTGGTTTCCCGACATGGACCAGCAGACCCGCGACCTGTTCGTCAAGGTGACGACGGGCATGCTGTCCGGTAAAGCCGGCGAGAAGGCCCACGAAGACTTCAAGCTGAACGGGCAATACCAGAACGAGCCACAAAACCATATCGTTGGCATTCCGTTCGTGGATCGCTACATCGAGAAAGCCGCACTCGACGATATCGACGAAGCCGCGCAAAGCGGACAGCCGTTCTTCATCAACGTGAACTTCATGAAGGTCCACCAGCCGAACATGCCCGATCCGGACTACGTCGGCAAGTCGCTGTCGAAGTCGAAATATGCGGACTCGCTCGTCGAACTCGACGCACGCGTCGGTCACATCATGGACAAGCTACGCGAGAAGGGCCTCGACAAGAACACGCTGGTGTTCTTCACGACCGATAACGGCGCGTGGCAGGATGTTTATCCTGATGCGGGCTACACCCCGTTCCGCGGCACCAAGGGCACCGACCGCGAAGGCGGCTCGCGCGTGCCGGCGGTTGCGGCGCTGCGCGCGTCGGGAGGCGGGGCGGGTTCGGCGGTTGCGGGGGCGTGCGCGGGATCGGAATGATGCTGATGGTCGGCGGCGGCCGCCGCGGCTCCATCGAACAGGATGCGTTGTTCCAGAGCCAATGCCTGGCTGCGCGGTCGCAAATAGCGAGCAATATTCAACGGACTACTCGTATCGGCCATTGTTCGCCTCGCGTCGGGTTGCGCGTGTTAATCCGGTTAAAACGATTAAACCGGGAATCGAGGCGGTGTGAATCGGCCAGATATTCCGGTTTATATTGCCGAAACTGTTGCCCGTGGTATTAATTGCCGCATCACGGCGGAACCACGTGCGTGTCATCTTGAGCCAAACGTTTTGCACGAACCTGTCTGCAAAACTCGCTATAGCTTCATCCTCGCGACGTGAATGCCGGATAGATCATGATTAATGCCGACTACGTCACGGAATCCTTTATGCAGTCGGCTGGTGAAGCGCGTCCGGCACTTTGATGCGATAGCGAAAGACGATTAATCTGTCATTCACGTTATAGACGATCTTTCATATGGAATGCGAACGTGAAGTGCTTTAATACATCTTCGCAGAACTGATCATCCACGGCTGCGCCACTCCGAAAGCCGTGTCCCTGTTTTCCATTCCGCATTCGCTTTGACATCCGCTCCTCCCGTTTCACGTCGAGCTGAACGGCGGCGTCGACTTCGATATCGCCTGCGCGCTGCTCGATTCGCCCGGCGAGGCCGCCGGCGCCGCATACCAGCCGTCGCGCGGAACGACGACGTTGGTGGCGGGCTGGTTCATGAAGTGCGGCGACATGATCTGCACGTCGTATTCGTTGAACACGTCGACGATATGGCTGTGCAGCTCGCTCAGAATGACGGGGCGCAGGTTGGGGTTCGCCACGGCCACGTGCAGGTCGTACTCGATATAGAAGTCGGATAGCGCGCGCTGCAAAACGAACGGCGGCGGGGTGTCGAGCGTGTGTCGGGTGCGCGCCGCGGCAAGCGCCAGCATCACCTGCACCTGCCGCCACGGGGTGTCGTAGCCGATCGTCACCGAGGCCGTCAAGAAGGCGGCCGGCTTGCCCTCATGGTTCGAATAGTTGCAGACCACCGAGCCCACGACGACCGCGTTAGGAATCGTCACTTCCTCCTGGCGCACGTTCGTCAGCTTGACCGACAGCGTGTCCACGCTCACCACCGTGCCTGTCAGATCGCCGATCTTGACGAAGTCGCCCTTGTGGAACGCGCGGCTATAGGTGACGACGATGCCACTCATCAACTGGTTCACGATCCCGGCCGAGCCCAGCGAGACCATCAGACCGAGCAGCACGCTCAAGCCCTTGAAGACATCGCTTTGCGCGCCCGGCAGATACGGATACGCGAAGGTCAGCGCCAGCGCCCACACGACGATGCTGACGATGCGGCGCGTAGCGTCGGCGGTATCCGCATAGAGGCCTGGGATCGTCAGATTGCGCTGCTGCACCGCACGAAAGACATTGTCGAGCAGATTCTGCAGCGCACGCGTGAGCAGAAAAATGACGACCACCGTGATGATTCCGGGGATCGCGTTGACGACCGCGGAGGCAATGTCGTTGGCGAGCGCCCAGAGAAAGCCGCTTAGCCGCATGCCCATTGGTTCCGACGCAGGGAACCGCTCCAGCACGACGATCAGATAGAGGTAAATGAGCGCGGCGGCGAGAAAGAGCGACATCAGTTGCACGATCTGTCGCGCGAGGTGGAAGGCGGAGCCGGTCCAGTCGAAGCTCTTTGCCGTGCGCCGCAGGACATGGGCTTCGACCGCATACTGGATGCGCGCCTGGAGCCACGTTTGCATACGGCCGATCAGCCAGAGCGCCGCGACGAGAACGACCGTGGCCACCACCGAATACAGAATGCCGCGGACGATGTTCGGCCAGTGCAATTGCGCGCGGCGCGCGGCCAGCGCGGTATCGAGCCGGGCCTGCGTTTCGGCGGCGATGTCGTCGAGCGGGCGAGTGTCAGCAGGATCGACGTCGTCCTGCAGGAGCGCGAAGAGGATGTGATCGCCGCGCCGGAAGATGACGCCCCGTTGCTCGCCGAGCGAGCCGTGGACCGTTTGGGTCGGCAATTCGAGCGTGCGCTCCGAGAGTCCTTCGAGTACCGCCTGGGTGCGCCGCACACGCTGCGCCGGCGTGGCGCCGCTGAGACTCGCGCGGAACGTGGCAATGGGGCGGTCCATGAGCGTGAGCTCAGCGGTCGTCGTGTCCGTCGCGTTCGTTGCTGAAGGCGCGCTGGCTTGTGCTTGTGCGTCGGCGGCACCCAGCAAAATCGAAACCATAACAAGCATGGCGCCTACAATGCCCTGAAATGCCCGCACCATGAACTTGCGCAGGAAGGCTTGTACGGCCGGACATGCAAGGCCATGCCGTACCTCTCCTGAGGACCTACGCCACGCTGAAGCGCTTGCCGTCATTTGCCTGGGCCTCCTATGCTCAATACGGTCGAGCAAAAACACATGCAAGGCCGATAGCTTTCTCGTCCGAAACGGAGCTTAGTTGACCGGGTCGGTTGCTGTCACTAGGGGAAAGGGGAAAAGCACTTGCCCGGGAGGGCAATTCAATTTTGATGCCGGCGAATGGATGGGCCAGCACATAGCATTGCTCGATGAGCCAGCGGAACAGCGCAGGCAGCACCGACAGGGAGTAGGCCGCCGAGCGCGGCGACAGGCCGTGTGCGAACGGGCGCCATCCGGCAGAGCGGCGCGAGCAGGGTTGTCCGGTCCAGCGCCCGCGAGGTGCCGGTCGCCGCAGGAAGGCACGGTAGCCAACGGCGTCATCGGCCGTAAGCGATGACAGCGGCGGCTGCCGTTCAACGATGGCCCACGGGAGGGTTCTGGTGCAAATAGAAAAGCAGGTTGAGAAGTTGTCTATAGGAAGGATAACTTGTCGAATGGAACGGACCGCATTCCATACAGCGACGCAGTGGCCTCCTTGAGGCCGAGCTCCGCGAGATCGAACTGGCTCTCATTGCGGGTCATCAGTTCGTTTTGCTCCGACAACGCTAACCGATTCACCGACCCTATTTGCAACAGAGCCCAGATGTTGAGGGTTCGATGAACAGGCCATGTCCCCTCCGCGAACAGCAAGGCAGCGCAGACCGGCCCCGCTGTTCCTCATTTGACGGAAAGAAACCCGATCGGGTAATCCACTTCTCGCTTTGGCCGAGCCATGAAGTTTCATCGCGTCGTCGAGACCGCCGACATTGATGATTATCGTCATCGCGATTGGCGATGGTGCCTTTCCAAAAGACCACGAACGAACCGGCGTGCCTGATGCATGATGCTTCCACACCAGAATCAATTGCGAAACCGCATGGCCGTGTTTACCACGGTCGATAAATTGACGGAGTGAGACGAAGCAATGCAATTCGACCAAGCCATGAGTGGTCCGCAAACCCTTTACGACAAGATCTGGGACGCTCACCGGGTCATGACGCGTGACGATGGACAGGACCTGCTGTTCATAGACCGGCATTTCATTCACGACGTCACTGCACAATCGTTCGACATGTCGCGTGAGCGTGGACTCAAACCGCGCTCACCCGAGCGTATCTTCGGCACGGCCGACCACTACGTTTCCAGCACCGCGAACGATCTGGCGTCCGTGGCAGATCCCGAGCGGCGAGGCATGATCACGGCTTTGCAACGTGATGCCGCTCAGTCGCGCATCACGCTGTTCGACATGGATGACTCGCGGCGTGGAATCGTCCATGTCCTCAAGATGAGATATGCGCTTGCTGAGCGCTGAAGGCGCGATGTTTTCGGCTTCTGCCACGCGGGCAATACTGCCGTGCTCGCAGACGGCAACGAACAGTTTCAGCGACTGGAAATCGAAACGCATTGAGTCTCCGGATGCGCGGTATTCTCGCCGCACCGTACTTTCTCGTGGCGGAAAGGGAGTATGCACGGGGGCGGACGCGAGTGCAAAAATTTAAGCCGCTCGCTCGATACGCGCCGCTATACCGCTAGTGTATTTTTACATGGGCTGAGCGTGATGGGCGACCGGACATACGTCCGCCAGCATCAAATGGAAAGTCATACCCTTAACGGTATTGTCAACTTGCGGTCAGCGTGGCGTGGATGCGCCGATAATGTTGGCCATGAAACCAGCGATCCAACAGAACCCACCTGTCGCCGACAAACCGCTGTCCTATGCGGGCTATCGCTTCCCACCCGACGTGATCAGCTACGCGGTGTGGCTGTACTACCGTTTCCCGCTGAGTCTGCGCATGGTCGAGGAACTGCTGGCCGCGCGCGGGATTGAACTCACGTATGAGACCGTGCGGCGCTGGTCGGTGAAGTTCGGGCGGGGCATTGCCCGGCGTATCCGGTCCACCGCCTTAGCGCGAGGCGACAAGTGGCACCTCGACGAAGTGGTCGTCGCGATCAACGGGAAGAAGCATTGGTTGTAGCGTGCGGTGGACCGGCATGGCGCGGTGCTTGACGTGCGGGTGCAAAGCCGGCGCGACCGACAGCAGGAGCGCTCCTCGCGCAGAAGACCGCGCTGCAGATCGCAGCCAAAACGCAGATCGTAGCGCGCCTGACGGTCGAGGAGCCTATAAAAACGGCCCTTGCCAGCACGGGGATTCGAATGACGGTAACGGGATAGGAAGATGCCGCAGGTGCTGAGACCATGCTCGGCTCGACGGGGCAAGATGCTGCCGCGCCGTGACAGACGCAGCGGAGGGGATGCGGCGAGCAGTCTCTCTTGGAATCGACGCGGCATAGTTGCGAGCGCTGATGACAGGCGCAGACGGGCCGAGCAACCGCCACTCGTGGCCGTCAGACTGAAGGGCAGTTGTGGGGCGAGATGGTTAAAAAGCTCCCCGCCGTCGGTTCTCGTGTACGGACGGGCCGACTCTGTCCTGCGTTTTCTTGCAGACAGTTCGACGAGATATCGAGAAGTGAAAAGGCGGTGCTGTTTCACCTATGCAAGTGCAGTGAGCATCTGACAAAATCTCAAGGAAAATAGTAAGAACGGAGGCAACTTGCGGACGGTCGAATACCGCTTTTCCACTATCTGGCGCATCGATGCGCCAGTGCAGGAAGTCTGGGCGGCAATCAAGGATTCGGCGCGCTGGCCCGAGTGGTGGAATAACGTCGAGCGCGTCGACCAGCTAGAAGCAGGTTCAGACGAGGGCGTGGGGGTCGTACAACGCTATACGTGGAAAGGCTGGTTGCCCTATCGCCTTGTATTCGACATGCGGGTGACGCGCGTCGACCCGTTGGTCGCGCTCGAGGGGCAAGCGAGTGGCGACGTCGAAGGGGCCGGCCGGTGGAGCTTTACGACCGTCGGACGCAACCTTACCGTTGTCCGCTATGACTGGTGCGTGCATACGAACCGCGCATGGATGAATGTATTGGCGCCGTTGCTGCGACCGGTTTTCCAGTGGAACCACAATGCGGTGATGCGCGAAGGCGGCGCGGCGCTAGCGCGGCGGCTGGACGCGCGTCTGCTTGGCGTCGAGCACGGATGAAGTCTGCGCGGCAATGGATTGAACTCGCTGTAGCGTCTACCCACCTTCGATCGTACCTCCTTGCATCGACGCAGGATGCGCTACTGCCGTTGACCCCAGGCGGCGTCGGATGCGATGTGCCATCGGTGGCAGTTTGGCGATCCAGTCCCCGCAAGCGCCCTTTGTTCCATCGCCCGGGCGACCCGCGCCATCCTGGCCTGGTATGCGCGAATCAGTATTCGTAAATCGTCAAGGAGCGGCCGCAGGCGCGTTGATTGGCTTCTGACCGGCTGCTTTTTGTTGAGCGTTCTGCAGATTCTGTGGATAGTTTGTTTGATCGCCTGCCGGGTTATAGCCGTTCTTTGCGAGTGTGCTCAGCTCAGCGTTCTTTTTTGCGCGATGCGCTTTGCGATCGGCCTTTTTTACGCCTTCAATTCCTGCTTTGACATAGCGTCATCGCTAGCGCCGGTGTCGATTGTCGCCGCATGAGCCGGCGAAAACGAAAGGGAGAGGAGACCCAGAGCCATGCCTGCTGAAACAGCAAAGGCGCGCAGTTGTGTGACCTTCATACGTATCTCCGTACGCGAAATCGGCTGGCTATGTGGTCAGGAATATTTTCAGGCGTTACGACCATCACGGACGAAGACTGGGATACGGCCGACGCCGGTAGAAGCTTGTGATAATGCATGATGTGCTGGCAAGCCGA
>NZ_JBWCCT010000015.1:0-176380 GCF_056279605.1 Paraburkholderia sp. TE9906
GGTTCTTGCTCTTCTTGTTCACGGTTGCTTCGGTCATAGGACGTTGTTTCCGTTATCGTCTCATGACCTCGGCACACTAAAATTCTGACAGGCTCCAGAGACGAGCCACAACACGTCACGCCTGCAGTCCGACGAATCTTGGCGGTGACTCGTATGTATGGGCACCACGCGTGAATCACCGCGTAAAGGTAATGACGGTCTCTGTGCGCATCCGCTTCGAAAGCGACCCAGCATCAGTGATCGGCAAGTACCGACTTCGCTGCGGAAGTTCACGCTCCACTACGCTGCATGCGGCCATGCCTGCGATTTCCGCCGCACGCATTACGCCTGCAGAGTTCTGGATACACGCGCCCTTCAGGCAAGAATTGCCCACCACGAAGGTAGCGCGCCCGCCGACCCGCAGAACTCGCGAGATCTCCGAGGTCATTGAAAGCAGGTCCACGGCATATCGTTCGACCATCGCTTGGGCTCGGCCACTGAGCTCGGTTTTGCTACACATGCTATCTGCAACTTCACGACTTACGGATTCATTGTGAGTTGAGTCAGAAGCTCTTTCCGCGCCTATCGATGCGGAACGTATTTTCCTCAACGCTCCTATGTCGTGTCCCAGCCATACCAGAGCCATACGATGTCCACGCAGGTGATCAATCGCGTTTAGGTACGGAGGCGATGTAACGACCCAAGAAGCGCCCCGCGTGACAAGCCTCTCGCGGGATGATGAAGGAAACACCGTCAATGCTCGTCAAACACCACCAGAAATGCCACGACCTACCACAGGCTGTCCACGTGTCAGATGGAACTGCAGCCGCAACAAAAAACCCCCGAAACCCATGTCGGGCGGGGGTCTTCGGTCTTTCCCGGATCTTGCCGGAACATTCTCTGGTGCCCAGGGCGGGATTTGAACCCGCACGCCTTTCGGCGCTACCCCCTCAAGATAGTGCGTCTACCAATTTCGCCACCTGGGCAAGGGGGCGCCATTGTAACGGGCGAATGCTCTTTTGTGAATGCCCTGCACCGTCATCCGCCGATGGGGTGTGAACGACCGTTGTTCAGACGTACGAGTTGTCCAGGTGAACCCCAACGCCGCCCCGTCCATCCTGGCCACTAACGCACGGCTTCAATACCGCCACCCGCGCGCAAAATCGCGCGCGGCAACGGACGCCGCGCGTCCATCGGTCTTTACAGATAGCTGCAAACGTAATCGAGCGTTTCGACCACGTCGATATCGAAGCGGCTCTTACCGGGCACCGAGAACGATTCACCTGCGCCATACGTTTTCCACTCGTCGCTGCCTTCGAGGTGGATGCGGCACCGGCCGGCTTGCACTTCCATGAGTTCCGGCGCGTCGGTGCCGAAGTTGAGCGCGCCGGGCAGGATCACGCCAAGCGTCTTTCGCGAGCCGTCGGCGAAGAGCACGGTGTGCGAAACACACTTGCCGTCGAAATAGACGTTGGCTCGTTTGATAATGGAAACCTGATCGAATTGCGTTGCGGCCGTCATGGCGAGTCGTCCTCTGGGTCGTCGTGAATGGATAGGTTGGCACCGTGGAACCGCGGCGGGCTGTGCGCGATCTGCTGCGCGGGCCGCCCGCGCGGGCTTTCGCTCCGGCGCGAGCCCGCCATCATACAGCTTGTCGGCCACGCCAATCGCGGCCCGATATGCAACGGCGCTGGTTGTTGACGGGCCTGCCAATCCGCTCCTACGGGAGCACCGGGTGCATGAGTTCAGATTGCGCCGCGAAGACGGAGCATCGTGCCAACCGCGCCCTCGGCCAGCAAAGCGTTTACATACCCGACAAATGGCATCACCATGGTCATCGCGTGCGCCATCGCTGAGCGTTCCAATTCGCCGGAACTTCGCTAGTACCGGTTGAACGAACCGGCTCCATCTCGAACCGGGGCAGACAGTGATTCCACACGGCCCCGACCGCGAACTGACCGTCGACGAAGTGCTTGCGGCACGCAAACGGCTGTGAGCGAACATTCACGAACGCGCTCTTGCGACTGTGGAGAATGAATATGGCTCGACTGCTATCGGTCAACGTCGGACTTCCGCGCAATATCGCCTGGAAGGGCCGCACCGTGCACACGGGCATCTGGAAGAACCCGGTGCAGGGGCGCTGTTGGGCCGGCCGGTTGAACCTCGCAGGAGACGGACAGGGCGACCTCGCGGGACACGGCGGTGAGCAACGCGCCGTCTTCGTCTATCAGATCGAATCGAGCCGCTATTGGCAGGAGCAGCTGCAACGGACGGATCTCGCGTACGGACAGTTCGGCGAGAACTTCACGATCGAAGGTATGCCCGATGCCGTCGTGTGTATCGGCGACCGTTATCAGATCGGCGGCGCACTGTTCGAGGTGACGCAGCCTCGGGTGACGTGCTATCGCGTGGGCATCCGGATGAACGAACCCCGGATGCCGGCTCTGCTGACATCCAGCGGGCGGCCGGGCTTCTACCTGCGCGTGCTGCGGGAGGGCGAAGTGGGCGCCGGCGACGAGATCGTGAAAGTGGGCGAGGCGCGCGAGCGAATGACGGTCGCCGAAGCCAACGCGCTCCTTTATTCACCCGATCATCCGCGCGACCGGCTCGAACGCGCGTTGCGGATCGAGGCGCTGTCGCCGGGATGGCGGTGGTCGTTTGAGGCGCTACTGCAAAGCCACGCGACAGGCACGACGGTCGGCAATGCCGGGCTTGCGCCCGCAGCCGCTTCGCATCCGGTCGAAGCGGGATTCAACGCGCTCACCGTCGCGGCGATCGGGCAGGAGTCCGCCGACGTCATGTCGCTGACGTTCAGGAGCGTCGATGGCCGGCCGCTGCGCGCGGCGCTGCCTGGCCAGTACGTCGTGTTGCGCCTTCGACCGGCAGCAGGTGGCCCGCCACTTTTTCGCAGCTATTCGCTGTCGGGCGACCTCTCGACGCAGCAGTATCGGATCAGCGTGAAGACGGAGCCGCACGGCGTGGCCGGCAGCTACTTGCGGCAGCATGTTCGGGTGGGCGACGTGCTCGACGTCAGCGCGCCGCGCGGAAGCTTTGTTCTGCAGCCGGGAGACGGCCCCGTCGTGTTCGTCAGCGCGGGGATCGGAGCGACGCCGGTGCTGGCGATGCTGCACGCGCTGTCGTCAGCGCGCTCGATGCGGCAGGTCTTGTGGCTTCACGCGGCGCACGACCGGCAGCATCATCCGTTCGCCGGCGAAGCCCGCGAGCTCGTGCTCGCGCTCGCTCATGGGCGCAGCCATGTCTGCTATAGCGCGCCAGCGGCACAGGATCGCCTGGGCGAGGATTTCGACACGGCCGGTCATCTTTCGCGGGCCGTTCTCGACGAGGTCGGTGTCTCGCGGGATGCGGACGTCTACATCTGCGGACCGTCCCGCTTCATGGCCGACATGAAAGAAGCGCTCGCCAACTTCGGCGTCGCGCCGCAACGGATTCACGTCGAACTCTTCAACGGCAGCGAATCGCTGAATCCGGGCATCGTCGGGGATGCGGCGCGCGCGCCGCATCTGCCGGAACAAGACGCCAACACGGGTCCGTTGATATCGTTCGCACGCAGCGGCATCGCGGTGCATTGGGATGCGTCGGTCTATCAAAGCGTTCTCGAACTGGCCGAAGCATGCGATGTCCCGGTGCGCTGGTCGTGCCGCACAGGTGTCTGTCACAACTGCGAGTGCGGTCTGATATCGGGGGAGGTGACCTATGGACCTGAGCCGCTCGACAAGCCTGCCAGCGGTAACCTTCTCGTTTGCTGCTCACAACCGGTTGGCGACGTGGTCATCGATTTGTGAAACCGCTCACGAGCGGCGACCCGAAACATCGGGCCGCAAGTGAAGCATCAATGACCCGCATATCAGCCCAAAGCCGATGCGCGGCGCGACGATGGCAACCAGCATGGCGACCGCGAAGCCCGCGAGCACGACCAATGACCGGGACCGCGCCGCGCGACGTGCGCGCGCGGGCCGCTGGCCCGTATCCGCACCGGACAGGATGCGGTGTTCGAAGATGTTGTACGCAATGTCGATGCAGACGAACAGTCCCGCATAAAACGCCACGGGAGCCGACGCGAGTTGCGTGCGCGCGACCCACGCGGTGGCGAAGGGCAGCAGCGAGACCAGGAAGAGATGGGTGAAGTTGATCCAGATGAACCCCAGCGTCGGCGCGCCGGCGAACCTCATCAGGTGATGATGGTTGATCCAGATAATGACGATGAATACGTAGCTCACCGCATAGCTGACGGCCATCGGCCATAAGGGCCACAGGTCCGAAAACGCCGGTTCCTCGGGCGCCTTGAGTTCCAGCACCATGACGGTCACGATCACGGCGAACACGGCGTCTGAGAACGCAGTCAACCGTTCCGGGGTTACCTTTGCTTCGCGCATAGCACCCTCCCTGAATGAGCAAGACGCCGGTCGAGCCTGGTCATGTAAAGGCGAATACGGGTTAGCGGCCTGCGCTCCTGCAGCGTCAGTGGCGGACCCAGCCACACGCTGACTGCGCCAAGCTCCGCTCGCGTTTGCAGCAATCGCGCTCAGGCGATCCGCTTGGGTGCCGTGCCCGCGTCGTCAGCCGTTCTTCTGTTCCCTGAGCCGCGCCCGGTGGGCGGCGACCTTCGCGCGGTTGCCGCAGATCGCCATGCTGCACCAGCGGCGCGCGTGGCCCCGGGTGTGATCGGCGAAGAGCAACGTGCAGCGCGGACCTTCACACGCTTTCACGTACGTGAAGTCTTCCTCGCACACCAGCCTGGCGAGCAATTCCGCGAGCGGCATCAGCAACGACTCCGCCGATTTCCAGCGGCGATTCGCGCGGAATTCAAAGCTCGTCGCGCCGTCTACGGTGCTCGCCACGATTTCGCCGTATTGCTCGTCCCGTTCGAGCAGCTGATTCAGCGGCCCGAGCTCACGCAGGTCTTTCGCGCTCAGCGAGCGTCCCTTCCTCTTCTGGACAAAGCCCCTGAACCACTCGCGCAGCGAACGCGCCTGGGCCGCCACGGCATCGAGCTCGGCGGAGGTGGCCTGCGCGCGGATTGCCGCAAGTGCGGCCGGCGGCACCAGCCCGGCCTGTTCCAGCCAGGCCAGCAGACCGGCGCCGTCGCTGATCCAGTCGACTTCCTCGTCCACCGGCGTTGCAACCGAGTTCAGGAAATCGAGGCCGGGCGCGTCGGCCACAAATATCGGGGGAATCGGGTGGTAGTCCATCTCGTCACGCAAGCAAAACAGGATGAAGAAAGTGTAACCAGTAAAAATGCTGTTGACAAGTTACTTGTCGAATGAGTAACCTAAATAACCGCATTAAGACGGTTACATATCGTCGCGGTTGAAGCGACATCGAAGATGGGTAGCGTCGACTTTTCTTCAGAGGAGTGAAACATGTCTTCGGGCAAGCTGAACGTAGTGCCGGTGCACGGCGCATGGGCGGATGGATCGAGCTGGAGCAAGGTGATCCATGGTTTGAGAGAGCAGGGCGTGAACGCGGTCGCGGCGCCGTTGCCACTGACGTCGCTGAACGACGACGTGGCCGCGCTCGATCGCACACTCGAACGGATCGATGGTCCTGTCGTGCTGGCGGGCCATGCGTATGCGGGAGCGGTGATCGGATCGACCCGCGCGGCAAACGTCGCGGCATTGGTCTACGTGGCCGCGCTTGCGCCCGATGAAGGGGAAACGGTGGCCGACGTGTTCTATCGCGGCGCGGCGCATCCGCAAGCGCCGAGTCTGGCGCCTGACGCGCATGGCCTGATATGGCTGCCGGAAGACGCGTTCGCCTCCGCGTTCGCGCAGCACGCGGCGCCGCAGGAACTGGCGCTGCTCGCCGCGGTTCAGCGTCCGATCGCGGCGGCGTGCATCGGCAAAAAGGTCGAGCGCCCGCTTTGGAGAGACCGGCCGAGCTGGTTCCTTGTCGCGGAACAGGACCGGATGATCAGCCCTGACACCCAACATTTCATGGCACGCCGCATGAGCGCCGAAGTGCGTTCGTGCGAGGTCGACCACTCGCCGATTATCACGGCGCCCGACGCCGTGACCAACCTCATCGTCGAAGCCTCACGGGCCGTGTCGGCGCGTTGAAAGCGCTGGCGATCGAGTCACGCAGTCGAGTTAGCCGCTCATTCCCGTTCATTTGTGGAGAAAAACCATGTCGTCTATTTCTTATCGCCATGCCGACGTCGACGGCTTCAAGGTGTTCTATCGTGAAGCCGGCCGTCCCGGTGCGCCGAAGCTGCTGCTTCTGCACGGCTTTCCGAGTTCGAGCCATATGTTTCGCGATCTGATTCCGAAGCTCGCCGAGCGTTTTCATATCGTCGCGCCCGATCTGCCTGGCTTCGGACAGTCGGACATGCCGTCACGGGATCGCTTCGCCTATACGTTCGACAACATGGCGAACGTGATCGATCGCTTCACTGAAGTAGTCGGCTTCGATCGCTTTGCGTTGTACGTGTTCGACTACGGCGCACCGACTGGCTTTCGTCTGGCGCTCAAGCATCCCGAGCGGATTGCGGCGTTGATATCGCAGAACGGCAACGCTTATGAAGAGGGTTTGAGCGACGGCTGGAATCCGATCCGCGCGTACTGGCAGGAGCCGTCTCGCGCCAATCGCGAAGCGCTGCGCGGCATGCTCACGCACGAAACGACGGTCTGGCAATACACGCACGGCGTTCCTGACGCGGCGGCCGTATCGCCGGACGGTTATTCGCTCGACGAGTTCTATCTGAGCCGGCCGGGTGCGGACGAAGTCCAGCTCGATCTGTTCGGCGACTACCGAAGCAACGTCGCGCTGTATCCGTCGTTCCAGCAGTATTTCCGCACGCATCAGCCACCGTTTCTCGCGGTGTGGGGAAAGCACGATCCGTTCTTCCTGCCCGCTGGAGCAGAGGCATTCAAGCGTGACTTGCCCGACGCGGACGTGCGCTTCTTCGATACCGGCCATTTCGCCCTGGAGACGCACGCGAGCGAGATCGCCGCGGCCATTTCGGATTTCCTCACTCGCTGAACGGTGTACGCACAGGCTCAGCGCAGATAGCCGGATCACCCCATTGTCAGGAGAGCAGTCATGCGGGCAATCGTGCTCGAGAAGTTCGGCGGTCTTGATAGCCTCGTCTATACGGAGTTGCCGGAACCGGAGCCATTGGCGGGCCACGTGGTCATCGAAATCAAGGGCTTCGGGATCAATCACGCCGAGATGCATATGCGGCGCGGAGAATGGGCGGAAGCCGCGAAGGTCAGCGGCATCGAATGTGTGGGGGTGGTGAAGTCGTGTCCCGGCGGCGAGTTTCCGGTTGGCGCCAAAGTCGCCGCGCTGATGGGCGGTCTCGGCCGAACCATCAACGGCAGCTACGCGCAATACACGCGGGCGCCGGCCTCCAACGTCGCGCTGATCGAGGCTGATCTGTCGTGGGCGGAGCTCGCCGCGATTCCTGAAACGTATGCCACCGCGTGGACGTGTCTGTTCCGCAATCTGGAGATTGCGCAGGGGCAGACGTTGGTCATCCGAGGTGCGACGTCGTCGTTCGGACAGGCGGCACTGAAACTCGCGGTGAACGCGGGCGCAAACGTGATCGCGACGACCCGCAACCCGGCGCGTGCCGCGATGCTCGAAGCGATGGGCGCATCGCGTGTCGAGAGGGAAGGGGCTGATCTGTCGAAGCGGATCGCCGGGGCGACGCCGATCGACGCCGTGCTCGATCTCGTCGGCAATAGCACCGTGCTCGACTCGCTCGCGATGCTGCGGCGAGGCGGTCGGGCTTGCCTCGCGGGCTGGCTCGGCGGACTCGATCCGATTGTGGATTTCAATCCGCTGCTGCAAATGGCGAGCGGCGTCTATCTGACGTTCTTCGGCAGCTTCGTGTTTGGCACGCCAGGCTTTGCGCTTGCCGACGTGCCGCTGCAAAGATTGCCGAAGACGTGGCCGCCGGTCGCCTCGATGCAAAGCCGTCGCGCGTATTCGGTTTCGACGAGATTCACGAAGCGCATCGCGTGATGGAAGCCAACGAGGCCGGTGGAAAGATGGTCGTCGTTGTTTGACCGCCATTCGTGTGTTCTTGAATTCAGGAGAGTGGAAATGGCTAGCAGAGTCGCAATTGTCACGGGCGCAAGCCAGGGAATCGGTCGCTCGACCGCCATCAGGCTGGCGCGGGACTTCTCGTCGGTCGTGATCGTCGCGCGCAATCGGGAGAACCTCGATCAGGTCGCGATCGAGGTCAGGCGGGCCGGCGCCGAAGCGCTCGTCGTCGATCTCGATCTCTCCGCCCCCGAGGCTGCACAGCAAGTGGTCGATCGAACGCTCGCCGCGTTCGGGAAGATCGACGCGTTGCTCAACATCGCGGGCGCCGTGCCGCAGCTCGACGTATTCGACATGACCGACGAGCAATGGGAGCGCGGCTTCGCACTGAAGCTGCACGGCGCGCGGCGTCTGACGATGGCGGCATGGGCGTCGTTGAAGAAGACGGGTGGATCGGTAGTGTTGATGTCGGGCAACTCGGCGCTGTTTCCCAAGGCGCCGTATGCGGCAGTGGGCACGATCAACGCGGCGATCGTCGCGCTCGCGAAAGCTTTCTCGGAGCGTGGCATTACCGATGGCGTGCAGGTCAACAGCGTCCTGCCGGGACCGGTGATGACCGGCCGGCGCCGCTCCTATCTGGAGCATTGGGCGCCGCTGCACGACATGACCGTCGAAGAAGCAACGGAGAAGTTTCCTGCCGAAGCGGGCATTGCGCGCTATGGCACACCGGAGGAGATCGCCGGGTTGATGGCGTTCGTCGTCTCGCCCGCCGCTCACTGGATGACGGGCTCGACGTTGAGGATGGATGGCGGGGAAGTGAAGTCGGTCTAAGTGCAACAAGGGTCGGCAACGAGGACGAGCCGCGGCGTCACTGTGGACGCTGCTCCGCCAGTTCGCGCAGCGCAAGGAATTGCAGCAGCATGATGGTCTTGGCATCGACGATGTCGCCACGGCGCATGCCTGCCAAAGCTTCTTCCAGCGCCAGCTCGACGACCTCGATGTCTTCACCTTCGGTTTGCACTCCGCCGCCGTTGCCGACCCGCTTCCCGGCATCGTATTCGGCGATGAAAAAGTGCAGCTTCTCCGTCACCGAGCCGGGGCTCATATAAGCCTCGAAGACTTTCTGCACGTCTTGCACGCGGTAGCCGGTTTCTTCCTCCACCTCGGCACGAATGCGTTCTTCCGGCGACGCCTTTTCGAGCAGACCCGCCGCGGCTTCCAGCATCATCCCGTCGTGACCGTTGACGAACGCGGGCAAGCGGAATTGCCGGGTCAGCACCACGGTTTTTCTCGCACGGTTGAACAGCAGCAGCGTCGCGCCGTTGCCCCGGTCGTACGTTTCGCGCGTTTGCCGCTGCCACGTGCCGTCGCGCCGCAGGAATTCGAACGTTGTTTTCTTCAGCACGTACCAGTCGTCGGACAGCACGGTCGTATCGATGATGCGTACACGGTCTTGCGTGGCAGCCATGGCCGGCTCCTCCTCGGCGGATTAGTGGCATTGATGATATCGTGCATTTTCGTGTAATATCAAGAAAAAACGTGCAAAGCTATGTTGACCAGCCAACGTAAGAAAACCATCCTCGAATGGCTTGCCCGGGACGGGCAGGTGCTCGCGGCGCCGCTCGCCGTGCAGTTCGGCGTGTCGGAGGACACCATCCGGCGCGACTTGCGCGAACTCGCCGCCGAGGGCTCGCTGCAGCGGGTTCACGGCGGCGCGCTGCCCGCATCGTCGGCTGTCGCTTCTTTTTCGAAGCGGCGCACGCTGGAGTCGTCGGGCAAACGCGCGATCGGCATGGCCGCGGCAGCGATGATCGAGCCCGGACAGATCGTGATCATCGACGGCGGGACGACCTGCGCCGAACTCGTCAGGCACATCCCGTCCTCGCTGTCGGCGACGGTCGTGACGCACAGCCCCACGATTGCCGTCGCGCTGGCCGAACACCCGTCGATCGAAGTGATCGTGATCGGCGGCAGGCTCTACAAACATTCGATCGTGACGGTTGGCGCAGCCGCCATCGAGGCGATGTCACATATCCACGCCGACCTCTACTTCATGGGCGTGACCGGTGTTCATCCCACAGCGGGACTCAGCACCGGCGATCTCGAAGAGGCCTACGTGAAACGTGCGCTTGCCGCGCGTTCTGCGGAGACTATCGTTCTTGCGACCAGGGAAAAGCTCAACGCGGCGTCGGCTTATGCCATCGGCGACGTGACGCTTGCACAGACCGTGGTGGTCGAGCGCTCGACCGATGCGGGATTGACCGCGCCGCTGGAGGCCGCCGGCGTGAGCGTGGTTCGTGCGTGATGTCCAATGCGTGCGATGGGTGGCCGTTCTTCCTGCGCTGAGCGTTCGCTAACGTTCGCGCAAAGCGTGCAAGCGAACCGGCGACCACTTCCGGCGCACAGCTATAATCGCGCTCGAACGTGGCTTAAGAGGTTTGACTCGTGAAAAAGATCGCTGCTTCTGTGCTTGTTGCGCTTGTACTCGCCGGTTGCTCGTCGCCTGAAAAGCAGGCGAAGCAAGCCGAGCAATTTCTCTATAACGAAACCAGTCTGGCTGCTGCCCAGCGCAATGCGACGGTCAATTGTGATGCGGAGAACTGCGACACGGCGTGGGCGCTGACCAAACGCTACATCGAGCAGCATTCCGACACGCATGTGAGACGCGCGGACGCGGTCGCGATCGAAACCGACGTACCCTCCGGCTCGGGCGACGCCGCATTTTCAGCGAGCCGCGATGTGAAAGGCGCGGGTGCGACGCTTACGCTCTTTGCACAGTGCCGCGGCATGTACGGAGCGGACGGCGCGAAGGGTTCGGATTATGACGAGTGCGCCGAGAAGATCCTCAAGACGCAGAATGGTTATGTGGCGTTTCTGCGGGCGCATACGTCGGGACAATAAGCGCGTTATTTAATCTCTACTCTCATGCGGTGAGCGCGCTTTGTTCAATCCCGATCCGCTCATGAGTTAATCACCGTTTTCCAGCGCTGACTCATTGCGCATTGCCTGCAGATGCTTTTGCATCGGAAGCGCCCTTGCACGCATCGTTATATGCGCAATGCGCTTTCAAACGGGCAAACGAGTGCGGCGAAAGCGTCGCGGGTGCGCAAGCCGACATAGCCGGCCGGCTTGTCATTGTTGGCGACACTTTCGCGCATTCAGTTTGAATGCGGTATGCCCAAACTCCAGATCCGGCATCACGCTGCTAAAGGTTCTGGGATTTTCCCCGGCGTTCTGCCGCACTCACGCCGGGTTTCATTCACCCGCACTAGCCCTTCTCCAGATCGCGCGCCTGCTCATCGAGTTCGCGCAACCGAACGAGCTTCTCGCCAATCCTGCTTTCGAGGCCCCGTGGTACCGGCTGATACCACCGCTGCTCGGGCATGTCCTCCGGAAAGTACTTTTCTCCCGCTGCGTACGCATCCGGTTCGTCATGAGCGTAGCGGTAGTCCTTCTTGTAGCCGAGGTCCTTCATCAGTTGCGTCGGCGCGTTGCGCAAATGCAGCGGAACCGCACGCGTGCGGTCGGCACGCACGAAACTCAACGCCTGATGCCACGCGACGCTGACCGCATTCGACTTCGGCGCCACCGCGACGTAGACGAGGGCTTGCGCCAGCGCAAGTTCGCCCTCGGGCGAGCCGAGGCGTTCATACGCTTGAGCGGCGTTCACGGCAACTTCCAATGCTCGCGGGTCCGCGTTGCCGACTTCTTCGCTCGCCAGCACGATGATGCGGCGGGCCAGATAGCGCACGTCGACACCGCCATCGATCATGCGCGCCATCCAGTACAGCGCGGCATCCGGATCGGAGCCGCGGGCCGATTTGATCAGCGCCGAAATCTGGTCATAAAACGCTTCGCCGCCTTTGTCGAAACGTCGCGTGGTGATGGCGGACGCCGTCCCGACGAAGTCGCTGTCGATACGTTTGATGCGTGCCGCCGTGGCCGCGTTGACCAATTGCTCCAGCAGGTTCAGGAATTTCCGACCGTCGCCGTCGGCGAATCCGATGATCGCTTCGACAGCGGAGTCCTCGAACGCCAGTTCGCCCAAACGGGGACGGGCGCGCGCAAACAGCTCCCACAACTCGCGATCGGATAACGGCTTGAGCACATACACCTGTGCGCGCGACAGCAGCGCGCTGTTGACCTCGAAGCTCGGGTTCTCCGTCGTCGCACCGATCAGCGTGAGGCGGCCCACTTCCACATGGGGAAGCAGCGCGTCCTGCTGGCTCTTGTTGAGGCGATGAATTTCATCGAGGAACAGAACCGTCGAGCGGCCATGGTGGTCGAGCACCTGCTGCGCGTGCGCGGCGGCCTCCCTGAGCTCCTTGACGCCGGCGGCGACCGCCGATTCGGCGATGAACTCATGATCGAACGCCTTCGCGGCAAGCCGCGCGATCGTCGTTTTGCCGACACCCGGTGGGCCCCAGAGAATGAACGAATGCAGCCGGTTCGAATCGAGCGCGAGCCGCAGCGGCTTGCCTGCACCCAGCAGATGGGACTGACCCACGACTTCGTCGAGGGACTCGGGGCGAAGCTGTTCGGCTAGCGGCGCACGTGGGGTGGAGCTGAAGAGGTCGGTCATGTAGCGAAGAGCGTGCGGCGTGGGCGCCGGAGCGGGGATCGATGGTTTTGAATCGGGCGTGGGCGGGATTTCTGCGCTTTCTGAATTCTACGCATACCTGTGGGGGCCGTCATTGGCCCTGTCGGAACTGAATTTCGCTGGACCGGCCGAGCGGCAGCATCGCTACGTCCTGCGCTGGCTCCAAAGGCCGGGCGCGGCGACTCTATTGAAAAAGTCGTCGTGGGTAGGGAGTCTCGGGTATCTGAGGAAACATCAAACGACGGGATGAATCGTCATGATGGATAGATCAGCCCGGCCATCAATACTTGATATCCCGGGCTGTCTGCCGTCCTCCCTGCTTGGTGTGCCGCTTGTCCTGCCGGCATTGCGAGTTGCTTTGCTGATTGGCGGCGCCGCAATCCTGTTTCGTGTGTCGCGAGCCCTGGCGGGTATTCTGGCGAACATCACGCCCGGCGCGGCGTTGCTGTGCCTGCTCCGTTGCCCAGGACGCGCCAGTCGAAGCAGTTAGAAGCATGGCGACTACCAGGCCGCTGAAGCGACGGGCCGCTTTAGACATGGTATGACCTCCCGTGAAACGGCTACAGACATTGCAGCCTGTTTTCGACCACAAGCGCGTTGAAGAAAAAGGACTGCCCGATGCAGCTGTTCCTTTGAACGCTCAGCCATCGGCAACCCGCCCTTATAGGGAGGGGGCTTCTGAAAAAGAGCCTGCCGGTTGCCGCGTCTCCAGCGGCAATGCGTGCACTCACGGAGGCACTGTCTCCCACCCTGGTCCCGGATCGAATGACGTCATTGCCGCAGCCTTTTTCGGGCCGTCCCGGCCCAGGTCCCGTTCGTATACCTTGCCGTTGTGGCTCACCATGAAACTCTTGATGCCTGTCTCCCCGTAACGGGCTGGCCAGGCAATGATGGCGAAACCGCCGAACAGCCGGCCATTCACCATGTAATCGTACGCACCGCCCGGCGCGTGCTTACCCTGTGCGCGGAGCAGCTTGTAGTGATAGCCGTAGTAGCCGGCCTCCGTCGTATTGCGGGTGCCAGCGGCCATGAAGGCGGCCCCAAGGGGGCTCGGTGCCGCGTCGGGAGCGGTCGGCCAGTAGAGTCCGTCGTGCTTGCCCGGCCGGCTGTCGAACCTGTCGGCGTAGACGTAGACCTTGTTGCCGTCGTGATAGGTCGATGCGTAGTCCCGCTGGGCATCGTAGATGGCGAGCATCGTCTGGATCACGGCGAGCTCGTTCCGTCCGATGCGGCGAACACGCATTTCATCAGCGCCCGCGCGCATGTCGAGTTGCCAGCCCTGCGACGTTTTGACAAGCGGAATGGGGAGAGTCCAGCCGTCGTGACCCACTGCGATCAGGGCATGGTCGCTGTCGGTCGCCTGAATCGAATGGGATGTCTGCCACGCGCTCAGGAACTTGTCTCGGATCTCTGCCCCCATCGGCGGAATCACACGGCGGAAATCGTCACCGAGTAATGCCTTCAGTTCTTCCTGGTCGTTGTTGGTCACTGCCGTTCCGAACGCGTTCATCGCCGCTTCAGGCGTCTGGAAGAACTTCTGCGCGCTCATCACCGGCGTCGATGCGAGGCCGAGGGCCAGCAAGAGGGTCATCGAGCTTGCGAACCCAGCGAGCGCGAACCTGATACCCGGTAGTCCCTTCTTCATGGTTGTTCTCCTTAACGCCGCCCGCCGCCGCCCCGGCCGCCACCACCACCGCCGCCGCCGCCGCCGCGTGCGCCTCCGCCTCCACCTCCACCTCCACCTCCACCCGCACCACCGCTAAAGCCTGAGGACTGCACGCTCGCTCGCCCGCGACTGGCGTCGCGCTGCGCGGCCGCGCCTCCGCCGACGCCCTGGAATGCCGAGTCGCGGCCCCCGCCTGAGTAGCCGCCGCCCCTGGGCGCGGCCTGAGCGGTCGTTGCACTGGCACGAGCGGACGTTTGGGTGCGCTCACTCGTTGCCGCGCTTCGATTTGAAGCCTGAGCGCGATTGCCGGCTGCTGCGTTACGGTCTGCCGTTTGAGCGCGATTGCCGGCTGTGGCGTTACGGTCTGCCGTTTGAGCGCGATTACCGGCTGCGCCGCCGCGCTCCGCCGTGCCGGCCCGGTTGCCTGAGCCGGCGGCATTCGCACCACCGGCCCGGTTCGCAGCATTCGCGTTATTCGCGCGTTCCGTGCGGTTGGCGGCTCCCTGGTTGCCCGTCGCGCTTCGATCGGCCACGCTGGTGCGCTCGGCCGCGGCGCCGGTGCGGCCGCGATAGTCGCTGCGTGCGTCGGCGCCCTGTACGCCGCGCGAGTACTTCTCGCGTGTCGCAGTGTCGCGGTAGGCGACGCCTTGCCGGTGCTGCGCGTCATGCTGCCACTTGCCGCTCTCTACCTTCGTGCGGTCGAAGTTGCGGTCGATGTTCGTCGCCCGGTTCACGTTGACGTTGACGTCGCCATTGTTCCAGTTGGCATTGCCGAAGATCGCCCCCGCAGCGGCGATCCCCACCCCCCATGCGAGTCCGCTAGCGAGGGCGGCGCCAGGGTAGTACGCCGGAGGCGGCGGCCAGTAGGTCGGCGGGTAGGCCGGAGCGCTCCAGCCGCCATACACGGTCGTCGGATTGTAGGAGGGCACGTAGATCACCTGCGGGTCGGCGGGTTCGATGCGCACGATATTCTGCGGCGCCGCAGCCGCTTGCCCGCCTTGAGCGGGTTGTGCGTTTTGAGCCGCTTGCCCGCCCTGGTTGCCGGCCGCGGGCGGTTCGACAATCACCTTCTGTTGCGGGTTCGTCGTCAGGTTCCCGGCTTGTTGCGCGCGGACCCTCAATCGCTGCACGGCGGCGAGCACATCCTTTTCCTGGACGAGGAACGCATCCCCGAGCTTCTGGGTCCAGTCGAGCTTCTCGTTCATCGGCACCAGCACTTGAGGAAATGCAACCAGCGACTTGACGCTGACGTCCCACGGCTGGTCCTGGGCCGCTTTCACCGCAGCGTCGCCCTTGAGGTCCGGGTGCTCCTTGACCCAACGTGCGGCATGCACGATTTCGAGCGGATACGTCGACGCCATGAGGACCTGAGACAGCAGTGAATCGGGATAGAGTGCGATCGGTGCGACGAGTGCTTCGAGTTCCTCGGGCGGGTATTGCCGAGCCTGAGGCTGGGCTTCGGACGCTGGAGCTGGAGCGGCCGAGGCGGCCAGTGGCGGTGCGGGCGCCGCTGCCGAGGCCGGGGCAGCGGGTTGGGCTGCCGCCGAGGCTGCCGGAGCCTGAACCTGCGCCTGAGGTTGCTCATCCGCTTTCTTGTGACAGCCCCCCAACAAGCCGACGACGAGGCTGGCACTCAGCAGTCGTGCAATCCATGTCGTCATGGCAACTCCCCTGTTCGATTTGTCAGGCGGTGAATTGATCGTTGAGGGACGAACGGTCAGCCAGGTGAGTGGCGGCCGGGTAGTGAAGTGCCGTAATGACGGCGTGGTGCGCGTGCGGTAAGGGGGACTCGGTAATCGTCCTATCCCGGGATTCGTTTGGACCTCCCGCTATCAGATTAGGTCGGATGGCCGGATCTGTCAGGCAACTGTTATCAATTGTTTTTTCGTGCGGACCCAATCACCCTGCTGACCTTGCTTTGGCCTCGCGTTCCGCGAACGGCGGCATCACTTTGGAATGCTGCTTTTGTTTAAGACGGCAGCACGACGTCAAGTCTGATTTCGGTCTACGCCATCAGAAGCGCCTCATACTCTTCCCGGAACTGGTTGACGGAACTTTCCACCACCGTCACCGCGCCGTCGATCAAACCGCAACGTCCGCTTCCCGGCAGGATCCGGCATAAATTCTCCAACGCCTCGAGATCGGCGCGCACGGCGCGACCGGTATCGAGCCGGTTGAGAAGCCGCATCAGCTGGAACGTCCCGCCTTTGCAGGGCGGGCACTGCCCGCAGGAACCCTGGGCAAAGAAGCTCACGTATTCGGCGACCTTGCGCACGATGCTGCTGCCTTCCGATACGACGATCATCGCACCGGTTCCGAGACGCGAATGGCGTTGCCGCACCGAGTCGAAGTCCAACGCCACGTCGAGGTCGCGCTTCGTCAGCAAGGTATTGGAGGGGCCGCCCGTAAAGACCGCCTTGAATTCCTTGCCCTGCAACATGCCGCCGCCATGCTGAAAGACGAGCGACGCGAGGCTCGTCCCCATGGGCAATTCGTACAGGCCGGGATGCAGGACATCGCCCGAGAGCGAGTACAGCTTGGTTCCGGCTGCGTTCCCTATGCCGAGATCGCGGTACCACTGTGCGCCATGGCGCAGAATCCCCGGTACGTGCGCGAGTGTCTCCGTGTTGTTGACGATGGTCGGCACGCCATGCACGCCCGCCTCGGCGGGGAAAGGCGGTTTGCGACGTGGAAACGGAAATCCGCCTTCCACGCTTGCGATCACGGCGGTTTCCTCACCGCCGATATACAAGCCGGAACTGGGCAAGACGCGAAGTGTCACGGGGCCGCCGACCCGCTGCTCGAGCGCAACGAACAAGGCGTGCTGTTGCCACTGCTGCACCGCCTGACACGTCGCCGCGAGAGAGAGCGGCTGATGCGGATTGACGTAGAGAACCACGTGGTTCGCACGGGTAGCCGCCGCGGCGATCAGCGCGCCCTCGATCACCTGATGCGGCGTGTGTTCGAGAAGGAAGCGGTCCTTGAACGTGCCAGGCTCGTCTTCGTTGCCATTGCAGATGATGTACTTGTCGCCTTCACGGGCGGCGGCGACCGGTGTCCATTTGCGATGGGTCGCGAAGCCGGCGCCCCCCATGCCGCGCAAATCCGCCTCGGCGATTTCGGCGATGATGGCTTCCGGCTCGTGCAGCGCCCTGGCGAGTCCTTCCCCGCCGCCGCGCGCAAGCCAGGCATCGAGGTCCGCGCCGACCCGGATATCGTCTCTCAGCAGAACCTGATTCAGTGCTTGCATCGTCGCGCTCCGTGGATCGCATCAGCGGATGCCGCTCGGCAGGTCCGCCTGCGCGCTCGCGCGCAGGCCGGCATCGACTCGCAGATCGAAATGAGCGTAGTCCGGGAAAAGCTGCGGTGCCTTCACGTGCAAAGGCAGACCGGCCAAGGTCAGTTCCCGCTGCCAGGCGTGAACATGGCCGATGCCCGCGCGGCTCGCCACGACGCGTCCCCGCGTTTGCGCCGCCGAGGCTCCGGCACGGCGTCCCATGCTCAGGATATCGAGCAGCGCGTTGCCCATCAGCCGGTTGCGTCCATGAATGCCGCCCGTGACCTCGCCGACGCAATACAGGCCGGGCACGCTGGTGGTGCCGTCCTTATCGATCGCGACGCCGCCGTTCTGATAGTGGAGGGTCGGGTAGACGAGGAAGGGCTCCTGCGCCGCATCGTGACCACATTTGTGCGCGAGATGGCGCAGCGTCACGAGGCGTTTCTCCAGAATGCCGGGGTTCTCCCGTTCGAGCGTCGGTGTGTCGAGGAAGACGCCGATCCGGCCGTCACGTTCGATTCCGCGTCCCTGCGCACATTCGCGCAGGATCGCCGATGCCACGATGTCCCGTGGCTTGAGTTCGTCCACGAAGCGCTCACCCTCGCCGTTGATCAGCCTGGCGCCGGCGGAGCGCGCCGCTTCCGAGATGAGTCCGCCCACCAGGTGAGGCGGATAGGCGATGCCGGTGGGGTGGTACTGGAACGAGTCGAGTTCGCGCAAGGACGCGCCGATTCGATAGGCGAGCACGAGGCCGTCGGCGGTCGCGCCGTAGTGGTTGGACGTCGGGAAAGCATGGAGGTGCAGCCGTCCGGCGCCGCCGGTCGCGAGGATCACAGCATGCGCGCGCACCAGCGTGAAGGTGCGCCATTCCAGGTTGTAGATCACGGCCCCCGCGCAGCGCCCCCGTTCGTCGGACAGGAATTCGACTACGGGGCAGCGGTTCCATACATCGATGTCCGGATCGAGATCCACCGCCTCGCGCAGCACACGCATCATCTCCAGGCCGGTGTAGTCGCGATAGGAGAGAATGCGCGCGGCCGATGCGCCCCCAGGCTTTTTGCGCAGAAGGTTGCCGCCGATGGGCTGCCCTTCCTCCTGGTCGAACATCATGCCGAGCTGGATCAGCCAGCGAATCACATCAGGGCCGTCCATCACCATCTGCGCCACGAGTTCAGGCTCGCCGCAGAAGTGTCCGGCGCGCAGCGTGTCTTCGAAATGGAGTTGGGGGCTGTCGTCCTCTCCGATCGCGGCCTGGATTCCGCCTTCGGCCATCACGGTGTTGCTGTCGCCGAGCCGCAGCTTGGTCGCGAGCATCACGCGCGCGCCTTGCCTGGCCGCGGTGAGCGCCGCAGCGCATCCGCCGCCTCCGCCGCCGACCACGAGCACGTCGGTGGTCACGAGTTGGGCGCCGGCGATGTCGACGTCGTCGATCAGCGCATTGGCTTGAAGATAGCGCGCGAGATCCCGCTGACAGGGCGCGCCGCGATTCACGCCGACGCTCAGTGCAACGTGTGCGTCGCTGCCGTGGTCAGGGTGATAGCCTTTGAGCAGTTCATCGACGGACATGGCGTCGCTGCGTAGCGAGGGCATTGCACCGGGATGGTAGCGCTTGCGTGCTGCGTCGTAAGGAATGCCAATGGACATGTTCTTTCGATTCCCTCAGCGCGGCGGCTGCGCGCCCGGCGCATCGAAATCGATCTTCATCTCACCGCTTTCGATCTGATGCAGACGCCGCATGAGATTGGCCGGCCGCAGCGTCAGCGCTGCAACCGTTCTTCGCACGAACAGGCCGAGATGATTCGGCCTGATATGTTCAGGGCAGGCGAGCGTGCAGAGGTTACACATGACGCATTCGTCGAACACCGCACCCGACGCGGTGAGCTGGCCGTCCACGGCGAGACTCACGCCGAGCTGGACATCCAGTCCCTTCGGACATGCGCGATCGCAGCCGTTGCAGTGGCGGCAATGAGACGCCTCGGGGAATATCTCGGAGATCGCGCGCAACGTCTGCCAACTGTCGCTGATGTCTTCGATGCGATAGACATGACGTGCGGACGTGGTGAAGTAATCGAGGAATGCGACCTGCATACCGTCTTCGATCAGGGTCTCGCAAGCAAGCTCGGTTTTCACCTCCTGCTCGCCGCTGCGCCGGACCATGACACGGCACGAGCCGCATACCCCTTGGCCCATGCAGCCGACACCCTCGACCAGTGTCTCGCCTGCATGGATGAACGCCTGCAGGATCGAGCAATTGGCCGGGGCCTCGAGTTGGCGTCCTTCAATGCTCAGGCAAACCATCTTCTCGCACTGTCCTTGCGCGGCACTCGCGCCACGCTGGCGAAACCACCCAAAAGGTCTTATAAACAATAGCACATCGGACGTTGTTGCCAAGGGGAGCATCCATGACTGCTTTCTGGAAAGGCATTGCACCTCTTGTGGTCGTGATCGTGGTCGTGATTGCGGTCATTTCCGCTCCCGAAGGCCTTGCTTAACATGCGCGGTAGTACTTCGCCATTTTTGCCGGCGTGATCGTCGGGTTCATGCTTGAGCCGACCCCGGGCGCGGCGATCGGCCTCATCGCCGTAACGCTGGTGAGTGTGTTCTGCGAATGGGTCTTCTAAAGCTCCGAGCAACTTGCGAAGCCCGGCTTCAATGTGGCGAACGCGAGTCTCAACTGGGCGACCTGCGTGACGAGTTCGATGTTTCTCACGGTGACCCATTTGCTTGCGCCAAGTTTATGGTGGATCTTTTTCACGCCGAGCGAGTAGATCCCTGCAATTGCCTGACGCCAAGATAGATAAGATAAGCAGAACCAACCACCTTCATGCCGACAAACAACGCGGGCAATGCTACTCAAATCGTCTCAACCCCCAACGCGACCAACAGGACAACCACAAGTTGAGCCGCCAGATTTCCAGCGATGGTCGACGCTATACCACCGCTGCCATACCGAACCGTGTTGCGAACGACGAGAAGAATGTTGGGATCAGGTGAAATCGTCGTGACAAGATAGGCCGTGGCGAAAAGAAGCCAAGTGTGAAATGACACGACAGGGTCTCAGGTTCGTTCGTCAAGTTGTCGATGCCTTCCCCTACTGCCACGGAATACAAATGTTGGGGCCAGAGCGTTGGCAGCCGGTTCAGCCGTCATCGTTGAGTCCGTGAACTTTCGTTTTCACACTTATGCGAACGCAGAAAATGGGCACGCCGTCGCGATTTTCTTCGAAGGGTTCGGGTAAACGCTTTTGCCGGTTATCAGCATGCGTTATGGCGTTCTCTTCGCGGCTGCATTACTCTCGTTGAACGGCGGCGCGGGGGCGCCCCGTCGACCGGCTGCGAGGCGCAAAGCCGACACGCGGATTCGGGCGAGAGCGGTGCCTGCTGGGGAACAATAGGAACGGCAAAGGACGAAGACGATGGCGCAAGCTCAGACAGCCAGAATTCTCGTGCAGGCGCTGGCACAGATGCCGGACGCGATCGTGCTGGTGGACGAGAACGGCACGATTGGATTCTTCAATCCGGCGGCCGAAGCGCTGTGGGGTCTGACCGCCGCGGCGGTTCTCGGCCGCGATGCCGTGGCGCTGCTGCCGCGAGGGTTTCAATCGACCGACCACGCTGCGCAGGCCGGCGACATCGACGGCATCACATCAGACCTGCAGATCGAGCGTAACGATGGCGCAACGCGGCGCGGCGTGATGTCGGTGCATGCGTTCAAAGTTGATGGGCGCACATTTCGCGCGGCTTTCATCAAGGACGTGACGGATCAGCAACGGCAGCGCGAAGAATGGCAGCAACTTTCGATGGTGCTGAACGGCAGCGATCACGCGATTATCGTGGCCGGCCTCGACGGCACGATTTCGTTTATCAACGGCGCCCTCACGAGAATGCTGGGGTATGAGCTTGCCGAAGTCCAAAGCAAGCGCCTTTTCGAACCCTTCACCGGTCTGCACACGAACCTGGAGACAGTCGCACGCTTGCAGTCCATGGCGCGCCAGCCGCCGATGGCGAGTGAGTCGCTGCGCGAGGACCTGCTCGTGTACACGAAGGGCGGCACACCGCTGTGGATCAGCGCGGGCATCACCGTCGTCAGGGACAGCGCGGGCGTGCCGGTCAACATGCTCGCGATGCTGACCGATATCACGCTGACGAGAATGCGCGAGGAGCTCCAGCAAAAGGTGCTCGATGCCATGGCGCGCGAATTGCCCGCGACCGAGGTCGCCGGAATCTTATGCCGCGAAGTGGAGCGCATCGCGCCCGAAATCATAGCGACGTTTCTGCGCGTGGACGATCAGGGGCGGCTCTTCACATTGGCCGCGCCGCGCTTGCCCGCTGCGGCAATCCGCGCGATAGACGGTGAGCCGATCGGCCCCTGCGCCGGCTCGTGCGGCACCGCCGCCTGGCGAGGCACGCCGGTCGTGGTGACGGATATCGCCAGCGATCCGTTGTGGACCGGTTATCGTCATCTGGTGCAGCCGCTAGGACTCGCGGCGTGCTGGTCGTATCCGGTCAAGGGCGCCGACGGTTCGGTGCTCGGCACATTCGCGTTCTACTACCGCGACAATCACGGCCCGGTGGCATTCCATCAGAGCCTCGTGGACATGGGGCTGAGTCTTTGCGCACTGCTGCTCGAGCGCGAAAAAGCACGCATGCGCATCCATCAGCTGGCGTTTCACGACACGCTGACCGGCTTGCCGAATCGCAATATGTTCGAGGTTCAGGCAAAACAACTCGTCAACGATGCACGCCGCGCCGGGAGCGATCTGGCCTTGTTGTTCATCGACCTCGACCGGTTCAAACGGGTGAATGACACCCGCGGCCATGCAACGGGTGACCAGGTGCTCTGCGAGACCGGCCGCCGCTTCAAAGCCGTGCTGCGGGACGGCGATCTGCTTGGTCGTCTCGCTGGCGATGAATTCGTCGCGGTACTGCCGCATTGTGGCGCGCAACAGGCGACGAGCATCGTCAAGCGCCTGCTCGCCGCGGCTGCGCCGCCGATTATCGTCGCCGGCGCGTCGATCCATACGAGCGCCACCATCGGTATCGCGATGTATCCCGCAGACGGCCGGGACGTGCTGACGCTGCTGCGTCAGGCAGACATCGCGATGTACCAGGCCAAGGCGCAAGGCCGCGGCGGCTTCAGTTTTTTCCGCGAAGAGATGAGCCGCAACATTCAGGAGCAGGCCATGCTGGAGGCGGACCTGCGCATTGCGCTGAAGCACGATCTGCTCGACCTGTGGTATCAGCCGCAATTCGATGCCGCGAACGGACACACGCTCAGCGGCGTAGAGGCGCTGCTGCGCTGGAATCACGCGACACTGGGCACTGTGCCGCCGGTGCGCTTCGTCGTGCTGGCGGAGGAGTGCGGATTGATCGGCGAGCTGGGCAAATGGGTGATGGAGCGGGCGTGCCGCCAACTGGCTGCCTGGCGTGCACAAGGCGTGAGTATCCCGCGTGTGTCGATCAATCTGTCAGCCAGCGACTTCCGCGATTGCACGCTCGCCGACCGCGTTGCGCAGACCTTGCTCGCGCACGGATTGCAGCCGCGCGATCTGACGCTCGAGATGACCGAAAGCGTGATGCTGAGCGACGAGCCCGGTGTGTTGTTGATGATCGACGAGCTTCACCGGCTGGGCGTGCAACTGTCGCTGGATGATTTCGGCACCGGTTATTCGAGCCTCGGCTATCTTCACCGCTTGCCGCTCGATGAACTGAAACTCGACAGAAGCTTCGTGCGCGATCTCGATCACAGCGACTCGGCGCGAGCGTTGACATCGACTGTATTGCGCATCGGCGAGAGCCTGAATATCAAGGTCGTCGCCGAAGGTGTGGAGACCGAAACGCAGCGGCAGTTCCTGGTCGACCACGGGTGTCCGGTGCTGCAAGGCTATCTGCTGGGACGGCCGATGGCACCGCCTCTGCTCGAAGAGTGGTTGCGCGGCACGCATGCGAGAGTGCCTGTTTGACGGCGGTGCGGGACGAAAACGTCTTCCACTTTTTGTGCTGGGTTCTCTCGCAGAGCGCCAAAGCGTGCATCTGTTCACCATATTGGCGCCGGCGTGCACACGCCGAGGGAGATATTGTTCGGAATCGCACCGCATTCCTTATTAGAAAGACGATCTTCTTCGTTTTCATCGGCGATGGCTGAATTCGACTATTCCATCACGTGCGTCAACTACAGATGACATCTCATGCTGTTCAAGGAGTTTGATTCTTTACTTTTCGATTTTTGTGGACTTTAATAAAGACGCTTTACTTCCGCCATCGATTAGACGAACAATATTTTATGAGGACTTCATGAAATCAAAGATCGCCGCATTAGCGATGATGTCCGCCTCGTTGGGCATGATCTCTTCGTATTCGTACGCGCAAGTTGCGGGCACGCAGCCTCTCGGTGTCAGCGTCACGGAGTCGACGGATCTTATCCTTGGGTGGAGCGTCAAGAAGTCGGTGCTCAACAAGGCGGTGTACAACGAGAATGGCGAAAAAGTCGGCGTTATCCACGACATTATCGTCGCACCCGACCGGTCCGTTTCGTTTGCTATCGTCGCGGCGAATCAGTTCCTCGGCGTATCGCATCATGACGTCGCCATTCCGGTCGAACAGCTGGACTATACGGATGGCAAGCTAGTGCTGGCCGGCGCCACGAAGGCGGCGATCAAGGCGCTGCCCGTGTTCCAATACACGAAGGTGAAGGCGACGCCGACACCGCGTTCGGAGTTTCCGCATCATTAGGCTTTAGGTGGATGAGTGCCGGGTTGTTTGAAGAAGCATGATCCCGGAGATGATTGTGCCGCCGCGCCAAGTGTGGAGTTACGTGCGGTGGTGCAACTCGCGATTGATTCTGCATAACGGCCTCGATGCAGGCCATCTCTCGCTCCATCATGCCGTGTGCGGGGTATGTACGCGTTCATACCAATTCACCGCACCACCCGTACCATCCGCAGTCACATCCCTTGACGCCGTCGAGGCCACGCGAGCATCTCGCGGACCAGCCAGTAGAGTGGGCTCGTCAAGTAGACACTGTGTAGTCAGACAAGGCCTCAGAGATTGACGCTGTTCCCTTTCCCATCGGTGATCTGAAGCGAGACGCGAACCTCTGGATACTGCGTTGCAAACCACGGCAGCGCGGGGCTCCCAAACGCCGTGCGAACTCGTCGTCTATCGGGGTACTTTCTCCGACTTCGTGTTCGGCCGCCAGATTCATCCTCACGCCTTTGAAAATACGGGCGTCGACAAATCCGGTCTTGACGGTTTTGGTTTCAGGGTCGCAGTAAGACACAAAATACTCGGTCATCGGTAGCCTCTTCATGCCCCCCGCGCTGCAATGTCCATTGTCTGGCTCGAACGGCTGCGCATCCGCTAGTGGCGTCGAAAGGCTGGCGAGAGGTCGTTGGTCGTCATTGCGTTGCCGGGTGCAATGCGCTGATTCGTTGTGATTCGACCCCCCACTTAAGGTTGTCTTAAGGAAGCGGCTCACATAGTTTGGCAACTTGCAGATCGCCCTGCCACGCGGGACGACAGACTTACCAACCACTTCCTCGCATTGACAGACGACCCAGGCGCTTCCGGGTTGCCCGTCTTGCGCTGCCATTACATCCATGAACATTCAGCGAATTCTGGAACAGGCCGGCTTGCGGCCCACGTTCCCACGTGTGCTGGTGCTGGAGTTCTTTCAGCAGCATGCCCACGAACACTTCAGCGCGGAGCAGCTTTACAAGCGGTTGAACGAGGACATGCGCAATTTGAGTCTGGGCACCCTGTACCGGGCGCTCGGTTTGCTGGTCGACGCGAAATTGCTGTCGAGCGTTGCATTCGGCGACGGCCGTCTGGTTTACGAACGGAACGACGGCAAGCAGCACGATCACCTGGTGTGTACGGCCTGCGGCTGCATTCACGAGTTTTTCGATGCCGAGATCGAGGCACGGCAGAAGGCGGTGGCGGACAACTTCGAGTTCGACGTGTCGGAACGGCAACTGGTGGTGTTCGGTCTTTGTGCCGAATGCAGAAAGAGCGAGGTGCGCGTGAAGACGGTGGTCAGGAGATAGCATGCCGCGCCATGCGGCGCTCGACACCAGGGCCAAATGGTTGACAGGAAGCGGGTAACCCGTTGAAGTGCGGTTTCGACTCGACGACTGCGGAGCAAGCCAATGACGCTTCTGAACGCCATACCGATCTTGCGCATGTTCTCCATCGAGAGGACATACGCGTTCTATCTGACCTACCTTGGCTTCGAACTCGACTGGGAGCATCGGTTTGCCGACGATTTGCCGCTGTATGCGCAGATCAGGCGTGACTCTGTCATCGTGCATCTGAGCGAGCATCACGGCGACAGTACGCCGGGATCAGCCATATTCCTGCCGGTCGATGACATCGAGTCGTTGCATCGGGAACTGCAAGGCAAGCAGTATTCGTATGCAAGGCCTGGGATCGAGGAAGTCGGTTGGGGACGGCAGATACAAGTCACCGACCCGTCTGGTAACCGGCTGCGCTTTTGTCAGTTTTCGTAGATCTGGACCGGACGTGTCGATCTCAGGCCACTAAGATGCGCAGGCCGGCTCATTGCTCACTCACCTGCGTCGTTATCGGCACGCCGCTGCCAAGCGCCTGAAATAGCGCCGCCGAATCGGCGAATTGATCGGCCTGCGCCCGCGTCCGGTCGATCGCAGTCTGCAAGGCCTGGCGTTGCGCGTCGAGCAACGCCGTCTGGCTAATGCCCCCCGCTGCATATTGCCGGCTCGCAATCGAGACGCTCGCCTGTGCGTGTTGCCAGGCGTCGTCGCGGGCCTGCAATTCGTGCGCGTCGTCGCGCAGTGCTGTCAACGAATCGGCGACCTGTTGCAGCGCTTGCAAGACAGTTTGCTGATAGCCGGCCAGGGCGGCCTCGTAGGCGGCCTGTGCTGCGCGCTTCTTCGCATGCAATTCGCCGCCACGGAAAAGAGGCTGCGTCAGATTGAGCCCGATGTTCCAGATGTTCAAACCATTGATGACGTCGCCGATGTTCGTGCGCTGCGAGCCGAATCCCGCCGATAACGAAAACTGCGGATAAAGGTTGGCCGTCGCGACGCCGACATTCGCACTGGCCTGATGCAACAACGCTTCGGACGCGCGAATGTCGGGCCGCTCGCGTGCGAGTGTCGAAGGCAGCGTGACGGGCAGGTCGTTGGGCAGATGAAGCGCATCGAGCGTGATGTCGCTGAAATCCGTTTTCGACGGTGTGGCGCCCAGCAGAATCGCGAGTTGATGATCGGTTTGCGCAAGCTGCGTGGTGAGCGGCGGCAACGATGCGCGCGTCTGCGCGAGCAGGGTGCGCTGGCTGTGCACGTCGAGTTGGGCCACGCCGCCGGCGGCAAAGCGTGCCTCGATGATCGTGAGTTGCCGGGCCTGCGCGTGTTCGAGATCTTGTGTCAATTCGATCTGCTGCTGCAACGACGCGCGCCGGATCGCCGCCGACACGACATTGCCCGCAATGGATAGCCGCGCCGCGTCGAGTTCGAACGACTCGTAATCGACTTGGGCGAGGCTCGCCTCGAGCGCCCGACGATTGGCGCCGAACACATCGAACACATACGACACACTCACCGAAGCGTTGAACAGCGAGAACGGCCCGGGACTATTCACATTGGGCACGCCGAACGCGGCAGGGTCGACCTTCTGGCGCGAAGCGGAAATTGTCGCGTCTACGCTGGGAAATTGGGTCGAACCCGCCTGCGCGTTGTAGTTTTCGCGGGCTTCGATCAGCTTTGCACGAGCCTGCGCCAGCGTTGGGCTTTGGCGCAACGCCTCGTCAACCAGACGGTCCAGCGCATCCGAATGAAACTGCCGCCACCACATCGGCATCGCACTGTCGCCGATGCGCAAGGTCTGCGTAAATGCGGCCGTGCTGTCGGCCGATGCGGCGCGTTGCGGCAGGCCATCGCGCGTATAGGCTTGCGTGTCGGGCGCGGGCGGGCTCTGAAAGTCCGGGCCGACTGCGCAGCCGCATAGCATGAGCACGCCCATCATAACGAGTGATTTCATCGCCTTGTCCTTCTAATCGAGCGTGCGCCGGTAGAAGCGCAGCGCAATCGCCATGACGATTGCCGTAAAGAGCACCATCGGCCACACCGACGGCCATAGGTCCGCCCAGCCATTGCCTTTGAGCAGAATGCCGCGGATCAGGCGGTTGAAGTAGGTCAGCGGCAGCAGATTGCCAATGAACTGCGCCCAGCGCGGCATGCCGGCAAACGGGAACATGAACCCCGACAACAGGATGTTCGGCAGGAAATAGAAGAAAGTCAGTTGCATCGCTTGCAACTGGTTCTGTGCGAGCGAGGACAGCGTGATGCCGACGGTGAGGTTGGCCGCGATGAAGAGCAACGCGGCAAGATAGATCGCCACCGGGCTGCCGACGAACGGCACGTTGAAGACGAAGCGCGTCGCCGCAAGAATGATCGACGCTTGAATCAGCCCGATTGCAATGTAAGGCACGATCTTGCCGGTCATCACTTCGATCGGAAGGACTGGTGTCGCGAGCAGGTTTTCCATCGTGCCGCGTTCGCGTTCGCGTGTGATCGCGAGGCCCGTCATCATGACGAGCGTCATCGTCAGGATCACGCCCATCAAGCCGGGGACCACGTTGTACTGCGTAATGCCCTCGGGGTTGTACAGGTTATGAACCTGCACGCCGAATGCGCCCGGTCCGCCGTTCAGGTGCGCGAGCGGGCCGGTGATGTCCTTGTCGGCGACGGGTTGGATCAGACCCGGCAGCGCGGCGACGGCGGTGCTGGTCGCGGTCGGATCGGTTGCGTCGGCTTCGATCAGCAACGACGGATGCTCGCCGCGCAGCAATTTCGTGGAGAAATCGACCGGGACGTTGAGAACGAATTGCACGCGGCCTTGCGCGAGCGCGCGCCGCCCGGCTTCTTCATCCGGCAGGGTTTCGATCACGTTGAAATACGCCGAGTTGGTCATTGCAGCAACGAAGCTGCGGGAGAACTCGCTTTGATCGTGAATAACGACGGCGGTGGGTAGATGCCGTGGATTCGTATTGATGGCGAAGCCGAATAGCGAGAGCTGAATGATCGGCAAACCGATGATCATCGCGAACGTGATCCGATCGCGCCGAAGTTGCAAAAACTCCTTGAGCACGATGCTCCACCAGCGGCTCAACGAAAACACGGTTCGTCTGCTCATGATGGCGCTCCGAAATTGTCTTTCGCGTGACTCATCAGGTAGATGAAGACGTCTTCGAGTCCCGTGCCGATCGGCTCGATACGCAGTGTGGTGCCCGCTGTCGCTTGCCTGACCGCCTGTTCGAGTGCGGCATGGTCGCTGCCGCTGACATGCAGCGCGGAGCCGAAGACAACGGTCTGGTCGACGCCGGGCGTCGTGCGAAGCTGTTCGGACAGAGCGCTCAGGTGTTCACCGTGAATGCTCCACGTCGATAGATGCTGTGACTCGATGACTTCGTTCGATGTGCCTTGCGCGAGCAACTTGCCGTAGGCGATGTACGCAAGCTTGTGACAGCGTTCGGCTTCATCCATGTAGTGCGTGCTGACCAGCACCGAAATGCCGCGCGCGGCCAGCCGGTGCAGTTCTTCCCAGAAATCGCGCCGCGCGGTGGGATCGACGCCGGCGGTCGGTTCGTCGAGCAATAGCAGCTTCGGTTCGTGCAGCATGCACGCGGCGAGCGCGAGCCGCTGCTTCCAGCCGCCGGACAATGAACCTGTCAATTGATTGGCACGGCTTTGCAGTCCGAGCGATTCGAGCGAGCGGTCGACCGCCTGACGGCGGTTCTTCATCTGATAGACCCGTGCGACGAAGTCGAGATTTTCGCGGATGGTCAGATCTTCCCAATACGAAAAGCGCTGCGTCATGTACCCGACGTTACGCTTGATGGCTTGGCTCTCGCGCAGGATGTCGTAACCGAGGCAGGTGCCGGTGCCGGAATCCGGCGTCAGCAGTCCGCACATCAATCGGATCGACGTGGTTTTGCCGCTGCCGTTGGGGCCGAGAAAGCCGAAGATTTCGCCTCGTGCGACCTGCAACGACACGTCGTTGACGACGTGCTTGTCGCCGAAACGTTTGTTCAGATGCTGAACGTCGATGACGTGCTCGGGGGTCTCGCCGTTCATTGCAGCACCACCGTCACCGGCTGGCCCGGATGCAGCCTGTTCGCGTCCGCGACGGACGGATGCGCTTCGACCATGAACACGAGCTTCTCGCGGGTTTCGTTGCTGTAGATGACGGGCGGCGTGTATTCCGCCTCGTTCGAGATGTAGGTGATTTTCGCGGACACGTCGGCTGCGCAACCGTCGCAATGGATCGCCACGTTGCGGCCGTTCGCCAGTCGACCGACGAGGCTCTCCGGCACGAAGAAGCGCACCTTGATGTTTTGCGGCGGCAGCATCTGCACGACGGGACTTCCCGCCGGCACCCATTCTCCCGTTCGATAAATCGTGTCGTAAATCAGCCCCTCCGCAGGGGCGCTGACGCGCTTCTGGTCCAGCTTCCATTGCGCCTGCGCGACGACTGCTTCGGCGGCTGCCACCTGCGCCTGGAGCGCCGCGATCTGTTGCGAACGCCCGGGCAGGCGCGCCACTTCGACCTGATTCGTCAGCTCGCGCACCTGTGCGGCTGTGGCGTCGGCGGCGGCTTGCGAATCGTCGAGCTGCGCTTTGGCAATGCCGCCTGCCGCGAACTGCGCCTTGTCGCGCGTGAGTTGCAAGGATGCCTTGCGCGCATTGGCGACTGCCTGGGCAAGCTGCGCGCGATTGACGTTGACCTCCGGCACGCGTTTGCCAGTCTCGATGTCCGCCAGTTGCGCGCGCGTCGCCGTGAGTTGCTGTTCGGCCTGTCGAAGCGCGGCGGTTTCGTCGATCGCTTCGAGAGTGAACAGCTGCGTATCCGCTTTCACATATTGCCCGCGTGCCGCTGATAATTGCGTCAGTCTTCCTGCCTGCGACGAGCCGAGATAGACGAATTCGCCCTCGACATAGCCCTGGTATGCGCTGTTGTCGGAATGGGAGCAGGCTGTGAGCGTGACGCCCAGGAGCATGGCGAACATCGTCACGAAGCGCCCGGGAACCGGCAGCACAAGGTTCGTTAGCGAGGTAAGCATGGGTTCATCCGCAAAAACGCGCCTGGTCGGACACGCGTGTTCAGTAAGTAATCCATATCATTGATAGCGCGATACGGCGTTCGTCTGGCTGACTCGTGGCTACCCAAAGCGGCGGCGCGGTGCGCGCTGTTCGCTGCCGAAGCAGGCCCGCATGCGGGTCAAACCCGACGCAAGGCCGCTTCCGATGAAGTAGAATCGATGATATGTGAATTTGAATTTGAATTCAAACTATTTCCCGAATCACCGATTCTTCATGCCCACATCCTCGACAAAAACCGGCTCGACGCGCAAACAGCGGGCTACGCGTCCCGACGGCGCGGCCACGCGCCAACATCTGCTCGACACAGCCGGACAGGTATTTGCCGCGCGCGGCTTCGCGGATGCCACGAGCAAGGAGATCTGCGAACGCGCAGGTACGCCGATGGCATCGGTGCATTACCACTTCGGCAGCCGCGAGGCGCTTTACGAGGCGGCGCTGGTGGAAGCGCACCGGCAGGTTGTCGGGCTCGACGAGTTGAAGGCGCTAACCGAGGGCGTTAGCGATCCGAAGGACAAGCTTCGCGCGGTTATCTCGCACTTCGTCGGCCTGTCGGTCAACGCGGCGGCGCCGTGGGGATTCATGCTGATGCTGCGCGAGGTGCTCTCGCCGTCGCCGGCGATTCCTGCGCTCATCGAGAAAGCGGTGCGGCCCAAGGCTGCGCTTTTGCTGGGACTCATCGGCGAGGTGCTTCAATTGAACCCCAAAGAGCCTGCCGTGCAACGGGCGTTGATGTTCACGGTGCTGCCGTGCATCGCGATGATGATTGCGCCGAAGCAGATGCAGACGGCCTTGCTGCCCGCAGTCGCCAAAGACAAGAAAGCGCTTGTCGATGACTTTGTGCGCTTCGTGCTGGCGGGGCTGGATGCGATTGCGCTCGCGCATCGCGCAGGCAAGTAGCTCGTCAATTGGGCGACACGAGCTCTATCCTCAACGACCCCCGCTCGGGCGATTGATCGGTACGGCGCCGTTACTCGAAGAGATCAGCTTGCACATACTGCGCGCTGGAATGTTTCAGCGTGGGCTCAGGCTTCGACTCGATCCTGAAGAAAGCCGGGTCGACGCCTGCATTTTTTGCCGCCCGGAGCCAGTCCGGCATGTCGCCGAGTCCGTTCCAGTCGTTGCCCTTGGCGTCACGGTAGATCGGCGGATTGTCGAGATCGTGCTGGATGGATTCGGCGAGCGCCTCGAACGTGATGCCGAACTCGCTCATGCGGCGGCGAATCCAGATAATGAGACGTTCGCGCGCCTCACCGTCGGCGATTCTTCCTGTCATCGTTGTGCTTGCTGTGTCGGATAAGAAAAAGCCCGCGCGGAGGCGGGCTGAATCCATATCAGAGGAGACATGGAGGAGACGGGCTTAGTATAAACCCGATAACTCAATCGTGTCTGCTGACGCGGGCAATCCGTTGTGTGCTCGCCACTGAGGCCGCCGCCAGCGATCTTCGTCGAAAGACGCTTCGATGCAACCGGATCATGATCGGCCTCACACCGCTTTTTCCGCATCCCGGCAATACACAGCACGCGCGCGACGGTCTTCGTCACCATGCCGCAAGCGAAGACTGCACACCGCGGCGATAATCAGCGCAACCGCCAGAACGATGAGACCGTTGGTCGCGCTGCCCGTCGACTGTTCGATCAGGCCCATGACCGTCGGCCCGACGAATCCCCCTAGCAGACCACACGAATTGACCAGCGCGAGACCGCCGGCCAAGGCGGCGCCGCTGAGCCGCGAGGACGGGAACGTGAAAATGATCGACTGCACCACGAAGAACATGAACGCGGCGAGGCACATTCCAAGCAGGCCGATCGCCGGCCGCGAGTGCGCGGCGATCAACAGCCCGAGCGCCATCACAACCAGCCCGCCGACCAGCAAGAGCCGGCTGCGTGCCGACGTGCTGGCGAAGCGCGGCAGCGCCGCCGCGCCGATGGCGGCGGCGATCCACGGTGTCGCCGACAACGTCCCCACCACCAGCGGCGAGAAATGTCCCGACGCGCCGATCACGCCCGGCAGAAAGAAGATGGTCGTGTAGATGGTGAGTTGGTGGCAGAAGTACACGAGGATGGCGAGCCAGACTTGCGGATCGCCCAGTGCATGGCGCAGGGAATGGCTGGCACGTCCGTCTCCTGCCTGCGCATCGCGTTCGGCGGCGAGGCGCGCCTCGATTTCCGCGGCTTGCGCCGGCGACAGCCACGATGCTTGCAGTGGCTTGTCGGGCAGCATCTTCCAGACCACGACCGCGAGCAGCACCGCCGGCAACCCTTCGATCACGAAAAGCCACTGCCAGCCGCGCAAACCGAGCATGCCGTCGAGTTCAAGAAGCGCACCGCCGAGCGGCCCGCCGACAATGTTCGCGACGCATACGCCGATCAGGAAATAGCCTGTTGCAAGCGCCCGTTCTTCGCGGGTGAACCAATACGTCAGGTAGAGCATGACACCGGGGAAGAGCCCTGCTTCAGCGGCGCCCAGCAACAGCCGCATCACGTAGAACGACGTCTCGCCGCGCACGAAGGCCATGCCGATCGATCACACCCCCCACGTCACCATGATGCGCGTGATCCATAGCCGCGCGCCCACCTTGTTCATCACCAGGTTGCTCGGTATTTCCAGCAATGCGTAGGTGAGAAAGAACAGTCCCGCGCCGAGTCCATAAGCGGCCGCGGACAGCCCGAGGTCGATGCTCATGGTGTGTCGGGCCAACGCGATATTCGTTCGATCGAGAAAGCTGATGACGTAGACAACGACGAGTAACGGCATCAGCTTGCGGATCAGGAGCCGTGTAAGTGCGGATTGCGCAAGCTGACCGGCTTGCGGCTTCGTTGATCGATGCGTTGACATGTGAATCCCCAGATCTGGGTAGGTGGAACGTCGGAGATCACGGTGCCCGGTTCGGCGCAGCAACTGCGCCCCGGCAACGGACAGCGACCCGCTTCGCGCGTGTATGCGTGGAGACGAAGGGCGTGGCACGCGCGGCCAGATGCCCTTCGACTGCCCCTGCCATCTCCTTCCGATTCCGTGCCGGAAGGCTTGCGTGGGCAGTGATTAGAAACGCACGTTGTCCTTGCCCTTGAGACCTAGCATCGCGCGCGCTTCGGCCGGCGTGGCGATGTCGAGAGACAGTCCTTCGATCACTTTTCTGATCTGCCGAACCTGCGCGGCGCTCGATTCCGCGAGTTTGCCTGGTCCAATCCAGAGCGAATCCTCGAGGCCGACACGGACGTTCGAACCCTGCGTCAGACCCATGGTTGCGAGCGGAATCTGGTTGCGCCCGGCTCCGAGGATCGACCAGACATAGTCGTTGCCGAACAGACGGTCGGCGGTGCGCCGCATGTGCATCAGGTCCTCCGGATGAGCACCGATGCCGCCGAGCAAGCCGAACACGCTTTGAATGAAGAACGGCGGCTTGGCGAGATTGCGCTCGACGAAGTGGGCGAGGTTGTACAGATGCGAGATGTCGTAGCACTCGAACTCGAAGCGTGTTCCATTGGCGCCGCATGACGTCAGGATGTACTCGATGTCCGCGAACGTATTCTTGAAGACGAGGTCGCGGCTCGCTTCGAGATGCTGCCGTTCCCAGTCGTGCTTCAGTTCCTTGAAGCGTTCGAGCATAGGATACAGGCCGAAATTCATCGAGCCCATGTTGAGCGAGGCGATCTCGGGCTGGAAGTGATGCGCGGGGCGCAGGCGCTCCGCCACCGTCATATGCGGGCTGCCGCCGCTGGTGAGGTTGATGACGGAGTCGGTCTGCGCCTTGATCTGCGGCAGGAATTCGGAAAACACCGCCGGGTCCTGCGTGGGCCGTCCATCGGCGGGATCACGGGCATGCAGATGGAGGATTGCCGCGCCTTCTGCTGCTGCCGCCAGCGCGGCGTCGGCTATCTGCTGCGGTGTGACCGGGAGGTAGGGCGACATCGACGGTGTATGGATCGCGCCCGTCGGCGCGCAGGTAATGATGACTTTACGGGTTGAGGCCATGAGAATCGGAGTCCACGCTGAGGAAGAAAAGAGCGAAGCGTCAGAGCACTTCGACGTTGCCGCACACGGAGATCGCCTGGCCGGAAATGCCACTGCCGCCCGGCGCGCACAGGAATAGCGCGGTCGCCGCGATTTCCTCCTGAGTGGTCATGCGGCGCAGCGAGATCTTTTCGAGGTACTTCGCTTCCATCTCCGCATAGCTCAGACCGAGTTGCTGCGCCCGCGCGGCAATCACCCCTTCCATGCGGGGGCCGCGCACGATGCCGGGCTGAATGGCGTTCACGCGAATGCCGGCGGGCCCGAGTTCGATCGCGAGGCTTTTGGTCATGCCGATCACGGCCCACTTCGTCGCGGAATAGGGCGCGCGATACGCATAGCCCAATCGCCCGGCTACTGACGACATGGCGATGATCGAGCCACCGTGAGGCGATTCGCGCAGCAGCGGTACTGCACGTCGCGCGAAATAGAACTGCGCGTTCAGGTTGATCGCGACCGTCTGTTCCCATTGCGCGGCGTCGATTTCATCGATGCCGCCGGTCGGTCCGGCGATGCCTGCATTGTTGATCAGCACGTCGAGACCGCCGAGCCGGGACTGGACGTCCTCGAACACACGGGCAACCGCGCTTTCATCGGCGACATCGGCGAGCGTGGCCGAGATGCTTTCGTTGTTCCTGTCGGCGCGCATCGCTTCGAGCACGCGTTCGCTCGCGTCGCAGACGTGCACTTTTGCGCCGACTTCGGTGAAGGCCCGCGCGATCGTGAGGCCGATCCCACCACCGCCGCCCGTGACCAGTACGCGCAAACCCGGCGGCGGTTGCAGCATTTTCACAATACTCATGTCTTCTCGCTCCGTTGACAGACTGACGTGCTGACGCGTGTCAGCACTCAGGAATGGATAGAAATAGTTGTACTAATCGAATCAATTGCGCATGAGTCCCTCTGGATTCATGCGTGTTGGTTAACGGTTCGCCTGCTTCCCGCCGACGTCTTCGCGCATCTGCAAGCGATCGATCAGACTCTGCGCCGCGTCGCCGATATCGCGCGCAATGCCCGCCCGAGCGGCTTCGCCATCGCGGCGGCAAAGCGCGTCGACGATCTGCCGATGCGCTTCCATCGAGCGCCGCATGTGCGGGATGTCCGGCGCGACGACGTTGAGGAACGGTCCAATGCGAATCCACAAGCTCTGGATGGTGGCGAGCGTGATTTCGCTCGCGCCGTGCCGGTAGATTCCGCTGTGGAAGGCAAAGTTGCTGCGCAGATAGTCCGCGACTTCGCCGGCTTCCGCGTGCCCGTTCATGACCTCGTAAATATCCTGAACGGCCTTGAGATGAGCGTCGGACATGCGGGTGGCGGCGCGCTGCGCCACGCAGCCCTCCAGCGCGATGCGCACGTCGCGCAACTCCTCGACGAGTTCGAGGGTGATCGGCGGAACCATGAGCGCCCGGCCCGGCCCGTCGACGAGCGCGCCTTCCGTCTGGAGCCGGGTGAGCGCGGCGCGCACCGGCATCGTGGAGGACCCCACGGCTTCGGCGACGGAACGCAGACTCAACGGCAGACCCGGCGCGAACCGGCCGCTCATGATCGCCTCGCGCAGTTGCTGATAGACCTTGCCTGCCATCGTTTCGTGCGCGACTACTTCGAGCGGGAGCACGGATGGGGAAGTGGGACGGGTTGCCAAGCTCGACTCCGTTGATTGCATTGCTGTGATGTGTGATCACAGTGAGACAAATTCTATCCGCTGGTCGCGGGGAAGGGGCCTGGGGGAAACGTTAGGTGCGTGAGTTTTGGTTCAGGTGGGTGTCTATCGCGTCATCGTCGGCTTCGATTCTGAACCGACCGGAACCTCTCGCCATTCGTATGCTTTTTATCAGCCTTCATTTCCTTGCGGCACGCAAGATGCTCACTGATGGGAAAACGGCAAGTGCCGTGAAACCGGGAGACAGCCATGGATACCTTGAAAGTTGCTTGCGCCGCGCTGGTGCTTTGCATGAGCGGCGCAGCCTACGCGCAACAAGCCGGGAAAGCGCCGGCAAACAGCGGCGCGCAAACGAAGGAAACCCAGCCTGGGCAGGCGGGACAGGCGATCGATGCACCGGCCGCGCAAGGCGCCCCCACCAACCCGCCCGGAACGCTGATGGATAAGCGTGCGAATGCGCTGTCGCCGAATAGTGCGTCGTCGCCGGCGCGAACGGGGACGGTGAAACAGTAGCGCCAGGCAACACGGCCTTTGCGCACCGCGATGCACGGTGGCGCAAAGGCCCGCATCAGCATCGCATCCCAGCATCGGCGTGACGATCAAAGCTCCCGCCGATCGCACTGTCGTCCAGGCATTGGCGGCGAATGGCATGGAGAGCATCACGTCTTCTGATCAGGGCCTCTGCCGCACATGCCTGACGAGAGTTCTTTCCGGTGAACCCGACCATCTGGATCCTGCCTTCCCGCCAAAGAGCAGGAAGCGAACGCTCAATTTCTAGCGTGATCAACCCATAACGCATAACTTGCCTGACTTTCCGCACACGTCATAAATGACGGGCTCACTATGGACCCGCTGTCCGCTACGGCAGCTAATCCTATGGAGCCAAAAAATGAAAAGTGTTCTTGATCGCACGACACAGCGGCATAACCGACCGGTGTTGCCGGCCTTCGTCACTTCGCGCGTCGAGCGGTATTACCGCGAGCGGGTGCAGGAAACCTGGGGCGGCGGACATATCATGCGCGGCCGTATCGCCGGGCCCGACGCATTGCATCTGTCGAGCAACGACTATCTCGCGATTGCCCGGCATCCGGACATCATCGACAGCATGGCCGCTACGCTGCGTGAGAACGGCAATGGCCTGCTGATGTCGGGTATTTTCCTGCACGGCGATTGCCCCCAGCTTCGATTCGAAAGCCGGCTCGCAACGTTCATGCGCGCGGAGGCGGGCGTGTTGTGTCAATCGGGCTATGCGGCCAATACCGGGCTGCTTCAGTCGATCGCGTCGGCGCAAACGCCGGTCTACATCGACATGATGGCGCACATGTCATTGTGGGAAGGCATTCGCAGCGCGGGTGCGGTGCCGGTCGCGTTCCGGCATAACGACGTTGCGCATCTGGAGCAGCAGATCGGGCGTTATGGACAGGGCGTCGTGCTGGTCGACTCGGTGTACAGCACGACCGGCGGCGTCTGCCGGCTCGTCGAGATCGCGGACGTCTGCGAGCGGTACGCGTGTGTGTTCGTCGTCGACGAATCGCATTCGCTCGGCACGCACGGTCCGCGCGGCGCGGGACTCGTGGCCGAACTCGGGCTGGAGTCTCGGGTGGCGTTTCGCACCGCGAGTCTGGCGAAGGCGTTCGCGGGCAGAGCCGGCTTCATCACCTGTCCGGTCGATTTCCAGGAGTACTTCAAGTTCGAATCGAATCCCGCCATCTTCAGTTCCACGCTGTTGCCGCATGAAATCAGCGGGCTCGACGCGACGTTGTCGGTGATCGAAGCCGCGGACCGGCGGCGCGCACGCCTCGCTGCGAGCGCCGCATGGCTGAGGCAGCGTTTGACCGAACTCGGCTACAACCTGAACGGCAGCCAAAGTCAGATCATCGCCCTCGAAGCGGGCACGGAACAGCGCACGGTCGTGTTGCGTGACGCGTTGGAGTCGCGTGGCATTTTCGGCTCGGTGTTCTGTGCGCCTGCGACGGCGCGCAATCGCGCGCTGATCCGCCTGTCGATTCACGCGGGGCTGAGCGATATGCAGGTCGAGAAGATCGCGAGTGTGTGCCGCGACATCCGCAGCGAGGTCGAACTCGACAAGTGGGCGTCCTCGCGGCGCCTTGGGGATGAGCTGTCGTCGCGCCGGCGCAAGCGCGAGACCATGGACGAAAACACCGCTGTGACAGCCTGATAGGCGCGCGGCATGGAGCCCGGTTTGCCGGGCTCCATGTCTTTTACTTTTCGCGGTCGAGCCGGTCGAGGTAATGGTCGTAGCTGAGCACCTGGCTCAGGTCCAGCCCCGGCGGGTTAGGAATGACCGAGTACACGTAATTCTGCCGGCCGCTGAGCTGCGTCGCCGGGTGCATGTAGCGTGCCCATGCCGTGCAGTCCGTGGGGTAATGTCCCTCGGTTTGCCAGAAGTAAGGCAGGCTGCGCCGACTGTCGAGTTCCTTGAGAAACTCCGCAGGCGCGTCCTGTTCGACGGCAATTTCACGCAGGCCCCGCAGCGTCTCGTCCGTATGGACGATCAGCAGATACGACTTGCCCGCGCTGTCGAGCATCAGCAGCCCGCCCGGGCAGTACGAGAGATAGTGTTCGACGACGCCGAGCGCGTTGGAGATCTCGGCCACTCGCGCGGCCAGCGCTTCGTCCCGCAGGAACGCATATTCCGACACGGCCAGCGTATCGAGGATCGACTGGCACACGTCGTCGAAATAGGCGTTCTGCAGGTCGCGCACCGCGCGATTGAGCGCCGGCACCGCCGCCGCATCCTGCTTGCTGATGAAGCGGTGAATGATGCCTTCGTTGAAGCTCTGCACTGCGATGTGTTCGTCGGCTTTGCCGGTCAGCATGATCTTGCGCACGGCGGGATCGGTCATGCGGCGGCAAAACTCCAGACCGTTCATGCCGGGCATGTCGTAGTCGACGACCACGACCGACGTCGCCAGAAATCGCTGCGCGTTGTGCACCTGCTTGCGGACCGTATTGACACTCAGCGCGATCACCTGGTGAGCGACGTCTTCGTCGGTGCGGTCACGAAACGGCGCGAAAATCGGTTCGTCCGACGGCCCCGGGCGCGGGCGGCTGTTCACGAAATCGAGCGCTTCCCCGGGAGAGCTGAAGAGACGGAAAGCCAGTTGCGGGTCGAGCTGAAGGCACAGATTCGACAGGAAGGTCGGGCTGTCGTCGACGAACGTGACGGTCGTCGGAAAATAGAATGGTTTGATCGTGTGCATCGTTATGGCCGGGGAAAGGTCAAGGCGAATTCGGTAAACATCCCTTCGACAGACTTGCAGTCAATGGCGCCGCCCACCCCGCGCATCACGTCGCGGCAGAAAGCGAGACCGATGCCGGTACCGATCGAGGCGTCGTCGATCCCTGCCGACGATGTATAGAAGCGGGTAAAGATGTGCGGCAGCACATCGGGTGCGATGCCGGCGCCGGTGTCACGGAACAGCAACTGGTTGTTCCGCGGCCCGGACACGAGCCGGATCGAGATCAGTGCACTGTCCACACTGGCCATGCCGCGCAATGCGTTTTTCAGCAGATTGAACAGCACGTGGACCATCAGCATGTCCGAGCCGTGGAACGTGAAGTCCGTGGCAAGGTCGGTGAGCACGCGGTCCCGTTCGCCTTCCCGAAACGGATAGCGCTCCAGCGCGCTTCTGACCGACTGCGCGATCGAGCAACCGGTTGCGCCATGCGCGTAGCCGCCCGTGAAGCGCGCGTTCGCGAGCAGCATGTCGATGATCGCATTCGAATGGATGGCCTCCTGCTCGATGCGCGAGAGCACGCCGTCCATCGACTGAAGATGCACGAGGCGGATTTTCGGAACCGGCAGTTCGCTCCGTTGCGCGATCGAATAGGTCTCGAGCAGCGACGGAAGATAACGGCCAAGCCCCGACGCGCCAGCGCGAATCGCGAGCAGCGGCGTGCGCAGCTCGTGGGCGATGCTGCTCGCGGTGGCGAGCATCGCGCGCTCCTGTTCGATCCTGATCCTGTCCATGTCGTAGTTCGCCACCACGCCGATCGCGACCGCGAACGAGAAAATCGCCAGATGCGCGGGGTAGGTCGTATGAAGGACGACGGGGTCAGTCGTCAGCCAGTAGGCGAGATACGCGACCCCGATGCCGACCACGAAATTGAGCAGCAGCATCAACCAGTCCAGCAGCAGCACCATGACAAATGCGGCAATCAACGCGCTTTCTATCCATACATTGGAGCCGTTGTTTTTCAACAGCATGAACGTAAAGAAGAACGGCAGCGAATAGAAGATCGTCGCGTACCAGTAGTACGGCAAGAATTTCTTGACCGGCGCCGGCCAGCGCTCCGAAAACAGTATGGGAATAAACAGCGCCGAGCCCACGAGCCGCAGCGGCAGGTTTTCGTAGGGCTGCGGAAAGAGCGTATGCCAGACGTAGAAATAGAGCGGGAAGCCGATGATCGCAATCAGCGCAAAGGGACGCATCCTGCGGCGCATGTATTGCAGATTGCGCGCGGCAGGGATGAATGCCTGAGTCAGAAACGGGCGCACTGCCGCCAGCTTGCGCATGCCCCAAGGCGCTATTCCGGTAGTACTCATCTGTGTGGAGCCAGGAATCTATCAGCAATTTCCAGAGCGGCTCTTCTCCCAACGATCGCTCCCCGTTCACATGCGCCGGCTGAAACAACCGGACATGTATTTGTACTGCGCAAATCAGGCATTACGCCACGGCTATGACTGTCGTGTGAATGTGGATTCTGAACGACGCCGCCGCCAATGTCACGGCAAATGAGTGAATTCAGAATTTGACGACGATGAGTCATACATGCGCGAAGCGCTGTAAAGGATGGTAAAAAAATCCGCCGATTATGCAAATTGGATTAAATGGCGCATCTGATCACGCCGCAAGCTCCTCATGACGGATATTTGCCAGCTACTCAATACCCTGCAATCACCAATTCTAAATGAGCGACTCACATCCGACGTATTGGAATAAATTCAGCTGTGCCTGGTGCCGGCAAGGTACCACGAGGGTGTCGACTTCGCATTGAGTGAAGTTCAGGCCATGAACGGCTTCGCAGGCTGCGTCGAGCGCAGCGCGCGGTGATTTTTCTGGCCGTGGTTTTGCGCAAATTCATGCAATCATGTCAAACAGATACGACCAGAATCGCCGGTCGTCAGGCGGCGCGTTTTTCGATACCACTGGACAGCAAGGCGACGATGAAGACTACCTGTGCTCTTCTGATTGCGGCTGTGACGTTTTGCGTGAGCGCCAGCCGGGCAGTGGCCCAGGAGTTTACGCTGTACGCCGGCCCGTTGACCGGCGAACACGATCACACGTATGCGTGGGCGATCGACTACACGGAGGGGTTCGGCCGTTACTTCGCCGGCAGCATCACCTGGCTCAACGAAGGACACGTTCCCGGTCATCACCGCGACGGCCCCGTTGCCCAGGTATGGGGCAGACTTCCGCTGATGGAGCAGCGCATCGTCCTGGCGCTGGGCGTCGGTCCGTATCGTTACTTCGATACCGAGGCCGCCGAGCAGGGCGCGGGCTATTCGAATACGCACGGCTGGGGCGTCGTCTACAGCGCGCGCGCCACCTGGTATTCGTCGCACCGCTGGACAGCGAATCTGCAACTCAATCACGTACAGGTGACCCACGGCTCGTCGACCACCGCGATTATGCTCGGCGTCGGTTATCAACTCGACTCACCCGACACCCCGGGCCCACGCGACTTCGCGCTGCCGCGTTCGCACAAAGTCACGAACAACGAAATCACGTTGATGGCCGGCGCGACGATTCTGAACAGCCTCGATTCGCAGACCGCGGCGGCGCAGGCGATCGAATACCGGCGCGGCCTGACGAACTACCTCGACGCGACGCTTGGCTATCTGCACGAAGGCAGCGGGCTGTCCGCGCGACGCGATGGCGCGACGGCCCAACTCTGGCTCACGCGCGCGTTTCTCAACGACCATTTTTCGCTCGGCATCGGCGTGGGTGCTTACGCAGCAATTCACCACGGCGATTCGAACGGCAACAGAGACACGGGCGATGGGATCCTGTCGGGACTCGTGTCGATGTCGGCTTCGTATCGCATCGCGCGGCACTGGTCGGCACGCGTCACCTGGAATCGCGTGATGACGCGCTACAGCCGCGATACGGACGTGATTCTGGCCGGCGTCGGCTACCGGTTCTAGTGGTGAAATGGCGAGCAATGACGATGACGAAAAGCTTCGCTTCAACTTGCCAATGGCGCATCGCCATATATTACAAATAGCTTATTCAGGTGCATATTGCATCCGCACAAATTCGATAAAAAATGGAGCGGAAATTCGTCAAAAAGACTCTGCAATCCGCGTTCAATCGTTGAGCGCGCAACGGCATTTCAGCAGGCCATCTGCTGAATGCAGTGCAATTCATGCATTAAACAATCCGAATGGCCTATCGCGTTTAATTAGCAGAAGCTATTCAGCATAAAAGCGCACTTTATTGGTATAAATACCGATGCTGTAGTCAGACTACATTCTTACATTACCTCACACGGAGCATCGCTAACAGCCAATCCGGCTGGCCCGATTCTTCTGCTGGCAGGTACACGTCCTCGCAGCCACCCTGCGTTGCCGGCGCTCGCGTCCGCATTGAACCCATTCGACGCGCTCTACTTTCGCATCGCCCCATCCAAGCTGGATCTCGGAGAGACAGACATGCAAAAAAGACTATGGCCGGTCGTCGCGTTAGCGGCGACCGTGTGCGTCGCTGCGCGCGCCGGCGTGCCCGATTTTCCACTCGATTTCAGCCCCACCTCGGCGGTTCTGAACGCGTTCGAATCGGCGGTTGCGCATCGCCGCGCCGATTCCCTCGTCGGCAAAATGACGCTCGACGAAAAGCTGCAGTTTATTCACTCGCAGTACGCCATGTCCGCTGTGCCGGGAGGCGGCGCGGGCTACATTCAGGGCGTGCCGCGCCTCGGCATTCCTGATCTGAACATGGTCGACTCCGCCACGGGCTCCGGCAGCACGACGCAGGCCAGCACCACCTTTCCCGCGACGATCGCGCTCGCGGCAAGCTGGGATCGCCGTCTGTCTTCCGAGTTCGGCAAACAGATCGCGATCGAACTGCGCGCGCAAGGCTTCGGCATGGGGCTCGGCGGCGGCACCAACCTCGCGCGCGAACCGCGCGGCGGCCGGCTGTTCGAATATCTCGGCGAAGACCCGGTGCTCGCCGGCGAGATGCTCGCCGAACGCACTGACGGCACGCAAAGCCAGAAGGTCATCGCGACGATCAAGCACTACGCGGGCAACGAGCAGGAGCACGGCCGCGGCGGCGGCAATAGTCAGATCGACGAGCGCACGCTGCGCGAACTCTATCTGTTGCCGTTCGAAATCGCCGCGAGGCGCGCCCAGCCGGGCAGCGTGATGTGCAGCTACAACCGTCTGAACGGCGACTATGCGTGCGAGAACTCGCATCTGCTCAACGACGTGCTCAAGAACGACTGGCACTTCGAAGGCCAGGTGCAGTCGGACTGGGGCGCGGCGCACAGCACGGCGAATGCGATCAACGCGGGCCTCGACGAGGAAGAGGACGTCGGCTCGACCGTCTACCTGACGCCGACGGCGGTGAAGCAGGCGATCGCGAACGGCTCGGTGTCGACCGCGCGTCTCGATGACATGGTGAAGCGCAAGCTGTACGTGATGATTCGCACCGGCGTGATGGACGATCCGGCGAAGAGCCACTCTATCGACTTCGCTCGCGCAAACGTTTTCGTCCAGGCGGCCGCCGAACAGTCGATGGTGCTGCTGAAGAACGACAACAACCAGTTGCCGCTCTCCGCGGGCTCGCTCAGCCGCATTGCGGTGATCGGCGGTCATGCCGACGCAGCGGTGCTGACCGGTGGCGGCTCGGGCAACACGCGTGATCCGGTCACGGGCTCGTTCGCCGGTTGCGGCGGCCTGACGTTCGGCACGTCGAGCGGGTGTAGCTGGTGGACCAACCCGTGGCTCAAGCTGGATACACCGATCGTCGCAGCGATCCGCTCGCTTGCGCCGACGGCGCAAGTGAGCTTCGCCGGCAACAGCGATCAGCAGACGCCGTTCCGCACCTACACGCAACAGGAGATCGATCAGGCGGCGGCGCTTGCGAGCCGCTCGGATGTGGCGATCGTGGTCGTCGCGCAGCCGGCGGGTGAAGACTTCGGCGATCTGCAAAGCCTGAGCCTCGCGAATCCGTCGAACCAGGATGCGCTCGTCGATGCGGTTGCGCGCGCCAATCCCCGCACGATCGTCGTGGTGGAAAGCGGCAACCCGGTGCTGATGCCGTGGAAGGATCGCGTGGCCGCGATCGTCGAAGCCTGGTTTCCGGGCGAAGGCGGCGGCAAGGCGATCGCGAACGTGCTGTTCGGCAAGGTCAATCCTTCGGGCAAGCTGCCGGTCACGTTCCCGCTGCGCGATCAGGACACGCCGACGTGGGGGCAAAACGGCGCGTTCGAGACGGACCCGGTCTACTCGGAACAGCTGAACATGGGCTACCGTTGGTATGACGCGAAGAACATCGCGCCGATGTTCGAGTTCGGGTACGGGCTGTCGTACACGCATTTCGCCTACTCGGGATTGTCCGTTGCGCATCGGCCCGACGGCGCGCTCGACGTGTCGTTCACCGTGCGTAACGATGGCCGCGTGGCGGGCGCCGAAGTGCCGCAGGTGTATCTCGGCGTGCCGTACAGCGGCGAGCCGCCACGGCGTCTCGTCGGCTGGGAGAAGATCGGCATGAACCCGGGCGAAACGCGCCGTGTGCGCATCACGGTCACGCCGCGCATGCAGAGCGTGTGGGACACCTCGCGCAATGGCTGGCGGTATGTGCCGGGCGGCACGGTGTATGTGGGCGCTTCGTCGCGTGATATCCGCTTGCAGGGCAGCTAGGCGTTGTAGTGACGTCGCGTGCCCGGGTGTGGAATGGTTCGCACCCGGGTGCGTGCCTGTCGAATGTCAGTGATATTCTTGCTCCTCACTGCTTTGCCCCACGCGGGCACGGTGCAAAGATCAGGACGCGGAACCAGGATTGAATGTCATGACCGACAAGCAGGACACAGCACCAGACAGCACGGCGGCACGCGTCGCCTTGTGGCGCGCGCTGCACGTCGAGGCCGATGCGTCGCCGCACGTGCTCGAAGACAGAATCGGCCTCCAGTTGCTGGCCCCGAACGAGGACTGGCGCAAGCGCGGCGACATGGACCCGCAGTTCACGCGAGCCTTCCGCGCCTCGATCGTGGCGCGTGCGCGCTTTATCGAGGACCTCGTCGTCGAGCAGGCCGCGCTCGGGCTCACTCAGTATGTGATACTCGGCGCCGGCCTCGACAGCTTCGCGCAACGCAGGCCGGAAATCGCGTCGGGCCTTCGGGTGTTCGAGGTCGATCAACGCGGTCCGCAGGCATGGAAGCGTCAGCGTTTGATCGAACTGGGTTTCGGCGTGCCGGACTGGCTGCGTTTCGTGCCGGTCGATTTCGAAGCGGGCGAAGCCTGGCGCGAGCGGCTCGTGACGGCCGGCTTCGATGAAAGCAAGCCGGCCATCGTGGTCTCCACGGGCGTCAGTATGTATCTCAGCAAAGAGGCGAACGCGGCCGCGCTGCGCGAGGTCGCAGCGCTCGCGCCGGGATCGACGTTCGCGATGACGTTCCTGCTGCCGTTGGAGATGGCGGACCCCGAGGTACGTCCCGGGCTCGAGATGGCGGAGAAGGGCGCGCGCGCAAGCGGCACGCCGTTCGTGAGCTTCTTCACGCCGGCGCAGATGCTGACGCTGGCCCACGAAACAGGCTTTGGAGAAGCGCAGCACGTGTCGGCGGCCGATCTCACCCGGCGCTACTTCGCGCATAGAACAGACGGTCTGCGCCCGCCGAACAACGCGGAGGAACTGCTGGTGGCGAAAACCTTGCCGGCCGTCCGCTGAAGCGGGGTCAATCCGCTGCGCCGCCTCGGCGGCGCCGGCCTGGCGCTCATTTCCGCCGAACGTTGTTCTTCATCAGAAAGAAGGTGAGCGCGGCAATCACCATCGCCAGTGCAACACCAAAAGCGGCGATGTCGCGCGTACCGTCCCAGGCGACGGCCTCGCGCAGAAACAGCACGGCGAGCACCGCAATGACGACGCTGACCAGATTCCCTTTCAGGTCTTCGAGATTGGTGACTTCCAGCCACTTCGGCAACGGCAGCTTGTCGTCGATGAATAGCGAATAGAGCCCGATGCTGATGATGTAGACCGCGATCGCGATCAGAAACACATCGACTGCCTCGACTATCCCCACCGCGAAAATCTTGACCGACTTGGCCGTCAGCGAGCCGACCCGCAGCGCGGTGACGCCGCTCCAGAACAGGACCATCGTCTCATACAGGAGTAACGCCACGGAACCCAGAAACGTCCCGATGACGGGAACGATCATGATGTAGCGGCTCGAAGCCAGGACACGTCGCAGCATCGAAGGAACCTCTCTTGGATAAGCGTGATGGAACAGGTTGAGGGCAGGTCATTCTGCTTCCGAGCGCCACGTCGATGAGTTCGGCCTCCTTGAGCGGTATTGGATCCTTCGAAATGCAAAACGTTTTCCAGGGCTGCTTGGGGTGCGGTTCGTTCGACTCCCAGCTCCGAATTTATAAGGGAAGCGGCTGCGAATCAAGCCGATGACCCGATCGCCGGCATCCTCGCGGAAAGCGGCACAGCCGGTGCGCGCCAGGCTGAACCGGTTTCGACGCCCGCGTACCCCGGCCTCGTGCGGCGGTTCCCATCAACAGGACGATGAAAGCCGCCATGGTCCGTGAGTTCGGCAAGCCCTTCGTGAACGGACGACGGGCGGTGTCGGACCGGACCGCGGCGGCCTCCGGCCTTCGCTGCTCGGGGCAACTGTCGGCGCGATTCCCTTTCGTCAATGCGTCGAACGGTGGCAGCCATGCCGGATACGTTAAAATTCCCGGCGTTTGGAATGCCGGGCGAAAGCGATGGCAATTGAAAGTGACAAATCGGCCATGACAAAAATATCCATCGTTGTTCCGTGTTTCAACCAGGAAGAATTCATCGGGGAGACCCTGGAGTCGGTGTTGCGCCAGTCGTACAGCGACTGGGAATGCATCATCGTGAATGACGGATCCACTGACGGGTCCGAGGGCATCATTCAACAGTACGCAAGTAGGGACCGCCGGTTCCTGCCGTTTACAAGGGCGAACGCCGGGGTCGCCGCCGCGCGCAACTTCGGCTTCTCGCAGGCAACGGGAGCGCTCTTCGTCCCCCTTGACGGCGACGACAAGATACACCCCGATTTTCTGAAGCTGTCCGCCGAATGCTTTGCCGCGCATCCCGATACCGATCTTGTCCACTGCAAGACGAAGCGCATCGGGGAGTCGAACAAGATCTGGCGCTTGCCCGAGTACAGCTATGAGAAGCTGCTTTGGCAGAACATGATCGTCAACACGACCATGTACCGGCGTGAAGGGTTTTCCCGTATCGGCGGGTATTCGTCGGAAATGATCCACGGTTTCGAGGACTGGGAATTCTATGTGCGGCTTCTGAGTCCGCAATCGAAGGTGCGATTCGTCGATGCGCCGCTTTACCTGTATCGCGTGAAGAAGAATTCACGGTCAACCGAGCTGGTGACGTTGGGCAAGGTCGAGGAATCGCAGCGCCTCATATTTACGCGCAATCGCGCGAAGTACGAGCAGTTTCTCGACAACCCGATCAGTGTTGTCGGCCAACGCATGAAGGAGTTCGCTCCGTTCTATTCGTCGCGCTATAAGCGGCAGCTGCGCTACGTGCATGCGGCCTATGCAGGTGTGATCGTGGCGCTGCTGGTGGCAGGTGCATTTCTGCTTGGCTATCACTGACGCACGGTTCCTCACGCTGAAAATCCGGCCGCTCCGACGCAGGCGTCACCCACGCCCGGCAGCCTGCGCGATCAGCACCATCCCCGCGCCGACAACGACGGTGCCGATAGCTTGCGCGACGCGTTTGCCACCCGGAAGCAGACGTTCGCCGGTAATCGCGGTTGTCACGACAGCCATCGCGCGCAGGTCCATCACGCCGGCCACGAGCAGGATCGCGGTCAAGCCGGCGCAACAGCAACCGCAGTGAAGACCGAGGCGCAGTCCGTGCCGCCAGGCAGTGCGGGCATCGGCAGGCAACTTGCGGCAACGCCCAGGCGCGTTTCGGCAGCATTCGAGCTGACGCGCCTTCCACCCGGTGAACTGCAGCGCGCCCGCGATCAGCACCACCATGCCGATCGCGCCCGGAACGGCACGCGCCAGCGCCGGCACCCGCATTGCGAGCGCCGCCGACGCGGCGCCGAGCGCAAAGACGACGAAGCCGAACGCCGTCCACACGACGAAGTATCCGACGGCGACCAGCACAGTCAGCCATCCGGCGCGCGCTTGCCTTGCCCCGCCGACCGCCTCGCGGTAACGCCACAACATGGGCACGAGCGACGGCAGCATCATCGCCACCATCATCACGCTCCACATGCCGATGAACGATGCCGCGACCTCGGCCCACGTCTGTCCGCACATGCGCGTCCAGAGCGTCGACATCGTCCAGCCGCCGGGCATCGGCGTGCCGCCCATCGCCGCCATCGACGCGCTGCCGATGATCGTCGCCGCCGCGCTCGCCGCGAAGCACAGCGCGCAGGTGCCAACGAACACCGCGTGGGAAACGCCGCGCCGCGCGAACGCCGGGTGCGGCGCTGCGCGAACGGCATTCGCGAGTTTGCTCATCGCCGGTTGTACTCGTCGTGGCGGCGCCACCAGATGCCTGACTCGTTGCGTCCTTTGGGCGCGCGGTCCAGCCACTGATACATGCCCCACAGCCCGTCCACGCCTCGCGCATAGGTGGAATAGGTGTGATAGACCACGCCGTCCTCGATCACGAACGCGCTCATGCCTGGCCGGTCGCGCGAGTAGGTGGCCGGATCGGTGCCGGACATCGCCGCGAATTCGACGACGGGCTGCGGCGCCGGCGTCGCGTCCATGGCGTGGCCGCCGCGCTCGAAGTTGTAGTCGATGTCGCCCGTGCGCTGCTGCTCCTCCGTGAAGGACACGTTGAAGTCGAAGTTGAAGTCGCCGCCCGACGAGGACGCCCACGGAAAGGTCCACCCCATCCGCTGCTTGTACGCCTGCAGTTTCGCGAGCGGGGCACGCGACACTGCCATCAGCATCACGTCGTGATTCGCCAGATGGACCGCGAAACCGTCGAAGCCATCCGCGAGCGCCGAGCACGACGGGCATCCCGCCGTATAGTCAGGCCCGAACATGAAGTGATAGACGAGCAGTTGCGAGCGTCCTCTGAAGAGCTCGGCGAGCGACGCACTGCCTTCATCGGTTTCGAAGCGGTAGGTTTTGTCGACGCGAACCCACGGCAATGCCTGACGCTGCCGCGCCAGCTCGTCGCTGCGCCGGGTGAATTCCTTTTCCGCCGCGAGCAGCTCGCGCCGCGCAGCCAGCCATTGCTCGCGTGTTCCGGTCAGATGTTGTGTCGTCATCATGCTTGCCTCCGAAGGTCGTCCCGCGTCGCCCGGCCGGTTGCCGGTACGGCGTCGTGTACGGGTTGTTGGTCGTGCTAGATTAGTACCGGGCCTCGACCAGGGGGGAGTGACAAGTGTGGCGGGATTTGGGTGACCCGATGGACTCGCCGATCACGGCGGCCGCGCGTGCGCTCGCAGCGGGTGATCCGCTCGGCGCGCTCGACCGCGTCGCGCTGCGCGACGACGCGCCGGCGCTCGCGCTTCGCGGCATCGCGATGGCGCAGCTCGGCGATTTCGTTCGAGCGAAGGCGCTCGTGCGCAGCGCGGCGCGCGCCTTCAGTCCCGGCGACGCGGTGGCCCGCGCGAGATGTGTCGTCGCCGAGGCCGAGATCGCGCTCGCCTCGCGCGATCTGGCTTGGCCCACGAAGACACTCGATGCCGCGAGAGCGACGCTCGACGCGCACGGCGACCGCATGAACGCCGCGCATGCGCGCTATCTTGAAGTCCGGCGCCTGCTTTTGTTCGGGCGCCTCGAAGCGGCCGAACAGGCGCTCGACGGATTCACCCCCACGTTGTTGCCGCCCGCCTTGAGAGCCGCTCACGAACTGGTCGTCGCGGGTGTCGCGCTGCGTCGCCTGCGCACCAGGACCGCGCGCAGCGCGCTCGCGAGAGCGGGACGCGCCGCGCGCGATGCGGGCATCCCGGCGCTGACGGCGGAGGTCGAAAGCGCGTCGCTCGTGCTGAGCACGCCGGCCGCACGTCTGCTTGTGCGTGGCGGCGAGCGCCTCCTGCTGCTCGACGAAGTCGAGGCGTTGCTGGCGTCGAAGGCGCTTGTCGTGGATGCGTGCCGTCACGTCGTGCGCGACGCGGGCACGGTGGTTTCGCTTGCGAGCCGTCCGGTGCTGTTCGCGCTCGCTCGCGCGCTGGGAGAAGCGTGGCCCGACGACGTGCCGAGGGACGTGCTCGTCGCGCGTGCGTTCCGGGCCAAGCGCGCCGACGAGTCGCATCGCGCGCGGCTGCGAGTCGAAATCGGGCGGCTTCGCGCGGCGCTCGGCACGCTGGCCGGCGTGAGCGCGACGAAGCGCGGCTTCGCACTGACGCCGCGCCGCGCCGGCGAGGTCGCCGTGCTGGCGCGGCCCGTCGAAGGCGAGCATGCGCAGGTGCTCGCGTTTCTCGCCGACGGCGAGTCGTGGTCGAGTTCCTCGCTCGCGTTGGTGCTCGGCGCGAGCCAGCGCACCGTGCAACGGGCACTTGATTCGCTGGCGGCCGCGGGCAAGGTGCAATCGTTCGGGCGTGGCCGGGCGCGCCGCTGGATAACCCCGCCCATGCCGGGATTCGCGACGGCTTTGTTACTCCCCCCTCCACTACTCAATGATTAGGATGGCGACATGAATCGCTCAGCGGCCAGAATCATTCGTGAATATGGACCCTTTCCGGGTGTCGATAAAGTACATGGGGTGACGTATGACGGCCAGCAGGTATGGATTGGCGTCGGCGACAGCCTGAAAGCGTTCGATCCGGCCAGTGGCAAGCCGCTGCGCTCGATCGACGTCGCCGCCGATGCGGGCACGGCCTTCGACGGCACGCACCTGTTTCAGATCGCCGGCGGCCACATCCGCAAGATCGATCCGCAGACAGGTCAAGTGCTCGCGACGATCCCGGCGCCAGGCGGCGGTGGCGACTCGGGGCTCACCTGGGCGGAAGGGACGCTGTGGGTGGGTCAATATCCGGAGCGGAAGATTTATCAGGTCGATCCCGAAACCGGCGCGGTGCTGCGCACGATCGAATCCAACCGCTTCGTCACCGGCGTCACGTGGGTCGACGGCGAGCTGTGGCATGGCACCTGGGAAGACGACGCCAGCGAGTTGAGGCGCATCGATCCTCGCACGGGACAGGTGCTGGAAAGCGTCGAGATGCCGGCCGGCATGAGCGTGTCGGGCCTCGAGTCCGATGGCGCGGATCGCTTCTTCTGCGGAGGCGGTGCCAGCGGGAAGGTGAGAGCCGTCCAACGGCCGGGGCGCGGTGACGAGGACGGCAGCGGGACCGAGGTGCCGGCCGATTCGACGAGCGAATGACGTGAAATAAAGACGGCCCGTTCGAGCAGGCTCGACGGGCCGCTGGATGGAGTCGGGTGGCACGCGTGCCGCGCTTTTATCGCGGCACGCTATCGATCGTCACCGCTTACTGCGAGCCCGCCCAGGTCTGACCGGACGGCGACGAATCCCCGATGCCCGGGAAATCGACGTACGCGCTGCTGCAATCCACCGCCTTCGCCGTGCTCAGCGATTGCGAGGCGGCACCGGTCAGCACGACCCGGTTTGCGTTCGACGGGAAGATCGGCAGGTTGACGTTGTTCAGCGTCAGGTTCGCATCCGACGCGGTGACCGCCACGTTGCTCGGCGAATCGGCCAGCACGTTGGTGAGCGTCATGCCGAGCGGGAGCGCCGCATGCGCGATGCCGCCCGTGTTCGCCTGGAAGCCCTCGAAGATCGCCGACGTCGTGCCGATGATATGCACATTCGACAGCGTAATGTCGTGGAAGTCCGGATAAAGCGGCGAGGTGGGATTCGGCAGCGCCTTGGTGCTGTAGTACGGCGTGAACAGCAGCGCCTGCCCGCTGTCGCGGATGCAGATGTCGTTGTAGTTGATGTTCGTCACGATGCCGCCGCGCGCCCAGTCGGACTTGATGCGCAGCGCCTGTTCCGAGCCGTCGAACGAATTGTCGTAGACCTGGATGTTCGTGACGCCGGCATTGGTTTCGCTGCCGACCGAGACGCCGTGGCCCGCATAAATATGGTTGTGAGCAATCACGAAACCGTATTTGCGGTCAGTCGCGACGTCGCGATTGCCGTCGATGCCGAACAGGCCCGAGCCGGCCGGGCTCGGATTGGCGGAGCCCTTGATGGCGATGTCGTCGTCGCCGGTGCTGATGTAGTTATACGCGAAGACGGTATTCTTCAGGTAGCCGTCGAACGAGATCTTGCCGGCCGTCGAGGTCTTCGTGCTACCGATTGTCAGCGCCTGAACAGCGGCCTTGGACGCCGAACCCGGATCGAAGGCATCGGTGTTCTTGGCCGTGTCGATCGTGGGCACCATGCCCAGATAGTTCGGATTGCCGTTGCCCGCCGGGTTGGCGGACGCGGACAGCGACGGCGTCTGCACCTTGACGTTCCAGACCGTGAGTCCATCGACACCGCTCGGCACGACGTGGAAGTTGGCGCTGTTGTTCATCGTGATGCCGAACAGCGTCAGGTTCTTCGCGTAGTTGAAGACCATCATGCGGAAGTTCGACTGCGAGCCGACGCCGGTCGTGCCGTTCTCGATCATGTTGCCGAGCCAGGCGAGATCCCACCATGTCATATGACGCGACGAGGCCGACGTGTTGACGAAGTTGCCGCCGTTGTCGCAAGGCGTGCCGGTCGTAGCTTGCAAGCCTTGCGCATAAGCCGTGTAGGTGTTCGTGCAGCTCAGGTCGACGCGCATCAGCGGATAGAGGCTATTCGAGCTGACGATTTCCGACGCCGCCCGGCTGTCGATGCTGCCGCCGCCGACCACTGCCGAATTGACGAGGTAGCTGCCGCCGATCAGCGGCAGGCAGTTGCCGGAACTCCCTGCCTTGGTCGAACTGACAGCGGTGTTGGCGCAATAGGGCCCTGCCGGGTTGGGCGCATAGGCCATGACGTCGCGCGTCGCGTAGACCGTGACGCCGGTGTCGATCCACAGTGTGACGCCGGACGGCAGCGTGAGCGGCCCGGTGATGAACGAGTTGCCTGCGCCGGTGCTCGACACGACCAGACGCACGGCGAACTGCGACGCGCGGTATTGCGGCGCAGCCAATTGCTGGGCCGACGCGCCGGCAATGTTGATGTTCGGCTTCGCCGCAGCCTTCTGCGCCGCCGCCGCGGCGGCGTCCGCTGCCGAGATGGCTGCGCCGACCTGGGCGTCCACCGCGGCGCCGCACGCGTCGAGCGCCGCCTGAATGCGCGCCTGGTCCGGATTCAGAATGGCCGACGTCGTGCCGTTATCGGCCTCGGGTCCGAGTGCGCCGCTCGGCTGACGCACCAGCGAGTTGCTTGCTTCGAGCGTGCTGCAGACCTGGGCATCGGTGGGCAGTTGCGGCGCCGGAGGCAGCGCGGCGTCGCTCGTCGCCACGCCGACCTTGAACGGAGCGGGATGCGCAGCCGACGAGGTGGCGTTGTTGTCGCTGTTCGAAGCGGAGGGCGAGTTGTCACCACTACCGCAGGCAGTCAGTGACACCGCAAGGGTGATGACAAGGCAGGGTATAACGCCAAATCTATAAAGCATGGACCATCCTTATTTTAAAGAAATACTAGCTATCTGGACGCTTGGTCGATTCAGTCCCGGGGGGCAGTGTTTTGTTTTTCTGTTTGATCAGTCCGGCATATGAGGCTGTCGCGAAGGCGGGCAGCGACTTGGGCGTACGGGTCGTTCTGGCTGCTGTGGTGCCGGTTGGACCGGATGGGCTTTCTAATGCGTTCGTGTCAGACCTCGCGCGTCGAGCGTCGCGTGAGATCTATCGGTTGATCAGCTTGGGCTTCGCCGTGGCGCAACGATGGACGAGTCGGCGCAATGGTCGCCTTGTGGGAAACGCGTCCAACTTGATGCGAGCGGGTGTGGATGAATGCGGAGACTGGTCGTGCGCGCACGCGCCATTTAGCGGAAGGCTGCCCATGCTTGTCTCCATGTTTAGTTATACGATGACGTATAAATTCTATTGGAGAGACGCCTTTCCGTACACGCGGTATTTACCCGGAGAGTGGAAATTCGAATTGTTATAGAACTGTAAAGTTATGGATAAACGGCATAAATTGGGATGACTGTGGGAGTGAGACGATTTCACCTCTTTTTCTCAAAGAGATTTTTGTTATAGGATGACGTATAAGTAAGTTTGCTATTTGAGATAGGTGAGAGACCTTCGACTCAGCGTCATTGGCCGGAAGCGGAGCGGTACGAGTCAGTCAGTCGACAACACAGTTCACCGTTGGTGTCGCATCCGTTGATGCACTGTGCGGCCATGAAATAGGCAGTCAACCAGCATCCCTCAGACGGCTCGCATCGCGAGCAAACGCGATCGGCCATCATCGGCATCGGCGATGCATTGGCCGTCGTGGCGGCGTACATCACCTGCGGAGTACATCACCATTGATACGTCGCTCACGCGTGCGATCTGCGTGACTATGCGAACCGGCATTGCAAGCCAATCTTCACCCGCTGACGCGGTGTTGCAATAAAACAATCTGGTATCGTGAGGCCGGAGAAGCCGAAGAGTTGAGCGACGGCAACAAACTCGAATGCGGGATGTGGGCAAGGGGTTCGAGCGGCGCGCCATCCGGCTTGCTTTCAGCTCTGTTAGCAACGCAAAGAGCCCGCGCACCAGATGACAAATATCGCTCGGTTCAAGAGGATTGTCAGCTGGCCGGGGCGCTGCCACGCGAACGCGTGCGAGGACCGCATTCCGCTCGAGCAAGGTTGATGAGAGAAGGCTAACGATGCCCAAACACGACCCAGCGCTTCATCGTATTCAGAGAACCCCGATGACGCGGGCCCGCCGGCGGTTTCTCATCATCTGGGCGATCGTGCTGGTGGCCGTGCTTGGCTGGGCGCTGGTGACGGCGCTCAGGCCCGCGCTTCAGCGCACGATCGTCATCACGACCGGTGCCGACAACGGCATCTATCGGGGCTTTGCGGAACGCTACGCGCCGATCCTGAAGCGTGCGGGTATCAAGCTCGAGATCCGCAGTTCTTCCGGCTCGGTTCAAAATTATCAGCGGCTGACGAATCCGGACAGCGAATACGAAGTGGGCTTCATCCAGTCGGGCACGATCAGCCCCAAGGAAACCGATAACCTTCAGACTATCGCCGCCGTCTCATACGAACCGATCTGGGTGTTCTATCGCGGCGACACCGTCATCAACCGGCTGGCCCCATTGCGCGGCAAGAAAATCGGCATAGGCGTTCCCGGTAGCGGCTTGTTCAACGTTTCGCTCGTGTTGCTCGGCTATAGCGGTGTCACCCGCGACAACAGCACGCTGCTGGAGCTGGATGCGCCCAACGCATATCAACGCCTCGAAAGTGGCGAGCTGGACGCCGCGTTTTTTATTGGCCGCCCCGACGCCGCGATACAAAAGAAGCTATTGAACAGCGATCTGAAGCTGATGAGTTTCGCGCAGGCCGAGGCCCTGGTGCAGAAATTCCCGTCGCTCTCGAAGATCATTTATCCGCGCGCCTCGACGAGTATCGTCAACGATCTGCCGCGGAACGATGTCACTTTGCTGGCTGCCACGGCGCTGCTCGTCTCCAGGGACACCTTGCACCCGGCGCTTGTTTATCTGCTGCTGGACGCGGCCAAAACGGTCCACGGCGGCGAAGATTACTTCACGCCGCTTGGCACGTTCCCCAATCTTCGCACCGAGGAATTCCCCATTTCGGACGAAAGCGCGCGCTACTTCAAATCCGGCCGGCCATTTCTGCAGCGCTACCTTCCGTTCTGGCTGGCGAGCCTCATCGAACGACGCTTTCTGATTCTGCTGCCCTTCATGGCGCTGTTGATCGGCTTGCTGCAGGCACTGCCGCGCATGGTGGAAGCGCGGATAAAGAAGCGGCTGGTGGTCTGGTATAGGGAAATCAAATCGCTGGAAGATGAAACCTGGAAAAACACGCAGCCGACTCGCGCCCAGATCGCGACATGGCGCGACGAAATCGAGAACATCGATGCGCATGCGAGCCAGATACGGATTCCACATCGTTATTTTCAGGACGTTTATGCGCTGAAGCAGGCGATCGGTGTGGTGCGGGACCGGATTGCTCAAGTGGCGGCGAAGGTAAAGGATTAGCGGAGTCGTTGGAAGAGCGTGATCGGGAAGTTGCATGGCGTTGCCGGGGCAGGGCGTCTGCCCGCCAATCGACACATCGATGCGCTATGGTGCGCGTATCGTGCGGCAGGTTTGGACACGCGCGATTTCTTGCCGCGCTACCCCAAATACATGCGAGCATTAGCGCGGATGCGATTTCAGCCATATCTGCTGTCGGCACCACGTGTAAGGTAACAGTACGGCAGCTTGGGCAACGGACAGGAAAAGACGGTTTGGCCGCCGCTTGCTTCGTTCATGCGGCAATACTCGACAGCGAGCAGTTCGCAGATCAATGGAGCATGGATAGATGAGCGACAGATTGCAGGCGTCCGTATGCGTTGTCGTACTGCTGTTGATTGTCGGCTGGGTGCTCTACATTGGGCGTACCGTTTTCGTTCCTATCGTGCTCGGCGTCATCGCGGTCTATGTGATCGTCGGTTTCACCCGATTGCTGGAGCGCATTCCTGTCGTTGGAGCGCGAATGCCGACGCAGTTGCGTTATGCGCTGTCCGTATTCGTGATCGCTGCCGGAATATTTCTCGCTGTCGACATGCTCGTCGCGAACTACGACGGCCTCATCGCGCTGGCGCCGCGCTATCAGGAATCCGTTCTCGCGCTGATTCAGAAAGTCGCCATTCTGCTGCATGTGGAGACCGAGCCCACCTGGGATTCGCTGCGGCGCGACATACTTGCCCAGTTCAACGTTCAGGCGCTCGTCGCAAGCATGCTGGCTTCGCTGTCGTCGATGATCGTCAATATCTTTGTCGTGGTTCTGTACGCCAGCTTTCTGCTCATCGAGCAGCGCACGTTCAGCGAAAAGCTGACGAACATGGCCGCGAATTCGAGCAACGCCGAGCGCATCAAAAACGTCGTCACCGACATCAACCGGCGCATCGGCGCTTATCTCGCGTTGAAGACGCTGCTAGGCGTGGTGCTCGGCGGCATAAGCTGGGGTGCGATGCGCAGTGTCGGCCTCGAATTCGCCGGACTGTGGGCGGTGCTGATTGCGCTGCTCAACTATGTGCCCTATATCGGTTCGGTGCTGAGCATCGTCTTTCCGACGCTCATGTCGGTGCTGCAGTTTGGAGAGGTCAACCAGGTGCTCATCGTGCTGGTGTCGCTGAGCGTGATTCAGTTCGTGATCGGCAACATCCTGGACCCGTATCTGATGGGCAACTCGCTGAACCTGAGTCCGTTCGCGATCCTCGCCAGCATGGCGGTGTGGTCGGCGATCTGGGGTGTTTCCGGCGCATTCCTCGCCGTGCCGATTACCGTCATCGTGATCATTATTTTCTCGGAGTTCGAGATGACGAGGCCGGTCGCGATCCTGCTCTCGAAGAACGGCAGGCTGACTTATGGTGGAAGTTCGACGGCTGCCTGAGGCGGAATCCGTTTCCGGTTTCGCCGGCCGGCAGGCGAACAATTGCCCGCTCCCACTATTACGATCACGGAAAGCGCAGCCGAAGCCCCATAGCGTCCTATAGCGGAACCGATTGGTCAATAGAGAAGTGTGCTCTGTTGAACAATAGCCACTCCCGTCCGATACTCGGAACATCGTCCCCACGCTCACAAAAATCATGGCAACGTGGACTATGGGAGCAGACCGGTTTGCCACCCTCCTTCCCCAGCTCGCGTGTGGGACCGCGCGACGCATCGGGGGTAGCCGCCGTGTTCCGGTGGATATGGCGGTGCGAGGTGCATCTGCACGGCACACCGGGCTGCAACAGACGCTCATCCGCGAAATCGTCATCTGGACCGAAGCGCCTTGCGGCGTGCAATGCCGGGGAATTCCACCGCCGTCGAAGCTTGCGGGAAAGCCCCCCGAAAGGGCCGCCGAAGCACGCACGAGACTGAAGGAGCCCTGAAATGGCGCACGACGATCTGGCGGTACTCGTGGGCGTCGGGATTCTCGCTCTGGCCTGTCTGTTCGTATGCGGGTTGTATGTGTACCGGAGCAGCGATACCTGGCGCAACCGCAAACGCCGATCCGACACGCACGTAAGCGGCGTTCAGACGAGCGGGTCGAACAGGGAATCGTTTTCGGACGAGGAGGCGCTGATGGGCACGCAACTGAGCCATTGCTGCAAAACCTCACTCTATCGGGCCGTGTTCGGCAGCGGCCACGATGAGCGGATCGTATTCCTGATCGCCGGCAACCGCGACGACGCCCGAAAGCGCGCGACCATCGCGCTGGCCGCGATTCATGGCGTCGCGACCCACGAGGTGTCGCTCTGCAAACTGGCCTCGTTTCGCGAGCTGATCGACATCGGCGTCAGCGAGGATGAAGATCTGCGCGTGTTCGAAATGGCCTGGAAGGGTGAGAATGTCAGTGCATGGGCCGAGCATCCACTGTTCCTGACCGACGACTCGTCCTTGCTGGGCAAGTGGGCGGAGCTATACGCGGACCTTGCGCGGGAGCTGGCGACCAGCGCGATCGACCGGGCGCGAGGTTGACGAGCGCGTATGAAAACCGGACATGGCGGCCACGTGCGCCTTCATCGCACGCGGCCGCCATCGTCAGTTCAATAGCCGAGTGCGCAACCGTCTTTACGATGATCCGACGCACCCAGTAACGTGCCATTTTCCCAATCGACCCAGATAGCCTGAGCGCCGCCGATCGGCGAATTCGGCCTCGCCAGCGTGAATCCGCGTCGCGTCAGTTCGGCGCGGACTTCGACAGGCATCGTTTCTTCAAACTCGACCGTATGGGTGCCGGGCCGTGGAAAAATGCGCGGCAATTGGATTGCCGACTGCATGTCCATGCCGTAGTGCAGCACTTTGGACAGAAAGTGCGCGTGGCCCATTGCCTGATAGTGGCCGCCCATGACGCCAAAGCTCATCTGCACGCGCCCGCCTTTAGTGACCATGCCGGGAATGATCGTATGCATCGGCCGTTTATGCGGCCCAATGGCATTGGGGTGGCCTTTTTCCAAAGAGAAGCTCTGGCCGCGATTGTGCATGAGCACGCCCGATTTCGGCGCCATCAGACCGCTGCCGAACGGGTGAAACAACGAGTTGATGAAGCTCGCGCAGTTGCGGTCGCGATCGACCACGGTGATATACACGGTGTCCTTATGTTCCGCGGTAGCGAACGCGGGCAGGTCGGTCAATGCGCCGTCGAGATCGATCTGGTCGCGTAGCCGGTCGGCGAGTTCGTCGGAAAGCAGCCAGTCGACATCGGGCTTTCCACCCTGAGGGTCGCCCAGAAAAGCGTCACGAACCGAATAAGCCAGCCTCGTTGCTTCGATTTCGCGATGGATGCGATCGACGTCGAGCGGGTCGCCTTTTGTATCGAACTTCTGCAGGATCTTGAGCAGCATGAGTGCGATGATCCCCTGGCCGCTGGGAGGGCACTCGACAATCTCGTAGCCCTGAAACGTCGAGCGGATCGGCGTCACATAATCGCCGTGGTAGTCCGCGAAATCGTCCAGCGTGTGAAGTCCGCCATGGCGTTGCAGATGGCCGACGATGTCGGCTGCGATGTCGCCGCGATAGAACGCATCGCGGCCGCCCTCGGCGATCGCGCGCAGCGTGTTCGCCAGAAGCGGCTGACGATGCGTGGTGCCGGGCAGCGGCGCGTTGCCGTCGACCAGCATCGCCGCGCGAGCGTTACGGTCCCGGCGAAGCAGTTGCGCTTCATTGCTCCAGTCCAGCGCGGTGCGCGGAGCGACGGCGTAACCCTGGTCGGCGTAGCGGATGGCGGGCGCCAGTACTTCGCCGAGCGAACGGCGGCCATGGTCGCGATGCAGTGTCGTCCATGCGTGTACCGCGCCCGGTACCGTTACCGCGTGCGCCGAGTCTCGTTCGATTGCATTGACCCCGAGCTTCTGCAGCGTGTCGATCGACGCGGCCGCGGGCGCCCAGCCGGCGCCGTTATACGCGACGATGTCATCCACGCCACCTTGGGAATACAGGGCAAAGCAGTCGCCACCGACACCGGTCGAGCCGGGCTCGACCACGCATTGGACCGCGCAAGCGGCGATCGCGGCGTCCATTGCATTGCCGCCGGCTTCGAGCGTGTTGATGGCGACCAGCGTCGCGAGCGGATGTGATGTCGCGGCCATGCCGTTGCGGGCGACAACCATTGAGCGGCCAGGGGCCTCGAAATTGCGCATGAAGAGTGTCTTGTCAGTGTGGGAAACGAGTCGACGCATCGCAGCCGTGCCCTCTGCGCCCGCTGCCGCGTTCGTGGATTGGACTTTCAGGCGTGACGTCGTCTGCCGGGCAGCGCATCGGCAAGACCGGCGGCACTTGTTCGACTCTCTTGACTGCTAGGTCGGCTGAAGACTTTCAGCAGTCTCCAGCGGCTTGAACATCCGGCGCAGAAAAGCCCTGGTACGCGGATGCTCCGGCGCGGTGAAGATCTGTTCCGGGGCGCCTTGCTCGATGAGTTCGCCTTGATCGAGCACGACCACACGGTTCGCCACTTCGCGCGCAAATTCCATCTCGTGCGTCACGACGATCATCGTCATGCCGTCGCTGGCCAGTTCCTTCATGACCTGCAGCACTTCGCCGACTGTCTCGGGGTCCAGCGCGCTGGTGGGCTCGTCGAAGAGCAGCACTTTGGGTTGCATCGCCAACGCGCGCGCGATGGCGACACGTTGCTGCTGCCCGCCGGACAATTGCGACGGATAGTGGCCGGCCCGATCCGCGAGACCGACACGCGACAGCAGCTTGCTTGCCTGGGCGATTGCCTCGGCGCGCGGTATCTTCAGCACATGAATGGGCGCCTCGATGATGTTTTCCAGCGCGGTCATGTGAGGAAACAGATTGAAGCGCTGGAACACCATGCCGATATCGCGGCGCTTGCGGGCAATCTCGCGCCCGGAGTCGGGCGCGAGACTGCCGTCCGGACGCTCGACATAGCCGAGCGTATGCCCGTTGACCCGCACGCGGCCGCTTTCGAACGTTTCGAGCAGATTGAGGCAGCGAATGAAAGTCGTCTTGCCGGACCCGGACGCGCCGATGAGTACGACCACCTCGCCCTTCGATACCTTCAACGAAATGCCGTTGAGGATCTTGTTGGCGCCAAAGGACTTATGAATCTCCGACGCTTCGATGATCGCTTCGTTCTGATTGGTCACGTCAGCGCCCCCGCAGCATTTTCATGGTTTGCAAACCGAACAGACGACCGCTGGTGCTCGTGTGCTGTTCGCTCCGGCCGAAGTGAGACTCGAGCCAGCGCTGGAAGAAACCCCACAGCGTCGTCAGCAACAGGAAATAGATCGCCAGCACGAGATACAACTCGAACACGCGGAAATTCACCGAGGTAATCATCTGCGTGCTCAGCATGAGTTCCTGTACGCCGATCACGCTGACGAGCGTGGTGTTCTTCAGCATCACGTTGAACTCGTTGCCCATCGGCGGAATGATGACGCGCAGCGCCTGCGGCAAGACAACGCGTCTCATGAGGAGTGGGGTCGTCATGCCGAGCGAACGCGAAGCCTCGTATTGCCCGCGATCCACGGCGCTCAGTCCGGCCCGGATGATTTCGGCCATATAGGCGGCCGAGTTCATGCCCAGCGCGAGTATCGCGGCCTGAATGTTCGCCGGCAGCGTCAACGGACCGACCACGATGTCATGAAAGCGGAAGATGTTGGCGGCCGCGAACGCCGTGTACAGGAAAACGATCTGTACGAGCAGGGGCGTGCCGCGAATCATCCAGATGTAGAAGCGCGCCACGCACTGCAACGGCACCTTCGACGACAGCCGCATCAGTGCGACGCATAGCCCAAGAACCACGCCCAGCAAGACTGCCAGCACGCTGATGGCGCAGGTCAGCCACAGTCCATGGAGATACGTCGAACTCGGTGTCAAAAGGAATTGACGAAAAATTTCCCAGCTGAAATTCATGGCGTCATTCCACGTTTAGAAACGGTCGTTTTCGAGCTTCCACTTTTTCAGCAACTGCGTGTAGCGATCGCTGTGCACCAGGTCGGCGACAGCCTGTTTGACGGCGCTGCTCAACGGTTCGTCTTTGCGCGCGCCGATGCCGGTCGGGATGCGGTTGAAAGAGGGGAGGGCTTCCTGGAACGTGTCGCCGGTGACGCTGCGAAAGTGCGCGGCGCTCTCGGCGGTCGTGCCATAGGCGTCGACCTGCTGCAGACGGAAGGCCTGGAAAGCGTCGGCGTCCTGACCGAATACGACGATGTTCATCGGCGCTTTGCCGGCCGCGGTAAGCGTCGCATTTTCCTTTTCGAGCAGGCTGCGAATGGTGGACCCATTGATCACTGCGACTTTCATGCCGGCGAGATCGGTGAGCGCCTTGATGTTCTTCGGATTGCCGTGCGGCACCAGAATCGACTGGCTCGAATACATATAGTCGATGATGTCGATGACCTCGCGGCGCTCCGGTTTGTCGAAGAGCTGGCTGATGATCAGATCGCATTGATGCGCCTTGAGCGCCGGGATCATGCCGCTGAACGGCACGATGCGCCAGTCGATCTTCAGGTTGAGCGACTTCGCGACATCTTGCGCGACATCGATGGAGAACCCTTGAGGACGTTGCTCCAGATCGAACGAAGCCAGCGGCGGCGCGTCCATGCTCGAACAGTAGGTGAGGGTGTGTTCCTGTAGAAGACCCAGCTGCCGGGTATCCGCTGCGGCGCTCGCGCCCGTATGCAGGGCAAGCACTAGTCCGGTGAAAAGGAATCCGAAGCGAAGGCGCTTGATGTGACGACCCGGCATAGACGTGCTCCTATTTGTAATGACATGCAGCAACGACAGACGAAAGCCTGTGCTGAATATGAAATCGATGGGGAAAAGGGGCTCACGTGTGAGGCGGCGCAGGAGGCGAGCTCTCCATGAAGGCGATCAGGCGCGACACGGTGGATGACGCATGCTCATGCAGGACCTGTTCGGCCAATACGGGATCGCGCGCGCGTAGCGCGTCGAGAATTTCCTGATGTGCGTCGCGCGCGCGGCGTCGTTTGGAGGTGACCTGTTCCATCCACAGCCGCATCGGCCCCTCAATCAACGTGTAGAGCGATGCGATTTCGCGGATCAGACGCGGGCGGCCGCTGATGCCGCACACGTATTGATGAAACGCGCAATGGCGCTGGACCCACAGTTCGGTGTTGTCGACGCAGGCGTCCATGTCGTCAAGCATGCGCTCTAGCGTCGACAGATGCGCGTCGGTGCAGCGCGGCGCCGCGACGCGGATCGCTAGGCCCTCCAGCGCCGCGCGCATGTCGAAGATATCGCGAAGCTCGTCGACGTCGAGCCCTTTGACGATCGCCCCCCGGTTCGGACGCAGAATGACGAGGCCCTCGCTATGCAGGCGGCGCAATGCTTCGCGCACGGGCATGCGGCTCATCGACAATTCCGCGCCGATGCTTTCCGCCACGATGCGCTGCCCCGTCGTGTAGCGGCCCTGGCAAATCGCGTCGAACAGGTAGCGATACGCTTCTTCTTCTGCGGTCACTGCGGGAGTCGACATGGGATTCGATGAGTTAGATCAGCGCCTGGTGTGCCTACCGTTGACGCAGTCTACATCGATTGGATTTTTGTATCCAATATTTCAAAATAAATACGTAAAGGGTAAACCGCCATGCGGTGAGCCGCATTCAGCCGTGTTCGGGAAACCACCAGGCGCCTTGTCGGCGACACCCCTGCGAGCGCGTGTGGGGTTGCGCAAGTGCGACGACCATGCCGTTCAAAGGCATGGCCGGGTGCTCATTCGGAAGAAGTTCTTTCGGGTACAGGGCGAGTTTTCGCCGCCAGCCCTGTCTATCGGAACCGCTCGGGACGGAACGGACGCACGTCGATGAACGGCGCCGCGCCCGTCATCATCTCCGCCAGCAAACGTCCGCTGACGGGGCCGAGCGTCAAGCCGTGATGATTGTGGCCGAACGCGAACCACAGGCCTCGATGTCGAGGCGCGCGCCCGATCACAGGCCGCATGTCGGGCGTGCAGGGCCGCAGCCCGAGCCACGGCGCGTCGTCCAGACGCTCGCCCAGGCCGAAGGCCGGTTTGGCGATGCGTTCGGCGCGCGCGAGTTGAATCCCGGTGGGCGCGGCTTCACGCCGCGCAATTTCGACGCCGGTAGTGAGCCGCAAGCCGCCGCGCATGGGCGCAATCACGTAGCCTTCTTCGGTGTCGACCACGGGCACGGACAGGATCGTCTGCGTGGGACGATAGTGCATGTGATAGCCACGTTTCGCGCGCAACGGAATGCGATAGCCGAGCGGCGCGAACACCGTGTCCGACCAGGGTCCGAGCGCGACCACCACTTCCTTCGCGCTGATTTCTCCGCCATTGCTCTGAACGGTCCACGTGTCGCCGCGCGCGCGCAGCGTGGTGGCGTCGCCGTTCAGCAGCGTGCCGCCGGCCTGTTCGAATAGACGCGCATACCCTTTCGTCAGCGCGCCCGGATCGGAGATGCTCTTCGGATCCTGCCAATGCAACGCGCCGCAAAATCCTGCGCCAATGCCGGGCTCCTTGACGCGCAATGCAGCCGCATCGAGGGGTTGCACGCGCAGACCGTGGTCGCGCGCGGCGGCTTCGGCCACCTTCGTCTGATGGTCCAACTCGCTTTGCGTGCGAAATGCTTCGATCCACCCGCCGTCGTGCGCGAGTCGTTCAAGACCCGCTCGCGCGATCAGCGCATCGTGTTCGGCGACGCTGTGCCGGATCAGCGGCAACATATCGCGCGCCGCCGTCGCCAACCGTGCGGGTGACGACTCCCACCAGAAACGGCCGAGCCATGCGGCGAATGCGGGAAGCGCGCGGTAGTCCCAGTAAAGGTCGGTCGATTGATTGCGCGCGTAGCGCAGCAATGTGCCCAGACGGCGGGGAAAGCCGTACGGCACGATCGACGAACTCTCGATCAGCCCCGCGTTGCCGAAACTGGTTTCCTCACCGGGCCCGCGCCGATCGATCAGCGCGACGCGGCGTCCGCGATCCTGCAGATGCAGGGCGGACGACACGCCGACGATGCCGGCACCCAATACGATTACATCGAAATCCATAGACTGGCTCTGTTCCCCGCGCCGGTTCGCGCGGGAGGGGCCCGCTGCTCGCGGGCCGGGAGGCGCTTATTTCACGCGTTACTTCGCAATGATGTCGCGCTTGAAATACTTGACCGACAGATTGCTCAGCGTGCCGTCTTTCTTCAGTGCGTCGAGCGCGGCGTTGACTTTGCTCTCCAGCGTCTTGTCGCCCTTGCGCAACCCGAAGCCGGTGCCTTCGCCGAGTGTCGCCGGGTCTTTCAGCGGCTCGCCGACGATCATATAGTCACGCCCGGCCGGCTTGTCGAGAAATCCATCCTGAGCCGTCTGTGCTTCCTGCACCGCGGCGTCGAGGCGACCCGCCGTGAGATCGCTATACACCTGATCCTGGTCCTGATACGAGACGATCGACACGCCCGCATTCGCCCAGTGCTGCTTCAGGAAGTCCTCCTGCGACGATCCTTGCAGAACGCCCACGCGTTTGCCCTGCAAGCTCTTCACGTTGGGCAGTAACGGCGAGCCGTGCTTGACCACCATCACGATGGGCACGATATAGATCGGTGGCGTGAAATCAATGCTTTGCTTGCGCTTCGCGGTGATGTTCATCGCTGAGTTGATGACGTCGAACTTGCGCGCCTGCAGCGCCGGAATCAGACCGTCGAACGAGTTCTCCACCCAGACGCACTTCACGCCCATCTTCGCGCAGACCGCATTGCCGACATCGACGTCGAAGCCCTGCAACTGGCCGGCCGGCGACTTGCTCTCGAACGGCGGGTACGCTGCCTCGATGCCGAAACGCAAAGTGCCGGCGGTTTCGGCATTGGCTGCGCCTGCCACGCTGACCAGGGCGGCAGCAAGGCAAACGGAAAGCGAGAGCTTGAGAATCATGATGGGTCCAGGCGTGGTTGAGATCGCTAGAAAGGGGCCAAATGAAACAGCATGAGCTTGCCGCTGAGCCATCGCGTGGACGCGGCCTTGTCGCTGTTCTGGAACATGAGTCTATTCTGGACGGCGATAATTGCAAGGCATTTCAAAAAAAATAATCCAGACTGGACTTTAAATTTAGAATTGAGCCCATGCCGGACCGCTGGCACCGACCTGGAGAGCAGACACATGAACCACAGCGAAACGACAACCCCGCTCATCGTCCACGAGAAGGCGGTGCGCAACGCGCTGCCCGAGCTGGACGTGCGCCGCGCCTTGACTGAGATGTTTCGCGCACTGCATGGCGAGCAGGCAGTGCAGCCGCCGCAAAGCCTCACGCTGTTTCCCGCGAACGCGGGCGATTTCATCACGTACCTTGGCGCGATTGCAGACGCGAAGGTGTTCGGGGCGAAGATGTCGCCGTACATCGTCACGGGCGCGAAGCCGATCATCACCGCCTGGACCGCGCTGATGTCGATGGAAAGCGGCCAGCCGTTGATGTGGTGCGATGCGGGTCTGCTGACTGTCGAGCGTACGGCTGGCGCTACCGCGCTCGCCGTCGAACATCTCGCGGCACCCGGCTCGCGCCGGCTCGCGATCGTCGGTGCCGGCGCCGTCGGTCTGGCGCATCTGCGCCACATTGCGCCGTTGCGTCCGTGGGATTCGATCCACGTTTTTTCGCCGAATCTGCACGGCAACGCGGCACAGCGTGCCGCCGTCACCGCGCTGGACCCGCGCATGAGTGTCTGCGCGACGCTCGAAGAGTGCGTCCGCGACGCGGACGTGGTGGCCTTGTGTACCTCGTCGGGCACGCCGGTGCTGGCCGAAGGCATGCTGACGAAGCCGGCGCTGATCACGTCGATCAGCACCAACGCCGCCCACGCGCATGAGATTCCGCCCGCGTGGTTGCCGCGGATGGACGTGTATTGCGACTATCGCCGCACCACGCCCGCGAGTGCCGGAGACATGAAGCTGGCGGCCGAACTGCACGGATGGTCGCCGCAGAGCGTCGTGGGTGACCTGCCCGAGCTGGCGAGCGGCAAAGCGGATAAGCCGTCGTACCAGCGGCACGCATTCTTCCGTTCGATCGGACTCGGCCTGGAAGATGTGGCGATCGCGTATGAGCTGTTTCGATATCTGAGCGCGCGGCGCCCCATGGCAAAATAGTACGGACCAATAGGGGCGGCGGCATGTCGCGCAGCACCATGCCCGGCACGCCGCGCCCCAGGAACCTCCCCGACCTTCATGCGAAAGACAAAATCCACCCCGGCTCGCCGACAGTTGCTCGACCGCTATAGCCGCGTCGCCGACGGTATCGCGCTTCTGTTTTTTCCCTACGTCGAAATCGTCATTCACGACCTTCACAGCCAGACCATCGCGTACATCGCCAACAATCTGTCGAAGCGGGAGTTGGGCGACGACTCCGCGCTGGAAGAGATCGATCACGTCGCGCAGCCCGGCACGATCGGTCCGTACGAGAAGATCAATTGGGACGGCCGGCGCATGCGTTGCGTCAGCACGGTGCTGCTCGACGACGAGGGCGTCGCTTCAGGTGTGATGTGCGTGAACTACAACATCGCCGTGTTCGAAGAGGTGAAGCACGTGATCGACCTCGTGATTTCGGGCGTCGGTGTGGTGAAGCAACCGGAGGAACTGTTCAAGGACGACTGGCAGGAACGGATCAACACATTCCTCCATGGCTGGCTTCAGGAGCGCCAGTTGGCGCTCAATTCGCTGACGCGGGATCATCGGCGCGAACTCGTCGCCGCGCTGTGGGAGGAGGGCGCATTCAAGGGCAAGAGCGCGGCGAATTATGTCGCGAACGTCCTGGGGATGGGACGCGCCACCGTCTATCAGCACATCAGGGACTTGCGCGACGCGGCGCAGTAGTGTCAGCCGGTCCCATCGACGCCGGTTCACGGCTCGCGCGATGGGGCGGCGATTGGGCGCAGCGGCGCTGCGATTGGCAACGTGCCGCTGCACCCAATGCTTTTCACCAAGGGCTATGTCACGATCGCGGCGGCCATCATCTGGCCGCATCCCGCGATCCGGCCCACTACGATTGGTGATGAACCTCCTGCAACCCGAACACCGGCGTCGCGATACCCTCCATCCGAGCCTTCAGTTGCAGTGACAGGTACTGCGAGTAGTGACGCGACTGATGCAGATTGCCGCCGTGGAACCAGAGCGCCGCCTGCTGCGTCGGCTTCCACATGTTGCGTTGCTCGCCTTCCCATGGCCCCGGGTCTTTGGTCGTGTTCGAACCGAGTCCCCAGACCTTGCCCACCTTGTCGGCGACCTCGCGCGAGATCAGGTCGGCGGCCCAGCCGTTCATCGAGCCATATCCCGTTGCGTACACGGCCACGTCCGCTTCGAGTTCGCTGCCGTCGCTCAGCAGCACCGAGTGCTCCTTCAACTCCACCACGTCGACGCCGCTTTTCAGTTTGATCTGGCCATTGGCCACCAGGTCCGACGCGCCGACGTCGATGTAGTATCCCGAGCCGCGCCGCAGGTACTTCATGAAGAGCCCGGAATCGTCATCGCCGAAATCGAGCATGAAGCCGCTCTTTTCCAGCCGGTCGTAGAACTCGGCGTCGCGTTCCCTGATCGCGTTGAATACCGGGATCTGGAATTCGTGAAGTATCGCGTACGGAATCGAGGCGAAGGTCAGATCCGCTTTCGGCGTCGTCATGCCGGCCGCCACTGCGCGCTCCGAATACAGATCGCCCAGCGCCAGTTCCATCAGCGAGTCCGACTTGACGATGTGAGTGGACGAACGCTGCACCATCGTCACGTCGACGCCCGCTTCCCACAGCGCGGCGCAAATGTCGTGCGCCGAATTGTTCGCGCCGATCACGACGACCTTTTTGCCGCGATACCCGTCCGGCCCAGGGTGTTTGGACGAATGATGCTGCTCGCCCTTGAACACGTCCATGCCCTTGAAGTTCGGCACGTTCGGCTTGCCCGACATCCCAGTGGCGAGCACGAGTTGCTTGGGCCGCAATGTGATGGCACGACCGTCACGTTCGACTTCGACGATCCATTCGCCTTTCGTTTCGTCATAACGGGCGGACTTGCAGGTGGTCGACCCCCAGTAGTTCAGCTCCATCACCTTCGTGTACATCTCGAGCCAGTCGCCGATCTTGTCTTTCGGCGTGAAGACCGGCCAGTTGTCGGGGAAGGGCAGATACGGCATATGGTCGTACCAGACCGGATCATGCAGACAAAGCGTTTTGTAGCGTTTGCGCCAGGCGTCGCCGGGTCTTTCGTTCTTATCGACGATGATGGTCGGCACGCCGAGCTGCCGCAGTCTCGCCCCCAGACCAATCCCGCCTTGCCCGCCGCCGACGATCAGGCAGTAAGGCTGCGACGAGTTGCCTAGCGCGTCGAGTTCGGCCTCGCGATTTTCTTTCCAACTGGTGCGCTCGGGACGCGCGCCATGCTCGGCGCCCATCGGCCGCTTCGGTCCTTTGGGTTCTTCGTGGCCTTTGAGCTCGGCCATTGTCGTGAGCAGGGTCCAGATCCGGCCGTCCTTCAGACGAATGAAGCCGCTGCCGCGCGCCACTTCGGTTTCGAACGTAATCCAGCCTTGGGTCACGCCGTTCGCATCGGTTTGCGGCTCGGGCTCGCCTTCGGCGAGCTTCAGCTTCGATGGCTTGATCGCGCCGAGTTGCGCCTCCAGCATCGCGGCGATCTGCTCGCGGCCTTCCATGGTCTTGATGTTCCAGGTGAACGCGACCAGATCGCGCCAATAGCAATTGGGTTGGAACAGTTCGACGGCCGCTGCCGTATCGCCGCGTTTCAGCGCGGCTTCGAGTGATTCCAGAACACTGGAGATGGGCCGGTTGGCGTTGTTTTCAGACATGGTTGCTCCTCCATACAATACGGATATCTAACTTCGATGGACAGGCGGGTTCTGCGCCCGCTAAGGGAATCGATGCGGCGTTGCTAACACTTGTGCGGCGGCAGGATGCCGAGCTTGGCAATGCGCCGGTACAGCGTCGCGCGTGACATGCCCAGCGCTTGCGCGGCTTGCTCCGCGCGCCACTTCGCCTCGCCCATGGCCGCGACGATGCGGCTGCGTTCGAGCGCGTCGCTTTCGGACATGGCGGAAGGCGGCGCGGGCGTGGACTGTGATGCGGCGGCGCCGCGCGGCGGCGGTGCGGGTCGCTTCGGCATACGCGCGACGGGCGGCGGCCGCACGCGCGCATACAGTGTCGAACCGGTGTCGTTCAATCTGAGCGAGACGAGGCCGCGGCTCGCCTTGGCTTCGAACAGACGCTCCGCCGGGACATCGAAAAGCTCGGTGACGTGGCGCGGCAACCGCGTGAGGGCCGGCACGCATTCGCGCGCGCGCCGGTTCGCGGCGATCGCGTTGCCGCACGCGTCGATGGCGATCAGGATTTCCGGCTGGGCCTCCACGTAGTGGCGATTGCGGTGCGCGAGCAGCACCCAGCAGTCGGTCGCCGCGTTGAGGAAGTACGCGTCTTCGATCAACAGCGCGCTTTGCCGCACGATGTGATTGACGAGCCGCTGGCTCTCGCGCTCGTCGGGCGAGCGCACCGCCGACGCATCCAGCACGCCGAGCAGTTCGCCGTGCAAGCCGAAGATGGGCGATGCGCTGCAAGTCAGCGTGGTGAACGCCGCGCGAAAGTGATCCGTTCTGTGAACGGTGATCGGTTCCGCGTCGAGCAGCACGGAGGCGACACCGCATGTACCTTCTTCGCTCTCCGACCAGCACGAACCGAGATAGAGGCCCGCGCGCTTGAAGTCGTGGCGACGGTCGCGATCGACCCGGTAGTCGATGGTCACGCCTTGCGCGTCGGTGAGCATCACGCAGTAGTCGGCTTCGCGCACCATTTCATGCAGCCGCGACAGACACTGGCCCGAGGCGCGCAGGAAGGTTTCTTCGCGATGCTGCACGTCGCGCAATTCGGGAACCGTGAGAACGCGCGGACCGGCGGTTGCGCCGGGGTCGAGATGATATTGCTCGAGCGAGCGCCGGTACGACGACGCGAGCCGTTTGCCGTCGACGCCGGGCCGCACCGTCCGCCCTTCGATGACGTTGCAGACGCGGTCGATATGCTGGGTCGACGGAACATACGGCATCACGAACCTCCGGGCGAATTCAGCGCGAGCAGGGTGCAGGAGGCATTGTGCGCCACTTGTGGCGCCGTATGTCTGCGCTGCCGAAACGTACAGGACGTTTTTTAGCACGCGTGCCGTGGGAGATCACACTGCAGTGCACCATGGCAGTGTGTGAGATTTTTTTCTCAACGATTCGCACAAGCCGCGCCCTTGAATCGGACAAGGCGCATCGCGCTAAAGCGTATCTGCTAGATCACCGGATGCGCGAATATCGCACTCGTGTTCACGATGCAGCGAATGAAATACTCGGCGGGGCGAGTGAGGATCGCACCTTCGCGACGCATCAATTGCAGCCTGGCGTGATGCGACGTCTCGATGAAATCGAGCTTGCGGAACTGGCCGTTCGCATTGGCAAGTTCGAGCGTGTGCGACGCCCATGCCATGACCGTGTCGAGCGAAATGGCGAGGCTGTAGAGCAGGGATTGCGACGTGCAGCGCGTGATCCGGCGCGGCGGCGGCAAACCGTGCTGGTCGAACAGCGTGGCAATGAACTGCGGGTACGCGTTGCTCGTGTCGGAATGAATCCACTCCGCGTCGCGCAGATCTTCCAGTGAGGTGGCATTGGCCAGCTTGCCGCTCTTGCGCACGGCAAACGCCAATGGAACCGTCAAGACTTCGGTGCACTCGATCGACGCGTCCGACACGCCCTCGTAGGATGCGGCCAGCGCAAAGTCGAGCGAGCCCTGGCGCAGACCGTCCAGCAGCCGCGTGGCCGTCTGTTCGAGAAACTCCACGTTGACCTGCGGCATGTCCTGGCGAAACCGCGCATAGGCATCCGGCAAAAGCGTCAGCGCGGCGAGCGGCGACACACCTACTGTGACCTTGCCTTCCAGCGCGCCCCGCTCCGTCGCCATCTGCTGCTCGGCGCGCTCCAGTTCGCAGACGATCAGCCGCGCGCGCTGCAACAGCGACTCGCCGCTCGGCGTGAGCACGACGCCACTGACCGTGCGGCCGAGGAGGGTGATGCCCAGATCGGATTCCAGTTCACGAATGGCCTTGGTGACGGCCGGCTGACTGACGAACAGCGCGCGTGACGCGCCGATCACGCTGCCATGATCGGCGACCGCCACCAGCGCTCGAAGCTGATGGAGCTTGATAGCCATTATTACCTTAGGGTAAATACTATAACCAACGGTTATTGGTATAAAACTTTATCATGTTTTTCTCCGCCTACGACCTCGTAGACTCGCTTCCCAGAACGCGTTGAGCCTGATTGCGCGTGTGTTTGAAGGGTCTGTCCGAGGAGGCGGTGTTGTCCCAAACTGTAAATATCGATCCCGCGATTCGCGAGCAAGCGGCGCAATTCATCGAGTTGCGCCAGCGTATTCACGCCCATCCGGAACTGGGTTTCGAAGAACTCGAAACGAGCCGCCTCGTCGCGGAAAAACTGAACGCCTGGGGTTATGAAGTGACCGAGGGCGTGGGTGGCACAGGTGTGGTTGGCCGCCTGAAGCTCGGCGACGGCCCGCGTTCGATCGGCCTGCGCGCGGACATGGACGCGCTTCCGATCATCGAAGACACGGGGCTGCCGTACGCAAGCCAGGTGCACGGCAAGATGCATGCATGCGGGCATGACGGCCATACGGCGATCCTGCTGGCCGCGGCTCACTACTTCGCGCAGAGCCGCCGATTCAACGGCACGCTGAACCTGATTTTCCAACCGGCGGAAGAAGGTCTTGGCGGCGCGGCGCGGATGATGGAAGAAGGCCTGTTCGAGCGCTTCCCGTGCGACGCTGTCTACGCGTTGCACAATGCGCCGGGCCTGCCGGTCGGCCAGTTCATCGTGCAACCCGGCGCGATGATGGCGTCGGCCGATCTCGTGACGATCAAGCTGACCGGCGAGGGCATGCACGGTGCGATGCCGCATCTCGCGCGCGATCCTGTGGTCGCAGCCGCCAGCATCGTGATGGCGCTGCAAACCATCATGTCGCGCAACGTTCCACCAGCCGAGGCCGCCGTCGTGACGGTGGGCGCGATCCAGGCCGGCACGGCGCACAACGTCGTACCGTCGACGGCCACCATCCTGATGACGGTGCGCACGCTCAATACGAAGGTCCAGCAACTGATCGAAACCCGCTTGCGCGAGATCGTCGAAAGCCAGGCGCGCAGCTTCGGCGTCACGGCGCACATCGACTATCAGGCGGTGACACGCGTGCTGATGAACACGCCAAAAGAAACCGAACTGGCGCGTCAGGCAATCGCCGCGGTCGTCGGCGCCGACAACATTCTGCCCTTGCCGCCCGGAATGATGGGCGGTGAAGACTTCTCGTGGATGCTCGAAAAGGTCCCCGGCTGCTATGTCGCGCTCGGCAATGGGGCGCAAGGCCATGGCAGCTGCATGATCCACAACCCCGGCTACGACTTCAACGATCAGGCCTTGCCGATCGGCGTCAGCTACTGGGCCACCCTGGTCGAGCAGTACCTGAGCGTCTGAGAGCGTCTGAGATTCGCAATTGCACGCCGGGTGTCGCGCCCGGCTGGCTCGCACAATTCAAGTCCATATCGGGGATGCAGATGAACTATAAGAAGACTGTTTGCGCAGCGGGTATGGCGCTGCTTTCTCACGCGGCATTCGCGGACTCCTATCTGCTAAACGAGCTGTCCCAGTGGCCGCAGATCGAGAGTTCGCAGCGCAGCGGCATTTCGCTGTACGGTGCGGTCGACATGGGGTTCAACTATCAGAGCGTGAGCGGGACGTCGCGCTGGCAGACGCAGAGCGGGGGTGTCCATACTTCGCAGTTCGGGCTTTTCGGTCGTGAAGATCTCGGCGGTGGCCTGAAGGCGGAGTTCAACCTCGAAAGCGGCTTCATGGCCAACACCGGCACCTTCGGCACCAGCAACACCTTGTTCGATCGCGCCGCGTGGGTGGGGCTCAATTCGGCTAGCTGGGGCGTGGTGCGCTTCGGTCTTCAGCCCACTGCGAATCTGCCGCAGTTCATCGATCCGTTCGGCGAGGTGACCACCAACTCGGTGGTCACCTGGCTCGCGGGCGGCGCAGTGCAGACACCGAAGGGCGTCGGCTACAACGCGGACCTGGGTCCGGGATCGAGTCAGATTCTCGTGCGCGAAAGCAATTCGATGACCTGGACGACGCCGCGTGTCGCCGGCTTTGGCGCGACGTTCATGTATGCATTCAATGGTACGAACGGCGTTTCTCCGTATGCGTCGAACCAGGGTGTCGTCGCTTCGTGGACCAACGGCTCGCTGTATCTGGCAGGCGCGTATAACCGCGTCTGGAGTTCGCCGGTCGAGATCGAGGGCACGTCGCAGACCGTTCGCAACGATATCTACGGCGTCTCTGCGATCTACGACGTGGGCAGCTACGTGCTGTCGGCCGCGTTCGCCCAGGTTGCGCCGAATCTCGCGGCCAACGGCATCGCGCGTTCCTATCTGGTGGGCGCAACTTTGCCGTGGGGGCGCAATGCACTGCGCGCGTCGGTGGTCTATCGCGATACGTCCGGCGTTCGCGACGCCGCCGGCAATCCGGCCAAAGATTCCGCGCTCGGCATGATGTTCGGCTACGACTATTCGCTGTCGAAACGCACTTCGCTATATGCTCGCGCCGGCTTTATCCGTAACTACGGGATTTCCACAGTTATCCTGAACAGTAATCCTTTGCCGTTGCAAACGGGTACGGCCTCGCCCGAACTCGGGACCACGCCGCTGACCGCATCGGTCGGCATCTATCACCTGTTCTGAGGCTCGCAACACCCGGCTGACGATAACTCGCCGTCAGCCGGGTACCCGCGTTTCCTTGCACCTGAAGTGGCGATATGAAGACAACTTGCGCGACCGACGTACCTTTTAACGACGACCGGCAATCCGTTGCTGTTCCCGAAGCGGCTATACATCGGCGCGTCATCCTGGCGACGTCCCTTGGAAACGCGCTCGAGTTTTTCGACTTCACGGTCTACAGCTTTTTCGCAGCGCTGATCGGCAAGCTGTTTTTTCCAGTGGGCGGACTGCATGGGCCGCTATTGCTCTCGTTTGCGACCTTTGGCGCCGGTTTCGTCGTCCGGCCGATCGGCGGCATCGTGATCGGCGCTTATGCGGACCGCCGTGGCCGCAAGGCGGCGATGATGCTGACCATCCTGATGATGACGCTCGGCACGGCGATCATCGGGCTCGCGCCGACTTACGCGCAAATCGGTATCGCCGCGCCGTTGCTGATCGTCGCGGGCCGTTTGATTCAGGGCTTTTCGGCGGGCGGCGAGGTTGGCGCATCGACCACCTTTCTGATGGAATCGGCCGCGCCGGGTATGCGCGGCTATCTGGTCAGCTGGCAGCTGGCCAGTCAGGGTGCCTCGGCCTTGGCGGGCGCGCTATGCGGGGTGCTGTTGACCCGGTCGTTATCGCCCGCTGCACTCGAAAGCTGGGGTTGGCGCGTGCCGTTTTTGCTCGGCTTGTTGATCGGTCCCGTCGGCCTGTATATCCGCAACCATCTTCACGAGACTCTGCATGCCGCGCCTCGCGCGCCCGGCATTCCCACGGGCGACGTGAAATACGATGTGCGCCGTATCGTGCTTGGCACGTTGCTGATGATCGGTGGCACGTCTTCGATGTACGTGATGGTGTTTTATCTTCCGTCCTGGCTGATGAACGTCGCACATCTGTCGGGCGTTGCGGCGCTTCTGCCTAGCGGCGTCGCAGGTCTGATTCTAACGTTCGTGTCGCCGGTGGGTGGCAAGCTCACCGACCGGCTGAAGCGGCGCAAACCCATGCTATATGTGACCGGCGTAGCGGGCGTTCTGCTGCTTTATCCGGTCTTCGCGCTAATGCTTCGGATTCCGAGCCTTATCACGATTCTGTTGAGCGTAACCGTGATCGTCGGTCTTCGGGCAGTGTCGAATCCGACGGGCTTTCTTCTGCTGCTCGAGGGTTTTCCACGTGAAATCCGCGGACGTTCGCTGGGCATTGTCTACAGCGTCGGCGTGACGCTCTTCGGTGGCTTTGCTCCGTTCATCGTGACGTGGCTGCTCAATGTCACCCAAAGTCCGTATGCGCCGGTCTGGTACATGGCCGTATGCAGTCTGGTCAGTCTCGCCGCGCTGCCGATGTTCAATGAGGTCGTCACCGATTGATCGTCGTGCTGCGTACAGCAAAGCGGCTGGCTGCGGAATTATGCAGTTCTGGAAGCACATTGTTTAAACCATCACAAGGCTATCTGATGAGCCTCGCTTCCTGATGAACGAAAGGTCATCAGGAGCCAGACAAAGGAGAAAAATGCATGAAAGCGGTTCAGTTCATCAAACGGGTTGGCGGCGCGGTGATCGTACTGGCATGTCTCGACGCGCAGGCGCAACCTGCCTCGTCAGCGCAAGCGGCATCATATCCGGTGCAGGTCACCAAGGATGCCAAGGCCGCGAACAGGCAGCTTGCCCGAGACGTGCGCCGCGCACTCAAGGAGGCGAGGCATCGGGGACTGCGCTTTCGGAACATTACAGTGCGTGCGAATGATGGCGTCGTGTCGTTGAGCGGCAGCGTGCCCGAGGCGAGCCAGGTCGATCTCGCGATCGACACGGCGAAGGGCGTGCCCGGTGTGCAGTCCGTCAATAGCCGGCTAGCGGTTCGCAATGAAATCATCGGACGCGGCAGTCAGTAGTCTTATGTAGACGTTGTCGATGCGGACACGCGCGGCTTACGCCTGAATACATCAGCGCGCTCGACTACCACGACGCCAGCCGATGCAATGCGTCTGGGCATGCGCTCCAATCGCGAATAGTCGGTTTCCGGCTGACGCCGCGAGCAACCTCGGCCTATTCATGAAAGACGGCAAGATCTTCGGGAATACGCTAACCGGCATGACACGAGTGCCGCCGATTCTCTTTGGAATTGCAACACCTGCTGCGAAACAGATGTTGCAATGCATGGGTGGCTTTCCTTATGCCTGAATCTGGTTCTTATAGAATTTTATGTCTTTCATCATGACGCGCAGGTTCTGGTCCGGATTGGCGATCAGATCGATGTTCTCGAGTGGATTGCCGTCGACGAGCAATAGATCCGCGTACGCGGCTTCTTCGAGCAAACCCAGTTTACGCGGATAGGAATCGCGCTTGCCGGAGAGTCCAAGCAATTGGCCGTTCATGCCCGTCGCCATGCCTCGCGCCTGCGCGGCCGAATACCAGCGGGTGTACGCATGCACCAGGCCATACGTGCCCCAGTCCGCAGCAGTTTCGATGGTGGCATGCAAATGCCTTTCAGTGAACGCAAGCATGTCCAGGGGACTGAGTGGTGTGGAGACGACTGCGCATCCCACGAGCCTTTATCTGGGATGCGCACTGGATGAACTGTTCGCGCACGCGCATCCGAGCCTCGTCTTCCGAAGCGGCGATGGCGCTGCCGCCGTCTCGCCCTGCGGCGCTGATCTGCCGTCAAAAAGCCGGAAGTTCTGACGATCACCAACTTCGCAGGCGCGCCCGGCGGCGTGGCGTTTTGCGCGCTGCTGATGCTGGGCAGGACGAGACTCGGCAGCGAAGCCGCAAGGCCGGCAACGCACCCCCGCCACGACAGGTCGGCACTGATACGGCGGTTAGCGTACTGTTTCTGCGACTTATCATAAAAGCATGAATATGACGTACCGATTGTCTTGTCACTGTACTTTCTTGAAGGCATAGATCACGCCATAAGCGTAGATCGCCGCGTGCAAAAAAATGCCGCCGCCGAAGCCGACCGGCATCTAAGAAAAGTGAAGGCCCTTCAGGTTATTTTCTATGGAAAGCTCTGGCAAATTCCGGCTTCATTCGGTGCAAAACGAGTGCGGCGGTGAGCAACGCAGTACTAATAGAAATGGATGCTTGCCTGTTGCAAAAAAAACACCTGGCAAAATTTGCTTGCGACAGCCGGAAAAAAGGGGCTATTCTCATGGCACGTAACTGCGTCGACAGATCCGTGGGAATAAGACAGAAATCAACAGTTCGGAGAGCGAGATGGACCGGATGAGTGCTCAAGTTGATCCATTCATAGGTGTCGGCGGCACTTTCCATCGCAACTCCGAACGCAACAGGACATGAACCATTTCATGTGATCGATACGCTGGGTTGTCCGTCGTTCGAACAACCATAGGCCGTGCGGTATTGAGTCTGAAATTCAGCATCAAGACTGCCTGTTGAACTTCATGACTCACGCCCGCCGGGTCCGATCCCTTCACTTTGCCGACGGAGAAGCCGAAATGATCGAAGTGTCAATGCGGTGCATGACCAAGCTGCTTGCGGGCTCTGCGCTATCGCTGTGTGCCGTGACGGCCATGGCGGACGATACGCTGAGCCTCTCCGAGAGCGCGTTCGCCCTTGCCGCTCCGGAGGTCCAAGCCGGCCCGTCCGGTACGCCCAGTCCATGGCGCTTTTCCGTGGGCGCCGGCGTCGTGAACATGCCTAAATTTCCAGGCGCGAGCGGCACGAAATGGGAGGGCGTGCCAGTGGTGAGCGCCAGCTACGACCGCTTCTTCATTGGCGCCAATCCGGATGCCGCATCGTTCCTGTCGCTCGGTGCTTACTTCTATCGCGACAGTAACTGGCGCGTGGGTGCGGCCATCACTTACGACTTCATCGAGCCGCGTAACGAATCCGACGACTCGCGGCTGCATGGCCTCGGCGATATCAAGCGCACCACGCATGCGGAGCTATTCGGCGTCTATACCTATCAGTTCGTCACGGCGCGCGCGAGCGTGTTGACCGATATCGGGGGCAACGACCGCGGCACCGTGGTGACTTTCGATGTGCTGGGCAAATACGAGCCGATGCCGGGATTGACGCTGAGTGCCGGACCCGGACTCACGTGGGCGAGCAGCGACTATAACGAAACCTATTTCGGCGTGAACGCGCAGCAGAGTGCCCGCTCTGGTTTGCCGGGCTTTTCGGCGAGTTCTGGCTTGAACCAGTTGCGCTTTTCGGTCGGTGGCGTGTATCGGATTGGGGGGCACTGGAATGTCGGCGCCAATGCCGCATTCGCGTGGCTGCGTGGCGACGCAACCGACAGTCCGATCACCGAGAAGACGAGCCAGATATCGTATGGCCTCTTCTGCACCTATCTCTTCTGAGTCGGGCGAAGCTTGCTGCCGGTTGTCATGTGAATGCGCGTTGCGCGCAATGCTGTAGCGGTTCGGCTCACCACGCAATGGGGTGAGCCGGGCCGAGTTCACTGACCGTAGACGTCGAAGTCGAAATACTTTTTCGCGATCTTGTCATACGTGCCGTCCGCGCGCGTGTCGGCGATCGCCTTGTCGATCTTCTCCTTCAATTCGGTGTCGTCCTTGCGCAAACCGATCGCGGTTCCGCTGCCCAGCGTCTTCGCGTCGTAGAGCGCGTTGCCGGCGAATGCGAAGTCCTTGCCTCTCGGTGTGCGCAGGAAACCGACTTCGGCCTGCACGGCGTTCTGCAGCGATGCGTCGATACGGCCGGCGATCAGATCCGTGTAGACGAGATCCTGATCCTGATACGACACGACAACCGCGCCGGCCGGCTCCCAATACGTCTTCGCGTACGTCTCCTGAATCGAGCCCTGCTCGACGCCGATGTGCTTGCCTTTCAGCGCTTCCGGTGTCGGTACGATCGGCGCGCCCTTCTTCGCGACGAGGCGGGTGGGGATGCGGAATACCTTGGACGAGAACGCGATCTGCGCCTGGCGCGCCGGGGTCATCGACATCGTCGAGAGTACGCCGTCGAATTTGCGGCCTTTCAGCGCGGGAATCATGCCGTCGAACGAGTTTTCGACCCACACGCATTTCGCGTTCAGGCGGCGGCAGATCTCGTTGCCCAGGTCGATGTCGAAGCCGACGAGCTGGCCGTCGGCGGCTTTCGATTCGAACGGCGGATAGCTCGCATCGACGCCGAAGCGCACGGTCGACCACTCCTTTGCGATGGCGCTGCCGGACGATACGGCGAGTAGCGCCATCGTCAGCGTTGCAAGCATGGTTTTCATGTTTCTCCTTTCATCACTCTTTTAAAAACCGCGCAACGTGAATGAACGACCGCAAATGGACGTCAGGCACGCTGTTGCTGCGCCGGGACCAGCTGGACGAGTCGCAAGCGGCGCGCAAACCCGCCATTCGAGCGCAAATAGCCCGAACAGACAAATGTATTAAATAAATCGGTTCATGCGATCGGCGCATATGGAAGGCGATGCGGATTCTACCGGCATCGACTTGAATTTTGCGGACACGATCGAATTAGCGATGCTCGTCGATGAGAACGTGCAACAGGTTGGGGGACCGCACGTCGTGCGGCGCAGCGTCCATTCGCACAGCTTGACTTGTATATGCCTAAAGAGGTATATAAGAGGTATGGAGTCGACATTTGCCATCATCGCCGAGCCGAACCGCCGCGCCATCCTGAGTCTGCTTGCAGCTTCGGAGCAGTCGGTGGGTGAAATCGAGGAGAAGCTCAACCTCTCGCAACCCTCTGTCTCGAAGCATCTGCGGGTGCTCCGGGAGGCCGGTTTCGTGGAGGCGCGCGTTGATGCACAACGGCGTCTATACCGGATCAATCCGGAACCGTTGATGGAGATAGACGCCTGGCTCGCTCCATTCCGCCGATTCTGGTCGGTCCATCTCGACGCTCTGGAGCGTCACCTCGATCAGGTCGATCCTGCACCGCGCAGCAAGGGGAAGAAACGATGAGCAATCGCGACGAATACATGCCGGGCCCTGCCGCCGGCGCCGAAGTCAGACAGGATGGGGAAAAGTGGACGCTCGTTGTCGTCCGCGAGTTGCGCCATTCGCCGGAGCAAGTCTGGACGGCGTTGACCGATCCGGCCAGTCTGCGTGAATGGGCGCCGTTCGATGCCGACCGTAGCCTCGCCTGCGTCGGGCCCGTCAGGCTTTCGACGGTCGGAACGCCGGCGCCGCAGATCTCGGAGACCGAGGTGACGCGCGCCGACGCGCCGAATCTGCTCGAATACCGCTGGGGCGGCAACGATATGCGGTGGACACTCGAACCGCTCGGCGACGGCACGCGTCTCACGCTCTGGCACAACATCGATCGCAACTTCATCTCGATGGGCGCAGCCGGGTGGCACATTTGCCTCGACGTGCTCGAGAGGCTCGTGGCGGGTGATCCGATCGGGCGTATCGTCGGCGGCGACGCGATGCAATTCGGCTGGCCGCGCCTGAACACCGAGTACACGAAGCGCTTCGGTCTCTGAAACGGGCGCACGGTAAGAGGAAAAACCGGCGTCGTAGCCAAAAAAGAAGGCTTGCCCCGAATCATTACGATGTCCGAAAGATCAGGAGGAGAAGATGAAAAAGGCGGAGCCGACCGAAGGTCAGCCGGCATCTGAATTGATCGACAACAGAATCGCCGAACTCGGAGACTGGCGCGGAGAGACGTTGAGCAGGATGCGCAAGCTCATCAAGGATGCGGACCCTGAGGTCGTGGAGGAATGGAAGTGGATGGGCACGCCCACGTGGTCGCATGATGGGATCATCTGCACCGGCGAGTCGTACAAGTCGGTCGTGAAGCTGACCTTCGCCAAGGGGGCTTCGCTGGAAGATCCGTCCAGCCTCTTCAACGCTAGTCTCGACGGAAATGTTCGACGCGCGATCGACATCCATGAAGGAGAGCAGGTCGACGCGGCGGCGTTCAAGACGCTTATCCGCGCCGCCATCGCTCTCAATACGGCTGGTGTAAAGGCAAAGGCAACGAAAAAGCCGGCGCGGACGAAGTAGTCGTCGGACATGTGAACGATGCCCCGATGCCCGAAGCGTCTTACGCGACGCGCTTCGGGCAACGCGGCGCACGCTTGCCTGCCAGACGTGCTCAGTCAGGTATCTCCGGCTCGACGAGCCTCGCCAGTTGAGCGAGCGATTCCTGCCAGCCGAGGTAGCACATCTCCACCGGAATGACCTCGGGCACGCCTTCCTGCACGATGGTGACATCGGTGCCGCAGGACACCTGCCGCAATGAAATGGTGACGTGCATCTGCCCGGGCAGGTTCGGATCGTCGAAGCGGTCGAAGTAGCGGATTTTCTCGTTCGGCACCAGTTCGATGTACTCGCCGCCGAATGAGTGGCTATGGCCGGTGCCGAAGTTGCGGAAAGACATCTTGTGGGTGCCGCCGACGCGGGCATCCATGTGGTGGACCTGGCAGGTGAAACCGTAGGGCGGCAGCCAGCGCACGATTGCATCGGGTTCGAGGAAGGCGCGGTAGACGCGCTCGGGCGTGGAGCGCAAAACGCGGTGAAGATGAATGGTTCCGGTAGACATGATGTGCTCGCCTTTCACTAGAGAAGTTGGACTTACTTCTACGACGAACCGGCAATGCGGGTATCGACATGGGTTTCCTCAGGGAAAACCCATGGATGCCGCCAATCGTACTCGAAAAGGCTAGCCGCGCGGGGACGGACGCCGCTCACTGTGACGGTGGTTGAATGCAGTTCACGACGGTCCCGGCCGTGATACGCATCCAGCAATCGTGAGCGGCGCGGCGGGCGCAAGGTGCCCCCGACTCCGGCGTCAACGAGCCGTTTGCGACTGGCTGAACCACGCGTCGAACTTCACCGAACCGAGGCGTGGATTCGCACCGGGCACCAGCGTGTCGTCGTGCAACTCGGCGCCGAAGTAGCGTGCGTGCGGATCCGCGACCACCTTGCGCTGATCGTGCGTCGCGCTAAGGAAATGCTCCGCGAGTTCGGGTAGCCGAATCCGCTCCGGCCCCGCCACTTCGACGACGCCGTTCAGCGGCTTGCCGAGCGCATAGTCCGCGACCGCGAGGGCGATGTCGTCCGAGGAGATCGGCTGGATGTACGCGGTCGGAAGCCGTACGGTGTCGCCTTCGGTGCCCGATTGCACGATGCCGCCGACGAACTCGAAAAATTGCGTCGACTGGACGATCGTGTACGGCACGCCCGATGCGCGAATCAGTTTCTCCTGCGCGATCTTGCCGCGGAAATAGCCGCTTTCCGCGAGCCGCTCGGTGCCGACCACGGACAACGCGACGTGATGCGTGACGCCCGCGGCAGTTTCGGCTGCGAACAGATTGCGGCCGGACGTTTCGAAGAATTCGAGCACGGCCTTGTCCTCGAACGACGGCGAGTTGGCCACGTCGACGACGACTTGCGCGCCGCTCAGTGCGTCTGCAAGTCCCTCGCCGGTGATCGTGTTGACACCCGACGCCGGTGATGCCGCGATCACGTCATGACCGCGCGTCCGCAGGTCGTTGACGACTTTGCTGCCGATGAGTCCGCTACCGCCAATGACGACGATTTTCATGATGTCCTCTCGATGAGTGTTCGTGCAGCCGTAGAGGCCGCCGGATGTGTCTCGGGGCCTGGCGCGCGCATCGCACACGGCGCGTCGCAGGGGGGCTGTATCGGAAACCTGATTGATGTGGCCGCCGTACGAGTTCAATAGTAGGCGTCGGCCGCGGCTCCCAGTAGGCCCGCGGCGGAACTCGCACTGTTGCCGCGACGACACCAATCAGCGCGCGCGCGCCGTGGGCAAGGCGGAAAGTACGGGGAATGAGGTCATGCAGTCGAGGTCGAGCGCGCGCGTTTGTTCCGTCATGTAATCGACGAATACACGGATACGCGCGGGTAGATGTTTGCGGCTCAGATAGCAGATGTAGTGGCCGCGGTCGTCGGGCGCGTATTGCTCGAGACAGGACCGCAGCCGCCCGTCGCGCAGAGCGTCGCAGACCTGGTACGCGGCGAGCTGCGCAATGCCCAAACCGTCGCGCACGGCTTGCAGTAAGAGGTCCGGGTCGTTGAACGTGTGTGGGGCGTTGGGCGTCATCCTGTGCGGCAGGCCGTTCACCTTGAACTCCCATTCGGTGATGCGCCCCGACGCCGCCCGCAAGTTGATGCAGCGATGCGCCCCCAGATCCGCCACGCTGCGCGGCAAGCCGTGCTCGCGTGCATAGGCGGGCGACGCGCAGACGATCATCTGCATCGGGATCAACTGCCTGGCGACGACCTGACTGTCCTCCATGCGTCCGTCGCGGAAAGCGACGTCGACGCGGTCGGCCGTGAAGTTGGCCGGACTGTCGTTGAGCAGCAGGTCGAGCGCGATATCCGGATAGCGTTCGTGAAAACCGCGCAACAGCGGCGCGACGATCGCACGGCCGAAGCCGCTCGTCGAACAGATGCGCAATTGTCCGCGTGGCGGTCCGCTGCGAAGCTCGCGCATTTCCTCCAACGCCTGCACGATGCGCTCCACACCGGGATGGCAGTTCTCGTAGAAGCGTTCGCCTTCCCGCGTGAGCGACGTGCTGCGGGTGGTGCGCAGAAAGAGGCGCGCATCCAGTTGCGCTTCGAGTTTCTGGATGTTGCGGCTCACGGCCGAGCGGCCGATGCCGAGCCGGTCGCCGGCCTTGGCGAAGCTGCCTTCGCTGGCGACCGCCAGAAACGCGATGACGCCCGCGTAGCTGGTGGCGAAGCTGCTGGCGAGCGAATCCTCGCTAGCGGGGGCGGAAATGGAAGAGGGTGCCGCTGGTCGGCGGAACGCGTGCATGTCAGGCATGGCGGCTCGGGTCGAAGAGGTGCATATCCCCAAGACGGGCGACGCGCGCGCGCTGTGACACGATCCGCCATTTTTTTCGGCGGACGATGTCACAGGCGGGTGGATCACTTCACTTCACCGGCGTCAGCACAGGCGCATTTTTGTTCTTCAGCAGCAGGACAAGAAACTTGGCCGGCTGCGTGGCGCTGGCGTTCCGGCCGACCGTGTGAACATCGTTCGGCCCTTCGTAGAAGCTCTGCCCAGGCGTGAGCGTCACTTCCTTGCCGCCCTTGACGCCCATCACGATCGACCCTTCCAGTACATAGATGAAGCCATGCGCATCGTGCCGATGGGCGGGATCGGCGCCGCCGGGCGGGTAGACGACCGTGATCATCAGCGCTTCCTTGCCTGGATAGTCCGCGAGCGGCTGCTCCATCACGGGCGTGACGATCGCCTCGGGCGCGGCGCTGGCCGGTCCCGCAAACCACGCCGTGCAGAGCAGCGGCACCAGCAACGCGAGTCTTTTCGATCTCGACATGATGTTTCTCCTGCAAAGGCCACGCGGTGCGCGGCCGTTACTCATGCAAGGCCGGCCTTGTCGAGACCGAACGCTTTGTCCGACGAGCCCGGCACGGTCTTGAAGGCGACGTTCGCGCGGTTCCACCCGTTGATCGCCATCACTTCATAAGTCAGATCCGACAGTTCCTTCTCCGAAAACTGCGTGCGTACGCGCTCGTAGATGTCGTCGGGAACGCCTTGCTCGGGCAGGCGCGTGAGGATTTCGGTCCACGCGAGCGCGGCGCGTTCGCGCGGCGCAAACAGCGTCGATTCGCGCCAGACGGCCAGATGGTGCAGACGCAACTCGCGTTCGCCGTGGATCTTTGCCTGCTTCACGTGCATGTCGACACAGAAGCCGCAGCCGTTCATCTGCGAAGCGCGGATCGCGACGAGATCGCGGACCGATTCCTCGATGGCGCTGTCGCCCAGCAGGTTGCTGAACTCGAGAAACTTCTTGAACAGTTCCGGCGATTGCTGGATGTAGTTGATGCGTTGGCTCATGATTTTCTCCTGGCGGGAATGAAGCCGGCGCCCTTCGGCGACCGGAGCAGCGGTGTCGGCGATCTGCCGTACGGAAACCATGGTAGGTTCCGCCGCCCGGGCCCGGTAGACATGCCAGGGTGCTCACGCTGTTGCCCGCTCGACACCAATCGCGCGGACGCCTCCTGCCGTGGAGAAAATCTTCAGCAAGCTCCGAATGCGGCCGCGAGACGCACGAGCTTGTCCGGATTGCGCTGCACCTGGATGCGCACGATCCGCGCGCCATCAATCTCATACGACTGCGCGGATTCCAGGGTGCCTTCGATGAAGCGCAACAGCGCCCACTGTCCGTTGAGCACCGCGAGTTCGATGCGCAGTTCGCTGCCAAAGCGCCGGCTTGCGGCGTAGAACAGTTGCGCGATGCGCCTGCCGCCGACCATCGGTCTGGGGAAGCTCGGCACGCGGCCGCCGCCATCGCCGACGAGCACGGCGTCTTCAGCGAGCATGCCGTTGATGGCCGCGAAGTCGCCGCGCTCCAACGCCTGCGCGAACACTTGCAGCAACCGCAGATGGCTTTCGCGCGACACCGCGAAACGCGGCCGTTCATCGCGCAACTGTGTCTTCGCGCGGCTCACCAACTGGCGGCAAGCGGCTTCGCTTTTGCCGATGGCGTCGGCCACTTCATCGTAGTCGGCATCGAAAACTTCTCGCAGCAGGAATGCTGCGCGCGCCTCGGGCGTCAGTCGTTCGAGCAGCATCAGGAACGCAACCGACACGTCGTCCGCTCGCTCCTTGATCTCCTCGGGGGTGACCGGCGACTCGATGATGTGCGGCTCTGGAAGCCAGATACCTGCGTAGTGCTCGCGCTGCACCTTGGCGGCGCGCAGCCGGTCGATCGACAGACGCGTGGTGACCGATACGAGCCACGCTTCCGGAGTGTCGATGGTGGCGCGGTCTGCGCCATGCCATCGCAGCCATGCGTCCTGCACCACGTCTTCGGCTTCCGCAACCGACGCCAGCATCCGGTACGCGATGCCCTGCAAACGAGGGCGAAGCCTGTCGAAGATGCGGGTCGCGTCATCCATCTGGGCGGGCTCCTGATGTGGCGTGTCGAGGGAGGAGGGAGTGCGCTTCATCGAAGATCTGGTTGGTTCGGGATTCGTTGTGGTGAAGTGAATCACGCAAGATGAGGACTATGTTCCTGGTGAATGCGGCGAGTCATGTCTGGCAGCTTGCCGCCTTTTAGTATAGCCGTGCGGATGTGCAGCATCTGTCTGTGGTCTGCGGGCATCGCAACGTTGGCCAACACGCCGAAGCAGCAACTGATGGTCGCGCATGACGCGATAGACCCGCTTGGCGTTCACGCACGGCGCACCAGTCATTTCGTGACTATGTCGCAGCAGTGCCCCAGACTCGCCGGTCTCCATACGTCGGCAAGCCCCGCCACGTGCTCGTGATTGCAGCGACCAGCTCCGTGTCGTCGGTCTGTCGGGCGCGGCGGCCGTCCTGCCAGTCCGGCGAACGGGCTTTTCTGACTGGCAGAGCAGAGCACGCCACGCCGAGAACATCGCAGACCGCTTTCGTTGGTCGTCCCCGGGCAGTAAGGGCGAGCGCGCAATCCAGTTTTTTTGAGGGGCCATATTCGACTGCTTCCTTCAGGATTTCTTCCTCCAGCGTCTTCTTGTCAAACAGACGTTGGAGTTCCCTGATTTCCTTCATCGCTGAGGCTAACTGCGAGGCGGGCACCACGGTTCCCCCGCCTTCACCGCAGCCAGGCTGCCTTCCTCGTATTGCTTGCGCCACGCAAACGCCTGGTTTCGGTTCAGCCCGTGTCGTCGGGAACCGCTGAAACCGTTGCTCCCGGCTCCAGGGCTTCCTGCACGATGGCCACTTTCTCCTGGACGGAACGTCGACGACGGCGCTCCGGTCCCGTCAACACTTCCATCACTTCTTGCTTGTTGTTAGTCAAAAACACTGTCGTATGCCTACCCGCTATTGTAAGTGGGAGACTGTGTCCGGAGTTTCAGGGGGCCGCTCCAGTCAGCCGTGGTAGCGGTTATATGCGATCGAACAGATTCGCAGACCGTTCCGGGTCGAGACGACGCATTCGTCAATGACGAAAGCTGACATTCGCCGGCACCTACTCGCGAATGTCGGCGAAGCTTGATTTCATTTTTTCGAGTTTATTGTTAGCCGCCAGCAGATTGTTTCCCAGTCTTTCGTATCCTTTCCCCTTCTATTGGGCAGGGACAATCGCGAGCGGCACCTTCGTTCCGCGCTCCGCTCAACCTTACAGTTTACTTGCGATCGATTCTCGTTTGAAGTAGGCTGACCGCTCGACAAATCAGCGGGCGAGGTGACCGATGTTCAAGTTTCTGGTGTTGATGGCGGCGTTCGGCATTTCCGGTGCAGTATTCGCGAAGGCCGATTGTGTGGCCCATCCGAAGAGCGAATGGATGAAGGAGTCGGATGCGCGCGCCCAACTGGAAGGGCAGGGCTACAAGATCAAAAAGTTCAAGGTCGACGGCAACTGCTATGAAATCTACGGCCACAACAAAGAGGGCAAGAAGGTCGAGATTTACTTCGACGCCAAGACACTGGATGTCGTGAAGTCGGAAATCGACTAACCGCAGGCGGTACGCGATGCCCGTCAAGATCTGGGACATCTGGGTGCGGTTCACGCACTGGAGCGTCGCGGGCATCGTCGTGTGGAATCTGTTCGGCTCGACCGATCAGATGCATCGAATTCTCGGCTATGTTGCCGCGGGGCTCGTCGTGTCGCGCATCGTGTGGGGTTTTATCGGCACGATGAACGCGCGGTTTTCTGCATGGTGGCCGACGCACTCGCGTCTCATGGAATATCTTCGCTCGCTTGCCGTTGGCAGGCCGCAGCATCATCTGTCGCACAATCCGCTTGGCGGCGTGATGGCGTTGACGTTATGGCTGCTGATTCTGGCGCTGGCCGTGAGCGGCTGGATGATGCGCCTCGACGCATTCTGGGGAGAGGACTGGCCGCAGGACCTTCACACCTGTCTGTCGATCGCGCTGCAGGTCTGCGTGTGCGTGCATATTTTGGCGGCGCTCGTGATGAGCGTATGGACGCACGAAAATCTCATCGGCTCGATGCTGTCGGGGTTCAAACGGGAGTCGGGGGATAAGGAGACTTTGCGTTAGCGTTGGGGTTGGCATGGCCGACATAACGGCCTTTGTTGAGCAGCGGCGGTCTCTTCGATTGCTTAAAGATTCGCTGTCCGTATGAAAAGTAAAGCCTCGCTTATCCTGCGGTGCTCGCTGCATTACCGGCGCGTGCGTCGCGAACTTGCCGCGTGTTCCGGCCAATGCAATCGCTCACGTCCGCCTCGACGGCAATGGCGCCATGCTGCGCCGAACGCCAACCGGTCGCGACGTGAGCGGCTGATCACTTAGTAGGCGGCCTGCACGCCGCCGACGTCCCCCGCTCGATCTCTCCGACGCGCCAGGCCGCGTGGCGGCACGCTCGCCAATGTCGCTGGCGAATGCCGACCCCAGACGACTCTCGCTCAACGCCCGATCGCTCAAATCATCGCAAATGTGAACATTTGCGAATCTGAAGGAACAAATTCGCGCATGATCGTGTTTGTCATCAGACATCTCGTTCCTGCGGCACACCGGGTTTATAAGGTAGATATCTCAATATAATCAATAGTGTAAATCTCACACATGGTTTTCCCTGGTGTGATGTCAAGCGACGAGTGATACGATGACTGACGCGAAACGAACAGGAAAAGTTCGAATTCGCGTATACCGCTCGAGGCAACTCGCGGCATCGACAATTCGGAGATACCTTGAAAACAATCGTTGGACTGCGCTGGTGGATCATCGCGCTCGTGTGCCTCGGCACGATCGTCAACTATCTCTCGCGCAATTCGCTCGGCGTGATGGCGCCGCAATTGATGACACTGCTGCACATGAGCACCCAGCAGTATTCGTACGTCGTCGGCGCCTTCCAGATTGGCTACACGGTGATGCAGCCGGTGTGCGGCGTGATCATCGATCTGATCGGCCTGCGGCTCGGTTTCGCGCTGTTCGCCTGCCTCTGGTCGCTGACGGGCGTATTCCACGGTTTCGCGAGCGGCTGGCTCTCGCTCGCGGCATTGCGCGGGCTCATGGGCCTGAGCGAAGCGGTCGCCATCCCCGCAGGCATGAAGGTGGTTGCCGAATGGTTTCCCGATCGCGAGAAATCCGTTGCGGTCGGCTATTTCAACGCGGGCACGTCGTTCGGTTCGCTGCTCGCGCCGCCGCTGGTCGTCTTCCTCTCGTTGCGCTATGGCTGGCAAAGCGCGTTTGCCGTGACGGGCGCGCTCGGCTTCGTGTGGGCCGCCGCGTGGTATCTGCTGTACCGCTCGCCGGCGGATCACTCGCGCATCAGCGAGGTGGAGCGCGAAAAGATCGTCAGCGGGCAGGCGCCTGCCGCGCCGCGCCGCCGCAGCGTGCGCGAGGTATTGCGCACGCGCCGCTTCTGGGCGATTGCGCAAGCGCGCTTTTTCGCGGAACCCGCGTGGCAGACCTTCAGTTTCTGGATTCCCCTTTATCTCGCCACCCAGCGTCACATGGATCTGAAGCAGATCGCGATGTTCGCGTGGCTGCCCTTTCTCGCCGCCGATCTGGGCGGGCTGTTCGGCGGCTATCTGTCGCCGTTCCTGATGAAACACCTGCGCGTGCCGCTGGTCTGGTCGCGCATCGCGGGCGTCGTGCTCGGCGCCTTCATGATGCTCGGGCCGGCGGCCATCGGCCTCGTCGCTTCGCCGTATCAGGCCATCGCGCTCTTCTGCGTGGGCGGTTTCGCGCATCAGATGATCTCGGCGCTCGTGAATACGCTCGCCGCCGACGTGTTCGACCCGAGCGAGGTCGGCACCGTGGCCGGCTTTGCGGGCATGGCCGCCTGGATCGGCGGCCTCGGCTTCTCGCTGCTCGTCGGCGCGCTCGCCGACTCGATCGGCTATACACCGCTATTCGGCGCCCTCGGCGCTTTCGACCTGATCGGCGCGACGCTGCTGATCATCCTGATGCGCGGCGTCTCTCCCGACGGCCGTCCGCGTCCGATCGCCACCGGCGCCGGCACTCCTGCGTGACCTCATTCGAAGACCCATCATGCGTTCACTGACGAATCTGAAACACCCGCCACGTTTTGCGTTGTCGTCCCAGCTCGACAACCACCTTGTTCTGACCGCGCAGGAAAACTGCCGTATCGAGCTGTTCGTTCTAGCGGAAGACATCATCCGCGTGCTTGTGCTGCCCGACGGCGAATTGCACGGCCCGCGCACCTGGGCAATTGCGCCTGGCACCGACGATGTCGCGCTGGAAGGGCGCGAGCGTCGTGACCTCAACGGCTTCACGCCGCCGCCGTTCGCGGTGTCGAACGACGCGCAGCACCTCGTGGTCGAGACGGCGCGCGTGCGCCTGACGGTCACGCTCGACGGCGGCCTGTGCGCGTGGGACATCCTGCACGACGGCGCCTGGCATCGCGTGATGAGCGATCGCAAGACGCAGTCCTACAACTTCGGCTGGTGGGACAAGCGCGTGTATCACTACATCGAGCGTCGCAAGGACGAGATGTACGTCGGCCTCGGCGAGCGCGCCGGCTCGCTCGATCGTGCGCATCAGAGCTACGAGATGCGCAATATCGACGCGATGGGCTACAGCGCGCGCACGACGGATCCGCTTTACAAGCACATTCCGTTCTACGTGACGTGGCAGCCGCAAACGTCGACCGGCTTCGGCCTGTTCTACGACACGCTCGCCGATTGCCGCTTCGACATGGGCCGCGAGCTCGACAACTACCACGGCCACTACCGCCATCTCATCGCCGAGCATGGCGACCTCGACTATTACTTCATCGCGTCCGCTGGCACGCCGTTGAATGCGGTACGCCGCTTCACGTGGCTGACGGGCCGCCCCGCCTGGATGCCGAAGTGGGGGCTGGGCTACTCCGGCTCGACCATGAGCTACACCGACGCGCCCGACGCGCAGCAGCGCATGGGCGAATTCATCGAACGATGCAGCGAGCACGACGTGCTGTGCGATTCGTTCCATCTGTCGTCGGGCTATACGTCGATCGGTCCGAAGCGTTACGTGTTCAACTGGAATCACGAGAAGTTTCCCGATATCGACGGCTTCGTGCAGAGCTATCTCGACCACGGCGTGCGACTGTGCGCGAACATCAAGCCGTGTCTGCTGCAGGATCATCCGGCATTCGAAGACGCGGCCCGCGCGGGTCTGCTGATCGAGTCGCGCGACGGCGACCCGGCATGGGTGCAGTACTGGGACGAAGTCGGCGCGTATCTGGACTTCACGAATCCCGACACCATCGACTGGTGGAAGGCGCGCGTGAAAGAAAGCCTGCTGAAGCACGGCATCGCGGCGACGTGGAACGACAACAACGAGTTCGAGATCTGGTCGCCTGACGCGATGGCGCGCGGCTTCGGCAAACCGTATCCGGCGCGCGAGGCGAAGGTGCTGCAAACGCAAATGATGATGCGCGCGTCGCACGATGCGCAGCGCGAGCATGCGCCCGATCGGCGGCCATTCCTCGTGTCGCGCTCGGGCGGCGTCGGCATGCACCGCTACGTGCAGACCTGGTCGGGCGACAACTACACGTCGTGGGAGACGTTGCGCTTCAACCTGAAAATGGGCCTTGGACTCGCGATGTCCGGCGTGTCGAACAGCGGCCATGACATCGGCGGCTTCTCGGGTCCGGCGCCGGGCCCCGAGCTGTTCGCGCGTTGGGTCGCGTTCGGTATCTTCCTGCCGCGCTTTAGCATCCACTCGTGGAATGACGACGGCACCGTCAACGAACCGTGGATGTACCCCGAGGTCACGCAGCACGTGGCCGATCTGATCAAGCTGCGCTATCGGTTGATCCCGTACCTGTACGAACTGCTGTGGCAATCTCACCGCGCCTATGAACCCGTTTTGCGGCCGATGTTCGCGGAGTTTCCGCACGACCCGCGCTGCCTCGAAGACGGCGACGACATGATGCTCGGCTCGTCGGTGCTGGTCGCGCCGGTGGTCGATGCGGGCCAGTCGACGCGCGACGTGTATCTGCCTGCGGGCACGCGCTGGGTCTCGTACTGGAGCGGCGAAGTGTTCGACGGCGCTCAGACGGTGACGCTGCCGGCGCCGTTCGAACAACCCGTGTTCCTGCTGCGTGAAGGCAGCGTGGTGCCGTTGAATATCGCCGAACAGCACTTCGGCCACCCCGCGGACGAACGCGCATTCATCGCGGTGCCGCACGCCGGCACCGGCGTGACGCGCGGCGGCTGCGTCGAGGACGACGGAGAGAGCGAAGCCTGGCGCACCGGCGAACAAGGCCGCTGGAACGTCACGATGAAGGGCGACGCGCACACGTTGCGCATTGCGGTCGAACGTGAAGGCTGGATGCAACAGCCGCAGACGCAAGTCCGCCTCTACATGCCGATGCATGAAGCGCGCGCTATCGAGTGTATCGGCGCCACGCTCGCAGCCGACCACACGGCCGAAGGCTGGCGCTGCCTGAGGATCTCCCTGTCCCACTGAACCCCTCAAAAAAGCATCCAGCACCGGCCTGAGGGATCAGGCCGGATATTCAATCCGGAGACCAGCAAGCGATGAACTCTTTGAAGCGCGCGCGAACCCGCGCGTTCGTCCTTTCCTGCCTGCCGTTGGCGGGCGCAGTGGTGTCGAGCAGCGCATCGGCGCAAAGCAGCGTGACGTTGTACGGTGTTGTCGATAACGCGTTCGCCTATGTCAGCAACCAGAACGGCCACTCCAACTTCTACATGAGCCAGGGCAACCTGCAGGCGAGCAAGTTCGGCCTGCTCGGCGCGGAAGACATCGGCGGCGGCACGAAGGCGATTTTCCGGCTCGAAAGCGGCTTTAATTCACTGACCGGCGCGCAAAGCAGCGCTGGCTACATGTTCAACCGACAAGCTTATGTGGGTCTGGCGAATGACCGCTACGGCACGGTGACGCTCGGCCGCCAATACACGCCTTACTTCCAGATGGTCGGTGGACTCGGCCCGACCGGCGTGCTCACCGGTGCGACCGGCGCGCATCCCGGCGATATCGACGCGCTCGACACGACGCTGCGTTTCAATAATTCGGTTACCTATCTATCGCCGGCTATGGCGGGCTTGCAGATGAGCGCGCAATACGGCCTGGGTGGCGCGCCGGGCAGCATTGCCAACGGCAGCCATTTCAGCGCGGCGTTTCGCTACGACTACAGGCCATTCGCAATTGCAGCGGGTTACGTGAAGCTGAAAGACATCGCGACGAGCGCGGCGCTCGGCAGCTTTGCGATCAACTCGCCGGTGAATAACGGCTACGCCACCGCGCGCAGCGCACAACTGTTTGCCGCGGCGGCGCGCTATAGCTTGCAGGACCTGATGGTCGGTATCAACTATTCGAACGTGCAATACGCGCCGGGCAATGGTTCCTTGTTTACGAGCAAGGCCGTGTTCAATACGTACGGCGCAATTTCGACCTGCCGGGTCACGTCCAGCGTGACGGTCGGCGCGGGCTACAGTTATACGCAGGCCAGCAAGGCGAATGGCATCAGCGATCCCGCACGCTATCACCAGATTTCACTCGAACAGACGTACAACCTCTCCGCACGCACGACGCTCTATGCGCTGGAGGCGTATCAGCATGCGCGTGGCAAGTCGCTGGTCGCAACAGGTGCCGGCGCGACGAGTATCGTCGATGCGGTCGCGGTGGTCGGCGACTCGCAGAATACGACGCCGTCGTCCGGACCTTCGCAATTCGTCGGGATGGTGGGGCTAAGGCACGCGTTTTAAGGGCACGAAGGCCGTGGGATTGCGCGTTGCCGATGGCGGCGGGCGTCCCGCGCGAAATTACAATTGTTGACTCTTTCTCGGTTTTGGAAACAGCTATCCGGCATAGTCACGTGCTAAATTACGCCCGCCAGTTTGACTGCGTCCAGGCGCATTGACGAAGACAAGTCGATGGAACGCAGGTTGCGCCTGGACCGGGAGAACTGGCAAACATGCAGCAGCGCAAATAGACAGCCAGGAAAGCACTGGCATTGAAGCCGGCCTCGCACAGAGGCCGGCTTCAACCATTTCGGTGTGAGCTTTCTGAGATTACCCATCGAGCGCCAGAAACTGGTGCAGCGACTGAACCGCGGCAGCGCCTTCCCCGACAGCCGTCGCCACTCTCTTGACCGACCCGCTGCGAACGTCACCCACCGCGAAGATGCCGGGCCGGCTCGTTTCGAGAAAATGAGCGGGGCGCTCCGACGACCACGTGTTGATTGCATCGGGCCCGGTGAGCACAAAGCCATTCCTGTCCAGTTCGACGCAATCGCCGAGCCACGCGGTATTGGGCTGTGCGCCGAGAAAAAGGAAGACATGGCGGATCGCTTTTTCTTCGATCTGCCCTTGCCGGTTCCATTTGATCGATTCGAGCTGTGTGTCGCCGTTCAATTCCACGATCTGCGTTCGCGTATGAACGGTGATATTCGCGGCTGCCTCGATGCGCCTGATCAGGTAATTCGACATACTCGCATTGAGTGCGTCACCGCGGATCACGACGTGCACGTGACGGGCGAATCCCGCGAGAAAGACCGCAGCCTGGCCCGCCGAGTTGCCTCCGCCGACGATGACCAACTCCTGCTGCGGACAGAATGCGGCTTCCATATACGTGGCACTGTAATAGATGCCGCGTCCCTCGAAATGCTCGAGGCGGTCGAGCAAGGGTTTGCGATAGCGTGCGCCGGTCGCGATCACGACCGAGCGGGCATACAGATGCTCGTCATAATTGAGCCGGAGGTGAAAGGGCGGCCCGTTGTGACATTCGATGCCGAGTACTTCGATTGGCACGCCGACCTCGGCGCCGAATTTACGACATTGCGACAGGCCGCGCCCGGCAAGCGCTTGCCCCGATATACCCGTTGGGAAGCCGAAGTAATTTTCTATCTTCGAACTGGTGCCCGCCTGGCCGCCCGGCGCCTTGGTGTCCAGCACGGCCACTCTCAATCCTTCGGAAGCCGCATAGACCGCAGCCGCAAGACCGCCCGGTCCCGCACCGACTACCACCACGTCGAACCGCTCGCCGTTCAGGCGGTCGGGGCTGAGCCCGATCGCGTCGGCGACGGCCCGATGGGTCGGCTGCTTTAGCACGTTGCCTTGCAACGTGACCACCACTGGCAAATCGGCTTCGGTTGTGCCATAGCGCTCAAGGAGTGCTTTCGCTTCCTCGTGTTCGACGATATCGAAGTAAGCAAAAGGATGAGCGTTGCGGCTCAGGAAATGCCGCAGCTTGAGCGTATCCAGCGAAGCCGAACTGCCGATGACCAGCACGCCGCCGTTCTGATCCTGAATGAACGCGACGCGCCGCAGGATATAGGCGCGCATGATCGTTTCGCTCAATTCCGCTTCAGCGATGACGAGCGCGCGGAGCGACTCCTCATCGATCACGATCACTTCGCAGTCGCTGGTGGCACGGGCGCTCGCCACCGCGGCGCGACCGGCAAGCGTTCCTACTTCGCCAGTGAAACTGCCGGGGCCGTGCAGGCCCAGAACGTGCAGGTTCTCCCCTGTGCCCCTCGTCGCCTCGATGGTGCCGGAGACGATGGCGAACATGGGTATATGGCGCTCGCCTTCGGAGAACAGCACGTCGCCGGTGATCAGCTTGCGCCGTTCGCCGTATCGTTCCAGAAGTGCGAATTGCCGCTCATCCAGCTTTGGAAAGATCTGGTAGTGGCGGCTGCCGCCTGCCAGCAGCTCTTCCAGTTTGCCTGAAGACTTATTGCTCATGGACGCGTTCCGAAGGGATAGGCGCACGGTGCGTGCGGGAGTGAGTCTGTGGGCGGTGGCCGGTTGGAACTGGCGAGAGTCACGCGGGCCGCGATATTCGGACAGATTGTGCGCCCGAGTTCTGCCCCAGGTAAAGTGCGCGGGAATTGGCGGCGGGGCGCACGTGAGTGCGCGAAGAGAACGGGCGCTGAGTGGCGGGCGTGGGGCAGTCGCCTTTGTGCGAGCGAGCGATCGGTTTCAAATGGCGGAGAGGAGGCGAGTCAGGCGCGCTGCGCTGGTACTTCCGGCTTTCGCGCAGTGCTTACCAGGTGCGGCCGGTGATGGGTGGACGGCGGGTCCGATTGCGCGGCGGGCTGGCTAATATGACCGCGTGATGAGTCACGACATCGAGGGATGTCGCCGCGCGATCAGTGTGCAATCCGCCACGCCAATCAAACCAGCGGATCGGCGTGGCTATGCAGAAAAGCCGCGGAATTACTGCGCAACGGGTTGGGTCACGTCGGTGCCGAACCAATGAACGGATATCTTTTTCAGCGTGCCGTCCTGCTTCAATTCAGTGAGTGCGTCGTTGATGGCTTTCGCAAACTTGGGATTGTTCTGGCGGAACGGGATGCCCATCTCCTGATCGGCTCCCTTGAGTACCGCACCGGGGCGAAGCGGCAGCTGTGAGGTCTTGATGATGTACGGCAGCATCAGCCGGTCGTCGATCGTCGCATCGATACGCTTGCTAGCGAGGTCACGCAGCTTTTCGGGCGCGCCGGGGTAGGTTTGCACGTTAATGCCCTGGACGGCTCGCGCCATCTGATCGTAGTTGGTCCCGAGTGTCACCCCCAGCTTCTTGTCCCCCTTGAACTCGTCCAGGGACTTGAATTCGCGCTTGTCGTCCGCGCGCTGAATCAATTGCGCGGCCGAGTAGGTGTAGGGCTGACTGAAGTCCAGGGCCTGCTTGCGTTGCGGGGTGATCGTCACCTGGTTCACGATGACGTCGAACTTCCCGGTCTGGAGCGCCGCGATGATACCGCTCCACTCTGTGGGAATGAACTGCGGCTTGACGCCGAGCTTGGCGGCAACCGCTTTCGCGACATCGACATCGAAGCCTTCGAGTTGGCCGTCGCTGCTCCGATAGTCGAACGGAGGATAGGTGCCTTCCAGACCCACCTTGAGTACCCCGGCCTGCTTGACGGTGTCCAGCAGATCTTCAGCATGGGCGGCAACGGAGGCCAAACCGGCGGCCGATAGAGCCAACAGGCTGATGAGCACGCGCTTCGACAATTTCATTGAACATCTCCTTGTTATTCGAGTATTGAACTGCCTGACTACTTCACTACGAAAGAACGGGTTCAGCTTGCTTCAAGAAGGCTGGCTACTTCGGGATGAAGTCTCCAAAGAATGCTGGTCAATGTCGCGACGCTTTCCCGCCACCTGTCGGGATCGGCGGACCTCATCGTAGCACTCCTCGTAGCGCGTCATGAGGGGGACTCAACGGCTGGCCAGGTCATGGTTTTTACGTCTTCACGCGCCTGCCCACGATATGTCACGGTGTGAGCAAATTATTTGTATGCACATATCGTCATGCGACCTCGGACATATAACCGCCAAAATTCCGCCAATCAATATCTTTTGGGGTTTTTGCAACACATCAATTTTCCTCTGATCTGCAATGCAAGCGTGGACGCGGCCCGCGGGGCAGCGCCATAACGTCAGACGAAAAACCGGATTGTTTCACGCGTTCGAGCGTGAGACATTGACGGAACGTCAGCGCCTCATCGCGCGGCGTGTGTGTTCTCGCCGCAGCGCTGTCTGCGGCTTTTTTTATGGTGCCGGCGTGTCTCCCCGGAACCGGTGAACTGCCGCCGACGTCGACGGAGCGCCGTCAAACTGCGCTGGAATGCGCTCATGCCATGGCGACCCACCGAACGGAATTGAGCCGAATCGGGCCGACGCCCGCCAGCCGACACCGCTATTGACGCGCCGCCGCAAAACCACAGGTACGAGGGTTGCTAATTTCGAACCAATCCGTGCGCCGGGTGACGCGTCATGAGTTCAAATTCGGCAATCCCCCGGCTACGAGGCGATCGAAGTCCGCAAGGGCAGGTGACGGAAAAGATGTCGCGTGAGGCGTTGCGCGACCGTTTCACGGCCCGCTTATGCGACCCGGCGTTCAGGGCCGAAGACGCTTCACTCGCCCGTCCCTACAAATTCAGCGGCAGATTTTGGAGCGTAAAGTCTGCGAGGTCGATCTGCTCGATCTTTCCCGTCTGAATTCGGACCACGAATCTAAAGGCAATAAAACTGACCGCCGGTCATGATCCTGGTGACGTCCTTGCGGGCGAGGTCCGGTTTTTGCTGCGGCGTTATCGCGTCGGCTCGCTTGCAAACGGCCGCACGCTACTCAGAGCAGCGCATGCGAGGAGAGAGGAAAGTGTTCGCAGGGATATCGACCGCCAGGCGAGATCTACGCACCGGCTTCGGCAAATTCACACTCGCAGCCATCCTCGCCTCCAACCTGATCCCCGCCCTTGCATCGACCTCCGCCGGACCTGACGCAGCACCCTCAGCCCCGCTGAACTATTTTCTCCACGCGGCCGGCCCGGCAGCTACGCCGACCCGGCAATTGGGCTGGGTGCTGGCCGCTATCGCGATAGGGGTGACGCTCATGATTGCCGCGCTGCTATTCGGCGCGATTACCCGTCGACGCCCATCGGCACCGATGCAGTCGCTCAGTGCTGAGTCTGGCGGCATGCGCTGGATCTACATTGGCACGGGCGTGTCTTCGGTCGCATTGCTCGCCATGCTGGTCTACGTGCTTGTCACGCTCGAGTCGGTCGCTTCGCCCGCCACGCATCCGCGGTTGACGATCACCGTGACGGCTTACGACTGGTGGTGGAAGATCGACTATGCCGACGACCCCGACCCGGCCCGCAACTTCAGCACCGCCAATGAAATTCATATCCCTGTCGGCGAACCGGTCAAGATCGAGCTCAAAAGCGCGGACGTGATCCACGCGTTCTGGGTGCCGCAATTGGCGGGAAAGACCCAGACGATTCCCGGACAAACCAACGAGCAGTGGCTTCAGGCGGATCGGCCCGGCATCTATCGCGGGCAATGCTCGCAGTTTTGCGGCGCGCAACATGCCCATATGGCCTTCGAAGTGATCGCGCAGAGCGCCGCGGAATTCAGCGCATGGCGCGATGCACAGGGACGCGCCGCGGGCGAAGCCGCGCGCGATGCCACGGTCGCAGCCGGCCGGCGTCTGTTCGCCGAGCGCTGCGCGGGGTGCCACACAGTTCGCGGTACCGACGCCGACGGTCTGCAAGCACCGGACCTCACCCATCTGATCTCGCGCCGCGAAATCGCGGCGGGTGCGCTGAGCAATACGCCCGATCACCTGCTCGACTGGATCGAGCACGCGCAACGAATCAAACCGGATGCGTTGATGCCGGATATCGCGCTGAGCGCGGGCGAGGCCGCCGCGCTGTCGGCCTATCTGGCGACGCTGCATTGAAACCCTGTTGAAGCACGGAGTGTGTTCGATGTCCGAACCTGCTGTGACCGCCGTGACGCAAAACGCAGAGCGCGCTGCGCCGCCGCTTGCGCGCATGCCGCAGCGTGGCCGCCTCGCCACGGGGAGCCCCGAGGAAAGGCATCTGCGTGAAATCTGGGAAGCGGCCCCCGGGTGGCGTGGATGGCTCTCGACGGTCGACCACAAGACCATCGGCTTGCGCTATCTGGTCACGGCTTTCATCTTCCTGCTGATGGGCGGCATCGAAGCGCTGGTCATGCGCATTCAACTCGCGCGTCCCGATGCAACAGTGCTGACGCCCGAGCAATACAACCAGCTTTTCACGATGCACGGCGTGACGATGATCTTTCTCTACGCGCTGCCGGTGCTGTCGGGCTTCTCGAACTATTTGTGGCCGCTCGTACTCGGCTCGCGCGATATGGCGTTCCCGCGTTTGAACGCCCTCTCGTATTGGATATTTTTGTTCGCGGGCATCTTCCTGTACGCGAGTTTTCCGGCGGGGCAGGCGCCCGACGCAGGCTGGTTCAACTACGCGCCGCTGTCGGGCCTCGAATACAGCACCGGCCCGAACATCGACGTGTATGCGCTCGGCATGGTGCTGCTCGGCATTTCGACGACGGTCGGCTCGATGAACTTCATCGTCACGCTGTTGCGCATGCGCGCGCCGGGCATGTCGCTCGATCGGATGCCGGTTCTGGTGTGGGGCACGCTGACCGCGTCGGGTGGAAATCTGCTGGCGGTGCCTTCAGTGAGCCTCGCATTTTTTCTGCTGTGGATGGACCGGCGCATCGGTACGCATTTCTTCGACGTATTGAACGGCGGCCGTCCGCTTCTCTGGCAACACCTGTTCTGGATCTTCGCGCATCCGTGGGTCTATGCGGTCGTGCTGCCGGCCATGGGTATCGTATCCGACGCATTGCCAGTATTTTGCCGGCGTCCGCTGGTCGGTTACGGGCCGGTCGCGCTGTCCACCGTCGCGACGATGGTGATCGGCTTCGTCGTGTGGATTCATCACATGTTCGCGACCGGCATCCCGGCGCTCGCGCTATCGTTCTTCGGCGCGGCGAGCATGGTGATCGCGGTCCCGAGCGCAGTCGCCACCTTCGCGTGGATCGCGACCATCTGGACGGGCAGGCCGGTGTTGCGCGTGCCATTCCTGTTTTTCGCGGGCTTCGTGCTGCTGTTCGTTATCGGCGGCGTCTCCGGTGTGATGACGGCGGCTGTTCCGTTCGACTGGCAACTCACCGATACGTACTTCGTGGTCGCGCATCTGCATTACGTGCTGCTCGGCATCAACGTATTCCCCGTGATCGGCGGCATCTATTTCTGGTTTCCGAAATTCACCGGCCGGATGATGAGCGAACGCCTGGGCAAGCTCGGCTTCTGGGTGTTGTTCATCGGCTTTAACGTCGCTTTCTTTCCGATGCACATCGCGGGACTGCTCGGCATGCCGCGCCGCATCTACACGTATTCCGGCGACATGGGATGGAATGCGGTGAATCTCGTCACGTCGGTGGGGTCGTTCCTGTTCGCGGCGGGCGTGCTGATCTTTCTGGTCGATCTCGTGGTAAGCCTGAAACGCGGCATACCCGCCGGCGACAATCCGTGGGATGCGCCCACGCTCGAATGGTCGATCAGTTCTCCGCCGCCACCGTATAACTTCGCGGTCGTGCCGTCGCTGGCGAGCCGGCATCCGTTATGGGAAGGCCGCATCGACGAGCCGGGCATGGCGTCGCACGCGCACTCGCAACTCGACGAAGGCTATCTGCTCGCCGAAGGCCGCGAAGCGCTCGGCACCACCGCGCTCGAAGCGCGCCCGGACGTGATTCTCAAGATGCCCGGCGATTCGTACGCGCCGTTCTGGCTGGCGGTATTCGCGGCACTCGTGTTCACGGGACTCGCACTGGGTGCATGGACCTTTGCAGGCGCGATGCTGGCGGGCTGCGCGGTGTCGATCGTCGTCTGGTTGTGGCCGGAACGTGCATTAGTCCAGCGCGAGCCGGTTGCCGTGCAAGACGCAGGAGTCTGAGATGAGCGACGCCATCGATCTGAATCAGCCGTCGGGCGAGCCCGTTGAACCGCTGCTGTGCTTGCCGGTGGGCAGCGCTGGCGAGCGCTCGGGCGGCTGGTGGGGCTGTCTCATGCTGATCGTCACCGAAGGGTCGCTATTCGGCTATCTGATCTTTTCGTATCTGTATCTCGCCTCACAAAGCCCGCAGCATTGGCCACCCGAAGGACTGCCGAAGCTCGGCCTGGGCATCGCGAACACCTTGATTCTTTTATCGAGCAGCGTGTTCGTATGGTGGTGCGAGCGCTGCGTGCGGCGCAGGCGCCTGCGCTGGGCCGTGGCGTCGATGGCGGCGGGTGTCGCGCTCGGCGGCGTGTTCATGGGGGTTCAATTGCTCGAATGGCGCGATCATCCGTATGGTGTGACCACGCATCTTTACGGCTCGCTGTACTTCACCATCACGGGCTTTCATATGGCGCACGTTGCCGTGGGCATCGTCGTGCTGCTGTTTCTGCTGCTGTGGACCGCGCTCGGTTATTTCGACGACAAGCGCTGCGCCGCCTTGACGATCGGCGGTCTGTACTGGCATTTCGTCGATGTCGTGTGGCTCTTTATTTTCAGCACGCTGTATCTGACGCCTTACCTGTTTCAGGGGTGGTCATGGCAGAGCAGATGAAGCCATCAGAAGCGTCATATTCACCGATGCGATACGCCCTGGCCGGCCTCCTGATCGCGCCGCTCGCATGGCTTCTGCAAGTGGTGATCGCCGAGACAGTGGCTGCGCAAAGCTGCTATCCGTTCGACACGCCGCTGTCCGCGCCGCTCGTGCCGTGGATGCGTCCTGCGCTCGTCGTGATCAGCGCGGTGTGTCTCGCGGCGGGCGGATTCGGCGGCGTTATCGCGTGGCGCAATCTGCGGCGGCTCGCGCGGGAGATGAGAGGCGCGAGCCGTAAGCGGACTGAACTCGTATGGTTCGTGAGTCGCGTAGCGGCCATGTGCAGCGCACTGTTCCTGTTCGCGCTGATCGCGACCGATGTCGCTTTGGCAATCGTGTCACCGTGCAGGTGGTGGTGATGGCGATGTATCCATTCATTCATTGCGCCGTACGGCGATATTGGACGATTCATCGGCGAATGACGCGCCGTTCCTGGCTCGGCCCGTTGACGGCTTTGGCGCTTGCGTTGAGCGTCGAGCGGGTCGACGCGGCGGACCAGGCCGGTGGGGCAGCCGGTGCGGCTGACGCCGCCGAAATCGCCCGCGGCGCGTATCTTGCCAAGGCGGCCGATTGCGCCGGTTGCCACACGGCCGCCCCGCACGTGACCCGACGGGGCGCCCCGCCGACCTTGTCGCCGTCCTTTGCCGGAGGGCTCGGAATGGGTTCGCCGTTCGGCACGATCTATTCGTCGAATATCACGCCCGACCTCCATGCCGGTATCGGCCGCTATAGCTACGACGATTTCGCACGCGCGTTGCGTGACGGCGTCGCGCCCGGCGGCAAGCGCTTGTATCCGGCGATGCCTTACCCCTCTTTCGCCCGAATCACCGACGACGACATGCACGCGCTGTACGCGTACTTCATGCACGGGGTGCCGCCGGTAGCCACGCCCGCGCCCGAAACCCAACTGCCGTTCCCGTTCAACCAGCGCTGGGCGCTCATGTTCTGGGACTGGGTCTTTGCGCCGCGCGGCGTGTTCAAACCGGAAGCCGGGCGCGATGCGCAATGGAATCGCGGTGCTTACTTCGTGCAATCGCTCGGACATTGCGGCGCGTGCCACACGCCGCGCGGCCCCGCTTACGAGGAGCGCGGCTACAGCGAGTCGAGCGCGGCCTATCTGACCGGCGGCACGAACGACCACTGGTTCGCGCCGAACCTGACCGGCGATCCCGGCTCAGGGCTCGGCCGAAGCTCCGCGGCCGATATCGCCGCTTTCCTCAAGCATGGCCACGGCGGCGGACTGGTTACGTTCGGCTCGATGGTGCAAGTCGTCGAAGACAGCACGCAATATCTGAACGATACCGACCTCGATGCGATTGCCGTCTATCTGAAGAGCCTGCCGGCGCGCGCGCCAAGCGGCCATTTCAACGGCCAGTCACGCGCCGCGCAGCAGACTGCGCAGGCGTTCAAAACGGGCAACGTCGAACGGCCCGGCGCGGGTGTTTACGCGAGTTATTGCGCGCGTTGCCATCAGATGGATGGCGCGGGCGTGCCGCAAAAGTATCCGCGTCTGGCGGGCAATCCAGCGGTGTTGTCACCTTCGACGACATCGCTGGTGCGCTTGCTGGTGGAAGGGGGCGCGAGCCCGCATACTGACGGCGGCCCGGAGCCTCGCGAGATGCCGTCTTTCGCCGGGAAGTTGAATGACCGCGAAATCGCGCACGTGCTGACGTTCATCCGCAACACGTGGGGCAATGCGGCGGCGCCGGTGACCGCGAGGGATGTGTCGAGCGTGCGCGCGGCCTTGCATAAATAAAACGGCGACAGCATTCATTTCGGCGCGCTGTCGCCCCTCTCTCCCGGCATGGACCGGGCATGTGCGCAATCAGGCGGGCCGACGAGCGGCAACCACCTTCACCGGAATCGCCTTGGCCGCGGGCACCTTACTCTCTTTCGCATGATGCGACAGCGGAATCAGCGGATTGCATTCCGGGTAGTAACCCGCGATGCAACCCTCGGGCAAGTCGAACGGAATGATGCGCAATCCATCGATGCGGCGCTCCATTCCATCCGGAGACACCGCCTCAAGCGATACCTCGGCATCCGCTTCGAGCCCATGCCGCTCGATATCGCGCGCGTTCATCAACAGCACCATGCGCGAGCCCCGTACGCCGCGAAAGCGGTCGTCGAGCGTGTAGATCGTCGTGTTGAACTGACTGTCGCTGCGCAGCGTGAAGAGGCGCAGGTCGTCGGGCTGGCGAGCGGGCATGTCGGGGTCTTCGTCGAGCGTGGTCGGCACCATGAATTCGGCCTTGCCGCTCTTCGTTTTCCATTGACGCTCACGTGCGGGCAGTGGGCGATGAAAGCCGCCCGGCGTCCACATCCGCGCGTTGAAGTCGTGGAAAATGTCCGGATACGTTTCGGCGATGGCGTCGCGCACCAGCGCATAGTCGTTGCCCCACGCGTCCCAGTTGACCAACTGCGAATCGAGCGTCGCTTTCGCGATGCCCGCGACGATCGCCTGCTCGGACAACAGCCGGTCGCTTGCCGGCTGCGCGACGCCGTGCGAGCCGTGCATGCAGCCGGTGCTGTCTTCCATCGAGACCGCCTGCGGCTTGCCCATGCGCTCGTCGATTTCGATGCGGCTCAAGCAAGGCAGCAGATAAGACACTTCGCCATGCACGAGATGGCTGCGATTGAGTTTGGTCGCGATGTTGACGGTCAGCCGCAGCTTGCGCCACGCCGGCTCGATTGCGTAGCGGTCGGGCACCGAGCGTACGAGGTTGCCGCCTAGCTGGAACACGGCGCGCACCTTGCCGTTTATCACGCCCTTGCATGCATCGACCGTCGCCATGCCTTGCGTGCGAGGCGGATCGAAGTGGTACTGCTCGGCGAGCTTGTCGAGCGGCGCGAGTTCCGGCTTCTCCGTGACGCCCACCGTACGCTGTCCCTGGACGTTCGAATGTCCGCGAATCGGCGACGGCCCCGCGCCGGGTTTGCCGATATTGCCGCGTAACAGCAGCAGATTCACGACCATCCGCACGTTCTGCACGCCCATCCGATGCTGCGTGAGGCCCATGCCGTAGTGGATGATGACCGCCTTCGCGCGGATATATTCGTCGGCCGCGGCTGTGAGCGCGGCGCGCGTGAGGCCGCATAGACGCTCGAGTTCGTCCCAGCTGGCGCGGCGCACATAGTCCGCGAATTCGTCGAAGCCGGTCGTATGTTGCGCGATGAACGCAGCGTCGACGATACGCGCTGCACCGGTCGCTCGCGCGTGGTCGTCCGCTTCGATCACGGCCTTGCAGATGCCGACGATCGCCGCCGAATCGCCACCCGCTTTCAACTGATGATATTGCGTACTGATTTGCGTCGCGCCCGGCTTGAGCATTTGCGCGGGCGACTGCGGATTCACGAAGCTCACCAGGCCCGGCTCGCGAATCGGATTGAACGTGATGATCGGCACGCCGCGCTCCCTCGCTTCCTGCAGGTCATGCAGCATGCGCGGACTGTTCGTGCCCACGTTCTGGCCGAAGAAGAACATCAGATCGGTATGCTTGAAGTCGTCCAGTGTGATCGTGCCGACGCCCACGCCGATCGCTTCCTTCAGCCCGACGCTCGTGCTTTCATGGCACATGTTCGAACTGTCCGGCAGGTTGTTGGTGCCGTACATGCGTGCGAAAAGCTGGTACATGTAGGCGGTTTCGAGCGACGCGCGGCCGGACGTGTAGAACACGGCTTCATCGGGCTGAAGCGCGCGCAGTTCGCGGCCGATTTCTCCGAACGCATGCTCCCATGTCACTTCGACGTATTGATCAAGTGTCGCATCCCATCGCATCGGCGCGCAGAGGCGGCCGGCATCTTCCAGCGCGTGATCGTGCCATTGCTCCAGTTCCGCCAGTGTGTGGGCTTTGAAGAATTCAGGGTCGACGCGGCGCGAGGTGGTGTCCCATGCGGTCGCTTTCGCGCCGCTCTCGCAGAATTCGAGCGGATGCGGATGCGCGGGTTTGGCCCACGAACAGCTCACACACATGAAGCCGTCCGGTTTGTTCTGATGCACGAGCACACGGCTCGTGCCAACCGGCGCGCCTTCCTGAACCAGTGCGCCCGCGACCGCCTTGACCGATCCCCACCCGCCGCTGGCGTGCTGATAGGGGTCCGTGTCCTTGTGTGCGGTGCTCATGGCTGCCTCCCCGAGATGAACGACCTGTACGACTGCCCGCAACGAGCGTGCCTTGCATTTGGCTTACCCGGCTGGCATTAGCCACCTGCCGTCGTGTTTCGCGTGGCTCCATCAGGATTGTTTTTTGCAACGGAGCGTATACGGCTCAGACATTGGAGAACGCTCATGACTGCAACGGTAGGGGATTTCGTCGTCGAACGGCTGCGCAACTGGGGTGTGCGGCGCATCTTCGGCTATCCGGGCGACGGCATCAACGGCGTGTTCGGCGCGCTCAACCGGGCTTCGAAGTCGAAGGAAGGCGGGATCGAATTCATTCAGGCGCGTCATGAAGAAATGGCTGCCTTCATGGCATGCGCGCACGCGAAATTTACGGGCGAACTCGGCGTGTGCATCGCGACGTCGGGGCCGGGAGCCTCGCACCTGATCACCGGCCTCTACGACGCGCGCATGGACCATATGCCGGTGCTCGCGATCGTCGGGCAACAGGCGCGCGCCGCGCTCGGTGGCCACTATCAGCAGGAACTGGATCTTGCCGCCATGTTCAAGGACGTCGCCGGGTCGTTTGTGCAGCAGGCGAGTGTGCCCGCCCAGGTTCGCCATCTCGTCGATCGCGCGGTACGGATCGCCATTGCCGGGCGCGACGTGACCGCGCTCATTTTGCCGAACGATCTGCAGGAACTCGAATACGAGCCGCCGGCTCGCAAGCACGGCACGCTGCATTCCGGTGTCGGCTATACGAGGCCTAAAGTCGTGCCCTACGGCGAAGATCTGCAGCGTGCGGCGGATGTCCTGAATGCGGGCAGAAAGGTCGCGATTCTCGTGGGCGCGGGTGCGCTCGGCGCCACCGATGAAGTCATCGCCGTCGCCGACCGGTTGGGAGCAGGCGTCGCCAAGGCGTTGCTCGGCAAGGCGGTGCTGCCCGATGATCTGCCGTTCGTCACGGGATCGATCGGGCTGCTCGGCACGAAGCCGAGCTACGACATGATGGCCGAGTGCGACACGTTGTTGATGATCGGCTCCGGCTTCCCGTATGCGGAGTTCCTGCCGAAGGACGGACAAGCACGCGGCGTGCAGATCGACATCAAGGCGGACATGCTCAGCTTGCGCTATCCGATGGAGGTCAATCTCGTCGGCGACAGCGCGGAAACATTGCGCGCTTTATTGCCTTTGCTAAAAGAACAGTCGGCGAAGTCCTGGCGAATGAAGCTCGAGCGCTGGACCGGGGATTGGTGGACCACGCTCGACAAGCGTGCCGCGCAGAAGGCGGAGCACGGCGTGAACCCACAGCGGGCCTTTACCGAACTGTCACCGCGCTTGCCGGAAAACGCGATCATCACGAGCGACTCCGGTTCATGCGCGAACTGGTATGCGCGCGACCTGAAAATACGGCGCGGCATGATGTGTTCGTTATCGGGTGGATTGGCGTCGATGGGCGCGGCCGTTCCGTATGCGATTGCCGCGAAGTTTGCGCATCCGCAGCGGCCGGTGATTGCAATCGTCGGCGATGGCGCGATGCAGATGAACAACATGGCGGAGTTGATCACCGTCGCGAAGTACTGGAAGCAATGGAAGAACCCGCGCTGGATCTGCATGGTGCTGAACAACGAGGATCTGAATCAGGTGACATGGGAGCAGCGCGCGATGGAGGGCGACCCGAAGTACGAGGCATCGCAGCAGATACCGAACGTGCCGTATCACCGTTTTGCTGAACTGATCGGCTTGCGTGGGCTTTACGCTGACGACGATGAAAAGCTCGGCGGCCTGTGGGACGAAGCGCTGGCCTCGGACCGGCCCGTTGTGCTGGAAGTGAAGAGCGATCCCAACGTACCGCCATTGCCGCCTCATGTGACGCTCGCGCAAGCGAAGGCGTTTGCGTCGACGCTTTTCGAGGGCGATCCCGATGAGGGGAGCGTCCTTGTCGAGACGGCAAAGCAGGTGCTGGGTGTGGTGTTGCCGGGGAGTCAGCGCGATTGAAGGTGCGATTGCGTGGGTAATGGGCGCGACCAGAGGGGGCGCAGCCGCCCCGGGGCACGTCACGTTCATGCCGAGTGAGGCAAGAGCTGCGCGGCGAAGCCTCATGTGAATGAGGTGCGCGAACAGCAGCGAAGTCCACGGGCACGATAAAAATCCGCGCCTGCTGTAACCGTTTGCCGGTCAGCGACGATCTATCAGTTAATCGCCGCAACTGTCCGCCGTTTTGCATGGCGGCGGTGCGTCCGTTCTCTCGATCATCGTGACGTTGACCGCTTATGAACCTCCTTCGCGCGCTGTCCGCCTTCGTTAATCCATCCTGGCTTACGCCACGCTTTGGCCGTTTCGCGCCGCTGCCGATCCGTCTGATCGTCGGCTACGGTTTTATGGCGCATGGTTATGCAAAACTCGTCAAGCACCCGGATAACTTCGTCGCGATCCTCCACGCGCTCGGCGTGCCGGCTCCGCACCTGATGGCGTGGAGCACCATCGTCATCGAACTGCTTGGCGGCTGCGCCATTCTCGCCGGCGCCTTCGTGCCGCTTGTCACGATACCGATGATCGCGGTGCTGCTCGTCGCGACTTTCACCGTGCATCTCCCCTACGGATTCACATCGATCAAGCTGATGTCGGCAGTGGGCGGGGTGCCGCAATTCGGGGCGCCGGGCTATGAAACCGACCTGCTATACGTTGCCGGGTTGATCTCGCTGGTGTTCGGCGGCTCGGGGCCGCTCGCCGTGGACGGCATGCTGGCGCGCTGGTACGCGCGCCGCACGGAAGGATTACTGCAAGCGTGACGTGCAAAACCGCGACCTTCCGGCGATGACATTGCCCCCTTGCGCCGGTTGCCGCAAGCCGTCGTCCACGCCGCTGGACGACGGCGCGAAGTCGATGATGTCGCAAGCCGAACGCCGACTCACGGCGCTGCTCGTGCGTTCGATCAACGGGGACAAGCGCGCGTATCAGCGCTTTCTCGAAGAGCTCGCGCGTCATCTGCGCGTGCGTCTGCGCAAGCGTCTGCATCAGCAGGACGCGGACATCGAAGACCTCGTGCAGGAAATCCTGATCGCCGTGCATAACGGGCTCGACACATTCAGGCCGGACGTACCGTTGACCGCGTGGATCAGCGCGATTGTGCGTTACAAACTCGCCGATCATTTCCGTTCGCTCTTGCGCCACGGGGCGCTTTTCGAGCCGCTAGGCGACACGACCGAACCCGAGGCGGCATCGCAGATCGACACGCTCGAAGCGCAGCGCGATCTGCAACAGTTGCTGGCCACTTTGCCGCCGCGGCAGCGTGGGCTGGTCGAGCAGATGAAGGTGCTGGGCTTGTCAGTGGCGGAGACCGCGGCGGCAACGGGCCTGTCCGAATCGGCGGTGAAGGTCGGCGTGCATCGCGCGCTCAAAGCACTCGCGGCAAAAATCCGGGGAAAATCGTATGAAGACTGACGAACTCATCACGATGCTGGTGGACAGCCCCCGCCCCCCGTCGCGTGCGGCGGTGGCGAGCCGCCTTGGCCTTGGCTTCGCGATCAGCCTCGCCGCCGCGCTGTTGCTGCTCATGCTCCTGCCCGGCGCCGCCGCAGGCCTCATGACGCGCGTGACGATGCCCGCGTTCTGGGCCAAGCTCGCATTGCCACTCACGATGACGCCAGCCGCCGTGTGTGTGACGTCGCGTCTGTCACAACCCGGCGTGCGCGTCGGCCGCGCGTGGGTTGCGCTGGCGCTTCCCGTGGGCATGGTATGCCTCGCCGCGCTCCTGGTGCTCGCGGTGGCGGCTCCCGAAGTGCGCGGGGAGCTGATTTTGGGACACACGTGGCGCACCTGCTCGCTCAACATCGTATTGCTGTCGATGCCGGCGCTCGGCGCATTGCTGTGGGCAATGCGTGGCTTGGCGCCTACCCGTCCGCAACTCGCCGGGGCCGCGACCGGGCTGCTTGCCGGCGCGATCGGCGCGTCGGCTTACTGCCTGCGTTGCCCCGAGATGAACGTGCCGTTCTGGGCGGCGTGGTACCTGCTCGGCATGGCGGCGCCGGCGCTTCTTGGCAGTCTTCTCGGGCCCCGTATGATGCACTGGTAGGATCGCTGCTCTTCTTTTTCAACGCCCGCGTCTGATGGCGCGCAACGGAGTCTGCAACGACGGCTGCGAGTCGTTGATTTTCGCGTCGATGACATCGGCGATGGCGATGCTGGTTCGTTGCCTCGACGTCAGCTTGTGTCGGTCCGGTCAGCTTCTGTCCGATCTATTTCGGCAGTTGATCCTTTCTACGCCAGACTCCGCTATGACTTGCCGAGAAAACCCGGTAGCCCGGTCGCTAAATCGCTGCGAGCGAGTTGGATCGCCTTGCGAAGCGCGTCGTCGAACTCGTCAGCGTTGGTCGGCGCAGGCAGCAGACTGCGCAGAAGATCGGCCCAGCGAAACTCCGCCAGCGGTGTGTCGGTTTTTTCAAAGGCTCCCGCGTCGCGGGCAAAAGCGGCGAGACTGCGATATTCATCGTTCGGCAGTTCCCAGACATGTCGCGGCATGTCGCTGAAAGGCCGGCGGCAGCCTTGTTCATCGTAGGGGTATGTCCAGCGCCGGTCTTCCATCGTCAGCCAGAACTTTTCGGGCGTCAGCGAGGATAGGTCTTCAAGCAGTACAACCGGCACTGCCGCTATCCGCAGCGCGTGGAGCGCGGCGACGATATGGTGATGATCGGTCAGATACGGCACTGCGTTTGGACCCAGCACGATCGGCACGGGCTTTTCTGCGATGGCCATTTGACGGTCGTGCTCCGACAGGCTTCGATATTGCTCGGACTTCTTTGCGACTTCCCGCATACCGTGCGTCATCTGTGAAGGCCGCAGCCGTTCCAGCGCGATTTGCTTCATGACGTACTCCCGGTGGTCTGCGCGCAGGTTCACAGCAAGTGTCATTCCTGCCCAATTCGGCGCTGGGCACATCGTATGCTCGCTTGCTATGGCGGCGCGTTGTCACGTCGCCGCATTTCTCACTGACAGCGAAAGGAGAAGATCATGCCGCTGAAAAGAGGAACCTCGAAAGATACGGTGTCGCGCAACATCAAGACCGAGACGAAGCACGGCAAGCCGCACAAGCAGGCCGTGGCGATCGCTTTGAACCAGGCGCGCAAATCGGGCGCGAAGATCCCGAAGAAGAGCGACAAGTAGCGCAAGTGGATGGCGGTTACGGGGAATCCGCCAGCGAGGAACCTATGTCAGCTATGTCAACCAGTAGCGAACCGGTTGAGGAAACCGGAGGATGTGCGTGTGGTGCGGTGCGCTTTCGCGTCAATGCGCGACCGCGGCGGGTGTCGCTCTGCCATTGCATGACTTGCCGGCGCATCCATGGCAACGTCTTTGGCGGCTACGCGATGTTCGAACGCAGCGCGGTGGAATTCTCGGGGTCTACTCAGGCCTGGCCGAGTTCGCCCGGCGCGCGGCGGCATTTTTGCCCGACGTGCGGGTCGGTCGCGTTCATGGAGTATGTCGGTGGCGACGAGCTCGACTTGCCATTGGGTGCGTTCGATCGCGTGGGCATTTATGAGCCGAGCTACGAGTTGTGGTGTCGTCACAAGGAGCCTTGGCTGCCCGCCGGTGTACGGGTCGAATACAACGAGGGTAGGCCGGGGTAGCAAGCGTCGCTTTACGGTTTTAGAGCATTGCGCAACGCTGCCTGCAAGACCTCAATAGCTGCCGGCTCAACCGGCGAAAGGAGTGGAAGATGACTGATACGAAGCAATCGAATACACAGCCCGGCAATCCGAAGAACGCGGGCAAACAGCAGGGCCAGCAACAGCAGAATCAGCAGAAGACGCCGCAGCATCAAGGCGGTCAGCGGCAGCCTTGATGGCATGTCGTGACGAGATACCGTGGGCACCGTTCGCAAGCGGCGTCCACGGTAAGACCCCATGCGCATGCGTGGCCTGTCGCGACTGACTACGTTGCGCTGACGCCGCCGGCGTCCCCGAACTCTACCCCGCGGAGGGCATGATGAAACCCACAGCAGACCATCCGGCGCAGAGCACTGTGGATGGCAACCCCAGTAAGCGCGCAAGCGCCGCTAACACGAACACGCCACCCGATACCGCGCAGAACGCGCGAGATATCGAAGAGAAACGCAAACATAGCCGCTCAGAAAACGCGTTGCAGTCTTCGCAGGACAAAAACCCGATCCCGCCCGACTCGACCCGTCATTCATAGGCATCGCAGACATGCGGTCCACGACAGACGACAAGCCCCCTCGGCGCACGCGCGGCGACACGCATCCCGACGCGGATGTCGAGCGCGATCAGCAGCCTGCAACCCTCGACGATTGCCGACGCTGCGCGCTTTGGCGCAATGCAACGCAAGCGGTGCCAGGCGAAGGGCCACGTCACGCGGCGATCGTATTGGTCGGCGAGCAGCCGGGCGACGCGGAAGACCGTCAGGGCAGGCCCTTTGTCGGACCGGCCGGCGCGTTGATGGACAAGGCGCTCGAAGAAGCGGGCCTCGTGCGCAATGAGGTCTACGTGACGAATGCGGTCAAACATTTCAAGTGGACCCCGCGTGGCAAGCGTCGTATGCACAAGACGCCGGGGCAAAGGGAGATCGATGCTTGTGAATACTGGCTCAAACAGGAACTTCACCGCATAGGGGCGCGTGTGATCGTCGCATTGGGCGCCACTGCACTCAAAGCCGTACTCGACGATTCACACGCACGGTTGCAGGACGCGCTCGGCAAGGCGATCGAGCACGGCGAGCATCTGGTGGTGGCGACATATCATCCATCGTTTGCATTGCGCGCGCCTGATCCGGCGACCCGTCAGCGTGTTTATGCCACGATCGTCGACGCGCTTCGCAGCGCGGAGAAACTGACTCATCAGCGCAAACCCGCTGGTTCGTGAGATCCAGGCCTGCCTCACTCACGCTGCCGAACCCGCTCGCTGCAACCTTCACCGATTCATCAGCCGCTGCGCGTCGAAAGGCGCGCGTGCCTTGACGTCATCGTCGAAATGGCAGTACACCTCGCGGCGTTTCCGGTGGGGCGGATGCGCGTCCGGCGCGATCAGCCGCGCCTCGATGAGTTCACACGTGCAGTCGTTAATACATGTCGGTCTGGGCTACCGTCGCCCGGCATGCCGTCTCTTCGCGCAGGCCATACCTGCTGGGCCCAAAGGTTGCTCATCTCCGTCATGAACGCTGACCGCAATGCCGTGCATTTTCCCGCACGCCGCGCCTATCCGCCCGCACCTGGAGATTTGACATGAGCGCCATCCAACGCCCCACGCCGCCGTTTCCCGCCCAGCAGCAACATCGCACGCCGGGCACGACGGCTGAAATGAATCCGCAACCCGATCATGGCGAACGAACGTACAAGGGCTCTGGCCGCCTTGCGGGCAAAGCGGCGATCGTGACCGGCGGCGACAGCGGCATCGGCCGCGCAGTCGCTATCGCATTTGCGCGCGAAGGTGCGGACGTGCTGATCTCCTACCTCGACGAGGACGACGATGCACGCGAAACCGCTCGCTGGGTGGAGGAGGCGGGCCGCAAGGCGGTGCTGGTGCCGGGCGACATCACCTCGCGGCCGCATTGCGATGCCATCGTCGACAAGGCCATCGACGCGTTCGGCCGGCTCGACGTACTGGTCAACAATGCGGCGTATCAGATGAGCTACCCGTCGCTCGATGGCATCAGCGACGAAGAGTGGGACAAGACCTTCGATACCAACATCGGTGCGATGTTCAGGATCACGCGCGCGGCGGTCAGGCACATGAAGGCGGGTGCGGCGATCATCAACACGACGTCCATCAACGCCGACCATCCGAATCCCGGACTGATCGCCTATGCGACGACCAAAGGCGCGATTCAGAACTTTACCGGCGGACTTGCGCAGTTGCTGGCCGAAAAAGGCATTCGCGCAAACTGTGTGGCTCCCGGCCCGATCTGGACGCCGCTGATTCCGTCCACGATGCCGCCGGAGAAGGTCGAAAAATTCGGTGAGCAGGTCCCGATGAAGCGACCCGGTCAACCCGCTGAATTGGCGGCGGCCTATGTGATGCTTGCCTCGGACGAAGCGAGTTACATCTCGGGCGCCACGATTGCAGTAACGGGTGGCGCGCCGATTATTTGAGGTGAACTGAACGCCCGACCGGTTGGCACTGACTGTTGACCGGTCCTGATTGACCTGCACGCACCGTGTAGGCTGCTCTCCATACCGTCTCGACAGGTGAGTTGCCCCGGAGAGCGCCCGCGTTTTTTCGACATCCAGATTCGGGTTTCAACGCTGGTGCCCCTTTGAGCGCCCAGGGCCGACATTGACACGTCCGCACCTATTGTGGAATAGTATTCCAAAGAGAACGAAATTCAACTTAGTCGGATGAATGCACTAAAAAGACCAGAATTCCCTTCCCCCGGTACAGCGTCATACTTCGGCTCGAAGTGCATGGATTCGAGGGCCGCCATCGTTGATCAACCCGGCCAACGCAGCAAGTAGCGCCAGTAAAGAGCGTCTTTCGAAGCAACTGTGGAAATGAACACTTCAAATCAGATGGACTGCGACCTGCTCGTGATCGGCTCCGGTGCCTCGGGTCTGGCCGCCGCGGTAACGGCCGCATGGCATGGCCTCAAGGTGATCGTGGTCGAAAAAGATGCCGTATTCGGTGGCGCAACGGCGTGGTCGGGCGGCTGGATGTGGGTTCCGGGCAATCCGCTGGCCAAATGCGCGGGCATCCACGAAGATCCGCAGCAGCCGCGCACTTACCTCAGGAACGAACTCGGCCACCGTTACGACGCGCAGCGTGTCGACGCGTTTCTCGACAACTGTCCGCACATGGTCTCCTTCTTCGAAGCGCATACGTCGCTGCAATTCGCGGACGGCAATGGCATCCCCGATGTGCATGGCAACGTCGAAGGCGCGGCCACGCAAGGCCACCAGGTCATTGCCGCTCCCTACGACGGACGTCAGGTCGGTCCGCTGATCAAACGTCTGCGCAAAACCATGCGCGAGACCGCGTTCATGGGTATGCCGATCATGGCGGGCGCGGACCTGATGGCTTTCCTGAGCATGACGCGCTCGCTCAAATCATTTATCCACGTGACGAAGCGTTTTACGCGGCATCTACTGGATCTCGCGCTCTATGGCCGCGCGATGCAGCTGGTCAACGGCGTGGCGTTGGTCGCGCGTCTCGTCAAATCGGCGCAGGACCTGGGTGTCGTCCTGATGGAGTCGGCACCCGCACAACGCCTGGTGTTCGAAGGGAGCGCGGTGCGCGGAGCGGTTGTTGCGACGCTCAAAGGGGACGTGACGATTCGCGCGACGAGGGGCGTCGTGCTGGCCGCCGGCGGTTTCCCCAACGACGTGGCGCGGCGCAAGGCGCTCTTCGCGCGTACGCCGACGGGCCGCGAACACCTCGCGCTGCCCCCCGAAAGTTGCTCGGGCGACGGCGTCAGTCTCGGAGAATCGGCCGGCGGCTATCTCTTCACGGATGTGGCGTCGGCGGCCGCCTGGGCGCCGGTGTCGAAAGTCACCCATGCTGACGGCAGCGTTGGCCACTTCCCGCACATCATCGACCGCGCGAAGCCCGGTGTGATCGGCGTGCTCTCGAACGGCAAGCGCTTCGTGAACGAGGCGGATGGCTACTACGACTACACGTCGGCGATGGTCGCGGCGGCGCCTGACGGGCAAGAAGTCGCTTCGTGGCTCATCTGCGATCACCGGTTTTTGCGCCGCTATGGTCTGGGCTATGCGCGGCCTTTTCCTGTGCCGGTCGGTTCGTTGATTCGCAACGGCTATCTGCAGCGAGGTTCGACGATCGAAGCGCTGGCGAAGCGTTGCGGTATCGCCCCCGATACATTGACGGCGACAGTGACGCGCTACAACGAGCATGCTCGCCGCGGCGAGGACCCGGAGTTCGGACGCGGCTCGACGCCGTATAACCGCAAGGGCGGCGACCCTCTGCATGGGGGGCCGAATCCTTGCGTCGCACCGCTCGAGCAGGGACCGTTCTACGCGGTCAAAGTTTTGCCGGGCAGCTTCGGCACGTTCGCCGGCCTTAAAACCAACGGGTCCGCGCAAGTGTTGACTAAGGACAGCCATCCGATTGCCGGTCTGTACGCGGTGGGAACGGATATGGCGAGTGTGATGGGCGGATGCTATCCGTCCGGCGGCATCAACCTCGGCCCTGCGATGACGTTCGGCTACATCGCGGGCCGTCATGCGGCGCATGCGATGGACTACGAACCACATGACGAGGCGCTCGTCAGCGCGGCAACCGTCTAACACAGCGAAGGCGTCGATACGGGTGCCGGTTCCCACGCATTGACGGCGGGCTTTTTTCCAGCGTACGGCACACACGCAGATTCGCGTGTGCGCCGTGCATTGTGCTTATGGCTGCGCCGCTTCCAGCAGAAATTCCACCATACGGTCGCAGACACGGCCGAACATCTGCGTGCCGGTCACCGTCGGGCAGCCACGGGCACGCGCCGCTTCGATAAACGGCGTGAGCGGCGGCTTCGTAACGACGTCGCCAACGAAGGTCTGCGGCCGTAAGCGCGACACATCGATAGGCAACGGGTCATCCGCGCGCATGCCGAGCGGCGACGCGTTGACCACGATATCGAACGTGTGCGCTTCGACATCGGCTGCGGCGCTGCCCACCTTGCCACGTTGCAGTGCATTGAGCCGCCCGGTCAGCGACGTCGTGCGGTCCGCATCGTTATCGCGGACGTCGAGCGAACCGACGCCCGCGCTCACGAGTGCATGGCCGATCGCCGACCCCGCGCCGCCGGCGCCGATGAGCAGCGCGCGCTTACCCGTCGGTTCACACCCCGCGTCGTTCAGCGCCGCGACGAATCCCGTGCCGTCGAACATGCCGCCGTGCCAGTGGCCGTCGGGCATACGGCGCAGCGTATTGACCGCGCCGAGGAAGGCCGCTTCGTCGGAAAGCGTCGTGCAGTATCCGGCTGCGCTGAACTTGTGCGGCACGGTAATGATCACGCCGTCGACGTTGTGCATCGGCTTCACGCCCGTGAAGAAGGCGGGGAGATCGGCGGGCGCCACGTGAGCGGGCACCACCAGCGCGTCGCGGCCGGCCGCCCGCAATGCGGCGGTGACGCCGGCAGGCGAACGGACCTGCGCGATCGGATCGCCGACGATGAAATAGATACGCGTCGCGCCACTCAGGCCTTCATCGAGCGACGGAGAAAATGAAGATGCGTTCTGCTGACTCATGCTGTTTCCAACCTCCTTTGATGTCTCCGGGTTCCGTTGCGCAGCGGGTACGGTGCGCGTGCATCCAGACCGAATCGATTGTCCTTGCTGCGCATATTTAGATGAACTTTAATCTGATATGGAATAGTATTCAACAAATAGATGAGGTTTCAGACGCTGTGATCGCTGTTCCGGCCAACTACAGAAGCACTCAAATCCAAGGAGAGACAGATGAGCAGGAGACGTTTGGCATTGATCGGCGCGGGAGCCATTGGGCGCATGCACGTCGAGCGCGCGCGTTCGCATGCGCAGTGCGAAATCGTCGCGATCGCCGATCCTTCACCGCAGGCGGAAAGCTTCGCGCGCGAGCAGCGGCTGCGCTGGTTCGCCGACTACCGGTCGATGCTCGACGAGGTGCGGCCCGAAGGCGCGATCGTCGCGACACCCAATGCGACGCATGTCGATGTTGGGCGCGACTGTATCGCGCGCGGCGTGCCGGTGCTGATGGAAAAGCCGGTGGCAGATACCGTCGAACAGGCGCGCCAACTGAACGACGCCGCCGTCGAAGCGCGCGTGCCGCTGCTCGTCGGCCATCATCGCCGCCACAATCCGATTCTGCGACGCGCGCGCGACATCGTGCAGTCGGGACGACTGGGCAAACCGGTGACCGCCACGGCTCTCGCCACCTTCTACAAACCGGACGCCTATTTCGACGTCGAATGGCGCCGTCGCCAGGGCGGCGGGCCGGTCCTGATCAATCTGATTCACGACATCGACATGATGCGCTTCCTGCTCGGCGATATCGTCGACGTGCAGGCGCTGACGTCCAACGCGATACGGGGCTTCGAAGTCGAGGACACCGCAGCCGTCATCCTGCGCTTCGCGAATGGCGCGCTGGGCACGCTGGCCGTGTCCGATTGCGCGGCGTCGCCCTGGAACTGGGACCTCGCCGCGGGCGAGGCGGCGCACTATCCCCGTCAGCAGGTGAACACGCATTTCGTGTCGGGCACAGATGCGTCGCTGACCTTGCCGCAGCTCGACGTCTGGGAGTACCGCAGCGGCAAAGGCTGGCACGAACCGCTGACGCACGAGCGCACCACGCCGCACAGCGGCGACCCCTACGCCGAGCAGTTGCGCCATTTCGCGGCGCTGATCGCCGGTGACGAAACCCCGGTCTGTTCGGGTGACGACGCCGCGCGCACACTGGCCGCAACCTTCGCCGTGCATCGCGCGGTGGCGGCGGGAGGGCGCGTCGCGCCGACCCTTTGAGGGAGGCGCGGCATGGTTCTGCATCGGAGAGCTAAGGGTTAAGCATCGTTTGAATAAAATAACAATATGGAATAGTATTCAACAAATCGAACCACCCTGAGGATGAAGCGGATTGGCCATGAAGCGCGAACCGATGCTCGAATGTGATGTGCTGGTACTGGGCTCCGGCGCGGGCGGCCTCTCCGCGGCGGTCACCGCCGCCGTGCGGGGACTGCGGGTCATCGTGGCGGAAAAGGAGGCGGTCTTCGGCGGCACGACGGCGTGGTCCGGCGGCTGGATGTGGATACCCGGCAATCCGCTCGCCGTACGTGCGGGGATCACCGAGGACGTCGAAGCGCCGCGCGCCTATCTGCGCAACGAACTCGGCTCGCATTTCGATGCGGCGAAGACGGGCGCGTTGCTGAACCACGGCCCGCGAATGGTCGAATTCTTCGAGCGGCATACGTCGATGCGTTTCGTCGACGGCAACCGGATTCCGGACTTTCACACGTCGGGCGGCGCCGGCACCGGCGGCCGCTCGGTCTGCGCAATGCCGTTCGACGGCCGTGAACTGGGACCGCTCATCGACAAGCTGCGGCAACCGCTCGCCACGACGACGCTTGGCGGGATGGGAATCGCCTCCGGCGCTGACCTCAGCCATTTCTTCAACGCGACGCGGTCGCTGCGCTCCGCGATGTATGTCACGCGAAGGTTAGCCACGTTCGCGCTGCACAAGCTGCGCTATGGCCGTTCGATGCATCTGGTCAACGGTCACGCGTTGGTTGCGCGTTTGCTGAAATCGGCGGTGGATCATGACGTCGATCTGCGCTCGAATGCGAAAGCCGTTGGCCTGATCCGCGAGGCGGGCCGCGTGGTGGGAGCACACATCGAGATCGATGGAATCGTCAAGGAGGTGCGAGCCGCGCGGGGTGTGGTGCTGGCGTGCGGAGGCTATCCGCATGACGTAGCGCGCCGCGCGCGCACCTTCTCCTACACGCCGTCCGGGCGCGAGCATTGGTCGGCCGCGCCGTTGTCCAATAGCGGCGACGGCATTCGCATCGGCGAGGCGGTCGGCGGCCATTTCGATGCAGCGCTCCGCGCGCCCGCCGCATGGGCGCCGGTGTCGCTCGTACCGCAACCAGCGGGCGAGCCACCGGTGGCGTTCCCGCATCTGATCGAACGCGCGAAACCGGGCGTGATTGCGGTGACGCGCACGGGCAAGCGCTTCGGTAATGAAGCATCGTCCTATTACGACCTGATGAGCGCGCTCTTCGAGGCAACGCCGCACGGCGAAGAAGTCTGCGCATGGCTGGTTTGCGACCATCGATTCCAGCGCCGTTACGGTCTGGGCGCATCGAGGCCGTTTCCGTTTCCGACCGGCTCCTATCGGCGCTCGGGCTATCTGAAACGCGCGGACAGTCTCGCCGGGTTGGCCGCGCAGTGCGGCATCGATCCGCAAGGGCTCGCGAACACCGTGGCCAGTTACAACACGTATGCGAAACACGGCATGGATCCGCAGTTCCATCGAGGCTCGACACCGTACACCCGTATGCAGGGCGACGCGCTTCACAAGCCGAACCCATGCGTCGCGCCGCTCGAAAACGGCCCGTTCTACGCGGTCAAACTGCTTCCCGGCAGCCTCGGCACCTTCGCCGGTCTGGCGACCGATGCCGCTGCCCGCGTCCTCGATGACGAGCACCGGCCGATTGCCGGTCTCTTCGCGACGGGCAACGACAGCGCCAGCATGATGGGCGGCTGTTATCCCGCTGGCGGCATCACGCTCGGTCCGGCGATGACCTTCGGCTACATCGCCGGACTCGCTCTCGCCGGTTCGGCTCAGACGGAGTCCGCCGCGCCTCTCTCCAATCACATGCAAGGACATATCCCATGACCCTCTATGACGTAGTGACGCTTACCGTGAAAATCGGTTCGAATGCGCAGGTCTTCGAAAGCATCAAGGCAAGCGGTGATCAACCCGGCTCGAAACTGCTTGGATGCTGGTATTCCGATATCGGCGCGCTGGGGCAAGTGCTGGTGCTGCGCGGCTTCGAATCGGAAGCCGCGCTCGTCAGCGAGCGCAAGCGCATGCTGCTCGAAGGCAACCCGTTCGGCTGCGGCGAATTCGTCACCGACGTGAAGATCGACAGCTATTCGCTGTTCCCCTTCCTGCCGCCGATCGAGCCTGCCGTGCACGGCGGCATCTACGAAATGCGCATCTATGGGACGAAGCTCGCGAGCCTGCAGCACACCATCGACGCGTGGGAAAAAGCGCTGCCGGAACGCACGCAGCGCTCGCCGCTGATCGGCGCGATGTATTCGCTCGACGGCGCCGTGCCGCGCTTTCTGAACATATGGCCGTACGCGAGCGTCGACGAACGTTCGCGGATTCGCGCCGAAGCGGTGAAGGACGGCATCTGGCCGCCCAAGGGCGGCCCCGCGCATCTGACCACGATGGAATCGACCATCTGCGTGCCCGCACCGTTTTCGCCGCTGCGCTGAACGCGTATGGAGTACGAACGAACCACCGGATTCAAGGAAACGACATGACACAGCACAACACGCGCGCGCTTTCTCTCTCGGCATTGACCGCGCTCGAACTGACCCCGCCGCAGATGGTGGAGTGCGCCGCGCAGGCGGGCTACGACTACGTCGGCCTGCGCCTGTTGCCCGCAACCGATCACGAGGTGCGCCACGAGATCATCGGCGATACGCCGCTGAAACGCGAAACGCTCGCGCGCTTGCGCGACACCGGCATCAAGGTGCTCGACATCGAGATTCTGCGCCTGAGGCCGGACACGAATGTCGCCGATTACAAGCCGATGCTCGAAACCGGCGCGGAGCTCGGCGCACGCTATGTGCTGGTGGCCGGCAACGACCCGGACGAAGCGCGCACCGCGGATCGTCTCGCGCAACTCTGCGATCTCGCGAAGCCGCTGGGACTGTCGCCGTCGCTCGAGCCGATGCCGTGGACCGACGTGAAGGACATCACGCAGGGTGCGCGCATCGTCAAGGCCGCGGGCCGCAGTAATACCGGCCTCATCATCGACCCGATCCACTTCGACCGCGCCGGTTCGTCGACAGACGAACTCGCGGCGTTGCCGCGCGAGTACTTCGGCTACGTGCAGTTCTGCGACGCGCCCGCCGAGCGCCCGACCGATCTGGAGACGCTGCTCTTCCAGGCGCGCTGCGAGCGGATGATCCCGGGCGAAGGCGGCATCGATCTCGCCGGCATTCTGCGTGCGCTGCCCGACCATCTGCCGCTCAGCATCGAGGTGCCGACAGAGCAGTGGGCGAAGACCGCGCCGGCACTCGAACGTGCCCGCAAGCTGCGCGAGGCGACGCTTGCCGTGCTGGCGCAAACGTACGCGGCCGGCTGAAACGCGTGAGCGTCGCACAGTGCGCTGACGAGCCCGCGCGAGACGGAGCGCGGACTGGCATCCCTCATCGATAACAACCAATAACGATCCGGAGACAACCCATGAAGGCATCATTGAAGCCCGTCGCGTCAGACGCACAGGCGGCGCGCGTCATCGACGTGCAAAAGCTTCTCGACGAACAACCAGTCGGGCGCTTTCAGATTCTCGTGCTGTTGATGTGCATGTTCATCGTCACGCTCGATGGGCTCGACACCGTGATGGTCGGCTTCATCGCGCCGGCGCTGTCCACCGCCTGGGCGATTCCGCGCGATGCGCTCGGCCCGGTGATGAGCGGCGGCCTGCTCGGCCTCGCGTTCGGCGCGCTGGGCGCGGGACCGCTCGCGGACCGCTTCGGCCGCAAGACGGTGATGACCGGCGCGGTGCTGTTCTTCGGCGTGTGGAGTCTGGGTTCCGCGTTCGCGAGCAACGTCGGCGAACTGGCGGTGCTGCGTTTTCTGACCGGCCTGGGGCTGGGCGCGTCGATGCCCAACGCCGCCACGCTGATGGCCGAATACGCGCCGCAACGCTGCCGCGCGCTGATGGTGACGACCGTGTTCTGCGGCTTCACGCTCGGCGCGGCCGGCGGCGGTTTCATCAGCGCATGGTTGATCGCGGCGCATGGCTGGCACTCGGTGCTGATCCTCGGCGGCGTGCTGCCGATTCTCTACGTGCCGCTGATGATCAAATGGCTGCCCGAGTCCGCGCGTTTTCTCGCCTTGAAGGAAACGCGCCGCGCGCGCCTCGTGACGGTGATGAACCGCATCACAGCCGGCCTCGCCGATCACGCGACGCGCTTCGTCGCGCACGGCACGCCGCAGCGCGAACGCAGCCCGGTCCGTCTGATCCTCTCGCGCGACTATGTGTTCGGCACAGTGATGCTGTGGGTCTGCTACTTCGCGGGTCTGCTGACGGTGTACCTGCTTGGTAGCTGGCTGCCGATCCTGATTCGCGGCGCCGGCTTTACGCTCGAACAGGCGGCGATCGTCGGCGCGCTGTTTCAGGCGGGCGGCACCATCGGCTCGCTCGCGATCGGCTGGCTGATGGACCGCGTCAACCCGCACCGCGCGTTGGGCGCGACGGTGTTCGTCGGCGGACTCTTTGCGTGGTACATGGGTTTGCCGGGGCATGGCATCGTCGGCATCAGCGTGCTGGCGTTCGGCATGGGTTACTGCATGAACGGCTCCAACACCGGCTTTTGCGCACTCGCCGCCGGATCGTATCCGACCCGTATGCGCGCGACCGGCACGAGCTGGATGCTCGGCATCGGCCGCTTCGGCGGCATCGCGGGGGCCATGCTCGGCGCGAGCATGCTGCACGCGAACTGGGGCTTCGGCGAGGTGTTCACGGCGCTGGCGATTCCCGCGGCAGTCGGCGCCGCCGCGGTGCTTCTGAAAGGCGCGCGGCATCGCGGGCCGGTGCTGCGGGTCGAGGTTGCAGGCCACTAGGCCGGCGCTCAGGACCACACAGGAATGCGGGTTGCTTGAATTCCGATGTGGAATCGTGTTCTCATTCGGTATCTAAGTCGAACTGAGAGTTCAATATGGCGGGGAATCTTGAGCGGGCACTGGCGATCATCGAATTGCTGGCGAAGCAGGGCGGCAGCATGCAACTGGCCGCGATAGCCGACACGCTGAACATCCCGCGCAGCGGAACCCATCGCCTGCTCGCCGAACTGAGCGAAGAAGGCTATGTGCGGCAGGACGAGCACGGCGAGTACGTCCTTGCGCTCAAGCTTGTATCGCTGGCGTTGATCTGGCTGTCCACGGGCGGCGTGCTCGATATTTCGCAACCCGTGCTCGACAGGCTCGCCTCGGCCTCGGGCGAACTGGCGCGGCTCGGCGTGGTCGAGGACGATCACATCACGTTCGTCGGCAAGGCGCAGGGCGCCAAATCCGGCCTGCGCTACGACCCGGACATGGGCAGCCAGCCGCCGCTGCATTGCACCGCGAGCGGGCAGGCGTGGCTGTCGACGATGAGCGACGAAGAGGCGCTCGAACTGGTATCGCGCCAGGGTGGAATCGGCAAGGCGGGCCAGACCGGGCCGAGGGCGCCGAAGTCGATCCAGCAGTTTCTCCAGGACCTGGCTGGCGCGCGCAAACGCGGCTACGGCGTCGCGAGCGACACCTACGAGGTGGGGATGACGTCGATGGCCGCGGTTGTCCGCCATCCCGTCACCGGGCTGGCCGTCGGCGTGGTGAGTCTCGCCGGGCCGACGAGCCGCTTGCCTGAGGCGCGCTTGAAGGCGCTTGCGCCTGCGTTGCTCGAAGCCGTGTCGGACATGAGCGCGGCCACGCTCAGCTCGCCGTATTTCAAACGCAGCCTGAAAGTCGCGCCGGTGGTGACCAATGTGCAGCCGGTTCCGGCGCGGCGCAAGGGCCGGCCCAAAGCGGCCTGATTGCGGGTATGCCGGACCGCTCGTGCGGCTCGTCGCGGTATGGCGAATCAGCCTTCGCGCTTGTATCTGTCCGTGCAGACGCGCTGACCGGACCCTCTCCGGCGGCGTTCGCCGCTCATCATCTTGCTGCAGGACCACAAGGAAGCGGAAGGTCAAGGGCTTTCTACGCCATTTCTGGTGAACGGCCCCGAAGATCCTGCTGCGCGCCGTATCATCGTTACCAAGTCGAAGTACTTCCCCGAGATCAAGGATCTGTTCAAACGGCTGCAGCGCGAGGGGGCGTCATTTCTGGCGTGTAGCCGGCCAAATCGCGAACGCAAGCGTATTCAATGTCGGCTCGCATGACGAACCGCACACCCTGCTCAGGTCGCTGCCCTTAATTTCCATACATGACGCTCGACGTCACGCCAATGGCGCGGCATCTGTCTGCCATCAAGAAGAGATGGACATGAGGCAATATGCCTCTTCTCGTTGGGGCACCTGGCCAGCAGTGCAAAAAAGGCAAAGTCATCCGATGCGGTGATCCGCGTTTATTCGTCCGCGGTCGCGCGTGTCGCGTTGGGTTCGCTGTCGCCGAGCCACGTGACGTAGTCCTTCCATGCGCCGTTGACCGCGAGTTCGTGCACGTTGTCTCGTACGACGTCCGCCATCGTGCGCACGAGCCGCGACGCGCGCTGTTCACGCAGTGTCGCAAGCGAGACGATCGAGCGGATCGACGGCCGCTCGATCGGCAGCGCTCGCAGATCGCCACGCTGCACTTCGTCCTGAATGGCCGTGTACGTCAGCAGCGAGTAGCCGAGGCCACGATTCACGAGCGCCTTGGTCAGCGCGACACTATCCACCTCCAGCACGACGCGCAGATGCACGCCGTGCTGAACGGCCGCCTGTTCGAGGACGCGCCGGTTCGCATGTGGAAAACCCGGCACGATCAGCGGCAATTCGGCGAGATCGCGAATGCGCAGCGGCTCGCCGCCGCGTCGTTTGATCACGGTATCATCGGGCGGACCGACGATCACCATCGCTTCGTTGCACAGCGGCAGCACATCGAATGCTTCCAGCGCGGGCTGGTTGTAGACGATCGCGAGATCGACGCGCCGGTCGAGCAGCCATTCCTGCAACGAACTGCTGAGCCCTTCGCGGATATGCAGCCCTACCGCGGGCCAGCGCTCGCGAAACGCTTCGACGATCGGCGCCGATACGTGCACCCCCACCGCGGGCGGCAATCCGAGCGCGATATGCCCACTCAGACGATCGCTCGACGCGCGCACATGCTCACCCGTCTGCGCGACGAAGTTGATGATCATCTCCGCGCGTTCGAGCAACTGCGCACCGCCGCTCGTCAAACGCACACCGCGCCCGTGGCGCACGAACAGCGCGGTGCCGAGTTCTTCTTCGAGCTTGGCGATCTGCCGGCTCAACGCCGGCTGCGCGACGTACAACTCCGCCGCCGCGCGGCTGAAGCTACCCACTCGCGCGATGTGCACGAATGAACGCAGTTCCCTGATTTCGATGATCGTCTCCTGTTGTGCCGCACGTGCCACAGCTATGCTTTTTGAGCATAGCTTTCCATCGAAAAAAGGTTTTTGTCAATAGGTCGTGCCCCGGGCACAGTACTGGAAACGGAGACAGCCATTCATGAACGCGCTTTCAGAAGCTCTTGCCCCGCTGGCGTCGAAGGATAGCGAACTGGCATGGATCGACGCCTCGGGTATCAGCCTGGGCTATGTGCTCGCGGGAGCAGAGGGATCGGAGGCTGCCGGCACGGTCGTGCTGATTCATGAACTGGGCGGAAGCATCGCGAGTTGGGATGCCATCGTGTCCAGGTTGAGCGCGTCGCGCCGCGTACTTCGCTACGATCAGCGCGGACATGGCGATTCGGAAAAGGTCCGCGTGCCGTTCTCGCTTGCCGACCATGTCGATGATCTGCGCACGCTGCTCGACGAGCTTTCGCTGAACGAACCGTGCTGGCTCGTCGCGGCGGCTGCCGGCGCGCCGATCGCAGTGGACTTCGCGGCGCGCTATCCAGCACGCGTCGCTGGCATCGTGATGTGCGCGCCGGCCCTCGACGTCGATCCGTCACGACGGGGCATGTTGCGTGAACGCGCGCAACGGGCGAGGGCGGACGGCATGCGCGCGATCGTCGACAGTACGCTCGATCAGTCGTGGCCACCGGTGTTGCGCGACGATCCGTTTGCGCTCGAAGCCCATCTTGCTTACCGCGCGCGCCTGCTTGCCAACGATCCTGTCTGCTATGCGCTCGCAAACGACGCGCTCAGCGACATCGATCTGCGCGCGCAGTTGCCGGCCTTGCGCTGTCCGTGCCTGCTGCTCGCCGGCGAGCACGATCTGCAGCGCCCGCCCGCGCGGGTCGCCACTCAAGCCGCGCTGATTCGGGGCAGCGTGCTCGATACGGTGCCAGCCGGTCATCTGATGGCAGTGCAAACGCCTGCGCAGGTGTTCGACAAGATTGAAGCATTTATTGATAGAGACTACCGATGACCCACACCGCTCGGCCCGCTTTGCTGATGGTGTCGATGGAGCCGCCCGCCTCGCTCGAAGAGGAGTTCAACGACTGGTACGACACCGAGCATTTTCCGCAGCGCCTCGCGTTGCCGGGATTCGTGTCGGCGTCGCGCTGGGTCTGCGTGGACGGCTGGCCGCGCTGGATGGCGCTCTACGACCTCACCTCGCTGGATGCACTCGATAGCGACGCGTACCGCAAGGTGTCGGGCGCGCAATCGACGCCGTGGAGCAGGCGACTGCTGCCGCGCACGGTGGGCCGCTCGCGTGTGGCGGCTGGCGCGCTCGACGGGCGCGCAGAAGCACAACGCGATCCGCAAGCGGTCAGCCGGCTGCTTGCGATGAGCGTACGGCTGATCGCCGGCGTGGCCTCGGCGGAATCGATCGTCGCCGCGGTGCGTGAAGCGCTTGCCGCGCGCGAGGATCTGCTGCAGCTACGCGGCTTCGTCGAGGATGGCGAAACCGTGTGGATTCTAGCCGCGTTCGATTCACCGGCCACCTCGACACTCGCCGCCCAGATCGGTCGCCCGTGCGGATTCGGCATCAGCACTTTCAATGTTTATGTGCCATACCGGCGCAGCAGCTACTGATGGCATCACACGCGACGGCTGCATCTGAGCCGTGGCCACGAACGCTAACGAAGAACAGATAACGGAGACAGGGATGGCACAACTCAGGAAGCTGCACGTCCAGGTGCTGCTTGCGCTCATGCTCGCGGTGCTGGTCGGCATCGTCGCACCGGCCACCGCGATCGCCATGAAACCGCTCGGCGACGCCTTTATCGGCCTGCTGCGCATGCTGCTCGCGCCGATTGTGTTCTGCACCGTCGTGCACGGCATGTCGCACGTGCAGGACATGCGCAAGCTGGGGCGGCTCGGCGCAAAGACGCTGATCTATTTCGAGGTGGTCAGCACGCTCGCGATGTTCGTGGGTCTCGTGCTCGTCAACGTGTTCAAGCCCGGTGTCGGCATGCATGCGGCGCACCTCGAAAGCAGCGGGAAGGTCGCGCAGTTCGCGGAATCGGCCGCGCACATGTCTGTCACCGATTTTCTGCTGGGCATCGTGCCGACCACGCTTGTCGGTGCGTTCGCGACCGGCAACATTTTGCAGGTGCTATTAATCGCGATCCTGGCGGGTATCGCGCTGAACCTGTCGGTCGGCCGCGATTCCATTCTGCTGCGCGGCGTCGGCGAGGCGCAGCGCGTGCTGTTCACGATTCTCGGCTTCATCATGCGGCTCGCTCCCATCGGCGCATTCGGCGCGATGGCCGCCGCGGTGGGCAGCTACGGCGGCGCCACGATGCTCTATCTGATGAAGCTCGTGCTGCTCTACTGGGCCGGTTCGATCGGCTTCGTGCTGATTGTGTTCGGCGGCATCACCGCGTCGTGCGGCGTGTCGATCTTCGCGGTGCTGCGCCTGATTCGCGAGGAACTGCTGCTCGTGTTCGGTACCGCCTCGGGCGAGGTGGCGTTTCCCCGTCTCGTGCAAAAGTTGCAGCAGGCCGGTTGCGATGAAATGGTGGTCGGCTTCGTGCTGCCGGCCGGCTACAGCTTCAATCTCGACGGCACCGGCATCTATATGGCGATGTCAGTTGGCTTCATCGCGCAGGCCACCGATACGCCGTTCTCGATCGCCCAGCAGATCGCGTTGCTCGGCGTGCTGACGCTGACTTCGAAAGGCGGCACGACAGTTGCGGGCGGCGCATTCATCAAGCTCGCCGCCACGATGGAATCGCTGCGCGTGTTGCCCCTGGGCGGGCTCGGGTTGCTGTTCGGCATCGACCGCCTGATGGCGACGGCCACCGCGTTGACCAACATGATCGGCAATACGGTCGCCGTGATCGCCCTGGCGAAATGGGAACACGCGTTCGACGCTGACACCTTTCGCGCGTGCCAGGGGCCGCGTCGCGCGCAAGACAGTCACGAGACGCGCGCGGCGGCGCTCGCGTCGACCCGGTCATCCACGAAATAGCGGCTTCACCGCTCACTTCAGGCATCTCATGCTCAACAAGGAACTTCGATGAAACGTATCGCCGATCTCGATCCCGATCAGATGACTCCGGCGCAACGTGGCGCACACGACGCGATCGCCAGCGGTCCACGCAAGGGCGTACGCGGGCCGCTCGCCGTCTGGCTGCATCGCCCGGAACTGGCCCAGCATGCGCAGGCACTGGGCCGCTATTGCCGCTATGAAACGACGTTGCCGCCCCGCCTGTCGGAACTCGCGATTCTGACGCTGGCCCGCGTCTGGGGCTCGGAATACGAATGGTACGCGCACAAGCCGATCGCGCTCGAAGCGGGCGTGAGCCGCGATGTGGTCGAAGCGATTCGCACACACGCTCAGCCCGTTTTCTCGCAGCCAGATGAAGCCGTGATCCATGCGTTCCTGACCGAGTTGCATCGCGACCGCAAGGTATCAGATGCGCGCTACGCGGAAGCCGTCGAGCGGCTCGGCGAAGCGGGCGTGATCGATCTCGTCGGACTTGCCGGCTACTACACATTGATCTCGATGACGATCAACGTCTTTCAGGTGGCACAGCCCGCGGGCGTGCCAAACGAGCTCGGAGAATGAAGCAGATGAGCAAACGACTCGACAGCAAGGTAGCCATCGTGACGGGGGCGGGCTGCGTCGGGCCCGGCTGGGGCAACGGGCGCGCCGTGGCGGTGCGCTTTGCCGAGGAAGGCGCGAAGATCTATGCGGTCGATCGCAATCTCGACGCGATGCAGGACACGCTTCAGCGCGTGCGCGCGGTCGGCGCAGAAGTCACTGGCGTGGCATGCGACGTGACCGATAGCGCAGCGGTGGCGCGCATGGTGGAAGGCTGCGTGAAGACCTACGGGCGCGTGGACATTCTCGTCAACAACGTCGGCGGCTCGGAGGCGGGCGGTCCCGTCGCGCTCGATGAAGACAAATGGGACGCGCAGATCGCGCTGAATCTGAAAAGCGTGTACCTGACCTGCAAGCATGTCTTGCCCGTGATGGAAGCCCAGGGCGCGGGCGCGATCGTCAACACGGCATCGACCTCCGGCATTCGCTGGACCGGTGCCGCGCAGGTCGCGTATGCGGCGTCGAAGGCCGGCGTGATCCAGTTGTCGCGCGTCGTCGCGGTGGAGTATGCAGGCAAGGGGATTCGCGTGAACACGGTGGTGCCGGGTCAATTGCATACGCCGATGGTCGAGGCGCGGCTCGCAAACCAGCGTGCCGGCGGCGACGTCGACGCGCTGCTCACGCAGCGTCTTGCGCGGATTCCGCTCGGCTTCATGGGCGATGGCCGCGATACCGCGAACGCGGCGTTGTACCTCGCATCGGACGAAGCGCGCTTCGTGACCGGCACTGAGGTGGTGGTCGACGGCGGCATGACCGTACGCTGCGGTTAAGGAGCGCACCCATGAACCAGGTTTTGAAGACTTCCGACGCGCCGCTCGCGCATCCGCGCACACCGATGCTGCAATTGCCGCCCGGCAGTTGCGACTCGCACTGCCACATCTACGGACCGTTCGACCGCTATCCGCTGCCCGACGAACGCAGCTTCAACCCCGCGCTCGCGCCGGAGACCGCGTTGCGCAAGTGGCACGAGCGCTTTGGCTTCAGCCGCGCAGTAATCGTGCAGAGCCAGGGACACGGTTTCGATCACCGGCCGCTGCTCGACGCGCTGCATCATGGCGCGGGCCGTTATCGCGGCGTCGCGCTGGTGCGGCCGACGGACCCCGACTCGCAGATCGCCGAATTGGCCGCTGCCGGCGTGTGCGGCGCGCGCTTTCACTTTCTCGCGCATCTGGGCGGGCGCACCGATCTCGACGTGGTCCGCAACGTCGCCGCGAAAATCCGGCCATTCCGCTGGCACGTGGCGATCCACGTGGCCGGAAACGACATTGTCGAGTACGCGCCGTTCATCCTCTCACTCGACATGCCGGTCGTGATTGACCATATGGCTCGACTCGACATCGCCGATGGTCCAGACGGCGCGGCCGTTGCAGCACTGCGCCGCCTGATGGACAGCGGGCGCGTGTGGGTGAAGCTCAGTGCGGCAGACCGTCTGTCGAAGACCGGCACGCCGTTTCACGACGTGCTGCCGGTCGCGCGCAATCTCGCCGCGCATGCACCGCAGCGTGTGCTGTGGGGCAGCGACTGGCCGCACGTCAATCTGCACGGCCCGATGCCCGACGACGGCGACCTTACCGACCTGATTGCGCAGATGGCGCCGGGCGAGCAACAACGTCGCTTGCTACTGGTCGACAACCCCGCCGAGTTTTTCGGTTTCGAGTAGATCCATGTCCTGGACATTGGACACGACTCTCGTTCGTAGCTGCATGCGCTCAGTAGCGGCAGATGTTGGCGCAGATTCGCGGATTTATAAATTTCAGGAAACGTTCATGAAATTCGCAAAATATGGTCTCACTGGAGTTCTCGTCGCGATGTCAATGAGCAGTTTCGCGGCGCTGGACCCTGCTCAAGTGACCGACGAAGTTATCAAACGCGGCAACGTCCAGATAGAAGTACTGAGCCAGGGAAAGGGACCAACCGTCGTCATTCTCCCGTCGCTGGCGCGTTCGGCGCGCGACTATGACCAGGTCGCTGAGTACCTGATGGCCGATGGGTTACGCGTGTTACGCCCTGAACCGCGCGGGATCGGCAAGAGCAGGGGCCCGATGGAAAACCTGAGCATTCACGACTTTGCAGCTGACGTGGCAATGGTCATCGATCAAAAGCACGCCGGCCCTGTTGTCGTCGTCGGACATGCCTGGGGGAATTTCGCCGCGCGTCAGCTAGCGGTGGACCGTCCTGACCTTGTAAAGGGCGTCGTTCTAGCTGCCGCGTCAGCGGGCAAGGTTCCTCCGGGGTTTAACGGGAAACCCATCAGCCCGGAGATGCGCAAAGCGATTGACGGAGCCGCAGACCTCGGGCTTCCGGAAGCTCAACGGCTTCGGTACCTTGAAGAGGCCTTCTTCGCGCCGGGAAACAACCCTGGCGTGTGGTTGGGGGGCTGGCATCCAGAAGCGCATGAAGCAGAAGGACATGCTCGTAATATCACCCCGGTCGACGACTACTTCGCCGCCGGCACCGCGCCGATTCTCGACTTGCAGGGCGAGAACGATGCAGTGGCGCCTCGTCAGTTCTCGCACGTGCTCAAGAACATGCTTGGTGACCGGGTGACAGTGATTGTGGTGCCGAACGCCGGGCACGCAATGGCGCCGGAACAGCCCAAGGCAATGGCTGACGCCATTTCGGAGTTCGCGAAGCGGATCAACGAATAACGGCTGGCTCGATGCGTTGCTACTGCAGCGAATCTGTCATGCGGCCGAACCCGACAACATGGGGCGCGAAACACCATGGCCGATTCGACAAGGCAGACTTCATCTACAGTGCGCCGGACGACGAGTACCAATGTCCAACTGGAGAACGGGCAGTTTACCGTTACGCGAGTGAGCAACATGGGAGGCCGCTACATCGATACTGGAGTAGCGCCTGTTCGCAATGCAAAATAAAATCACGATGCACGCCCTCGCACTTCCTGACGCGCAGGTGCCCAACGTAGGTACCGAGATGCGTTTGAACGTACTCGCCTACAATCTCACGCGAGTGCTGAGAATCCTGGGCTTCAAGAAGACGATGGAAGCAATGCGGCTGGTGGGCGCATGAGCTGGCGTAGGTCGTCGCTCAAGCCTTTATCTGGTGGCCTGAAAATGCTCCTGCGGCGCGCTCGAATCAAACCGCGTTGGCGCGGCCGAATCCCGCGCGGCGCGAGCCGCATTTTTAGCGATCCGCCAGCCAAACACGATCGCAGGGCCGAGCGTCGTCCCCGGACCAGGATAGGTGCCGCGGAAGATCGACGCAAGGTCGTTGCCGCATGCGTACAGGCCGGGTATCACATGCCCGTCGTTATCGAGCACCTGGCCATCGGCGTTGCCCGCGAGCCCGGCGCTGCAGGCGAGATCCGCAGGCCACACCGTCACCGCATAGTACGGGCCGGCGCCGATCGCACGGATGCACGGATTGGGCTTCTGCGCGGCATCGCCGTTGAAGCGGTTCATCGGACTCGAGCCGCGCTGAAACGCGGGGTCGAGGCCTTGCGCCGCGCCGCGATTGTAGGTGGCGACCGTGCGTTCGAGGCCCGCTGCATCGACGCCCAGCTTCGCGGCCAGTTCGGCCAGTGTCTCGCCCTTGATCAGATAGCCCGCCTTTTCGAAACTGGCGATGCGCGCGCCGCTTCGTTCGCGCATCAGCAGTCCGAGGCCATAGTCGCGAATGAACGCCGCATCCACGATCAAATGCGCGGGTGCGCTTTCGCCTTTCGCGTCGCGCAACATGCCCATCACGAAGTCATGATACGAGTCCGACTCGTTGACGAACCGTTCGCCGCGGCGGTTCACCGCGATCAGCCCGGGTTTCGCCCGATCGAGAATGATGTGCGGCCAGACCGCGTCCTGTCCGTTGCCTGAGCGCAGGATCGAGCAGGGCATCCAGAGACCGGGGCTGTCGTGGCCGTCGTGCAACCGGGCGTTGATCTTGAGCGCACTGCCGACGCCGTCGCCGGTATGCGTGTCGGGCGACAGCGACAACGGTTGAGCCCCGGCGGGAAACAACTGCTTGCGCAGCACCGGATGACGCGTAATGCCGCCAGTCGCCAGCACTACGCCACGACGCGCGCGAATCCGCTTGCGTCCCACGCCTTTCTGTTCGACCACGGCGCCCGTGACTTCGCCTTGCTCGATCACGAGTTCAACCAGCGGCGTGTCGAAGCGGACTTCCACCTTCTGTTTGCGCAAGCTGTAAAAGAGCCGCGCCGCCAGCGCATTGCCCATGACGAGCTGCGTGCCGCGCGGATAGCGCAGCCGGTCGAGCATATAGCGGCCCACCACGGCCAGCGTGCGCGAGAAATTTTTCTTCGACGCGAAAGGCGCGAGCAGCGCGTCCAGATCGGTGCGCGCGACCATCATGCCGCCCAGGCCCATGAACTCCTTGCGCGGCGGCCTCACGCGGACGAACTCGTCGCCGAGCAGGCGGCCGTCGAATGCGACCGGCGCCAACGCGCGTCCGCCAAATGCAGCGCCCGGCCCCGCCACATAGTCCGGGTGGGCCGTGGCCGCGACGAACTTCACGTCGCTGATGCGTTGCAGTTCGTCGATTGCCTCCGGGCCGCTTTCCAGAAACGCCGCGCGCGCTTCGTCGCCGCCGCGCTCGCCGACCACCGAGGCGAGGAAGCGCCGCGCGTCGTCGACGCTGTCGGGCACACCGGCGCTCGCGCTCAGACTCGTGCCGGGCACCCACGTGGTGCCTCCGGAGGTGGACGTGATGCCGCCGACCGCATCCGTCTTTTCGCACACGAGAACCCTGATGCCTTCGTGATGGGCCACCAGCGCGGCGGTCATGCCGCCGGCTCCGGCACCGAACACGAGCAGATCGGTTTCCTCGTCCCACTGTGTTTGTCTCGCTTCGTTCATCGCCTGGATGTCTCCTTGTGCCGGGGCACGGAAATATGTAGAACAAGTTTTATTATTGGAATAGTATTCCATAAACCTCAAAAATCAAAATTTTCACGCACATTGGAGGAGCAAACGATGCGGGTCCTGGTGACGGGCGGAAGCGGCTTTCTTGCCGCATGGATCATGCGGCGTCTATTGGCGCGCAATGTCAGCGTGCGGACGTTCGACACGCGTCGCGACCCGCGCCTCCTGGGCGAACTCGTGCCGGAGAGGGCGCGCGAAGTCGAATGGGTGACGGGCGACATTTCCGTGGCGAGCGACGTGAGGCGTGCGCTGCAAGATTGCGACGGCGTCATTCATCTCGCAGGCGTGCTGACGCCGAGTTGCGCGAGCGATCCAGTGCGCGGCGCGCAAATCAATCTGATCGGCACGCTGAACGTATTCGACGCGGCGCGCGCGGCGGGTCTGCGCAGTGTGCTGTATGCGAGCAGCGCGGGGGTCTTCGGTCCCGACGACGGCGCGCGGCCGCATCCGCAGACGCACTACGGCGCATTCAAGCTCGCCTGTGAGGGATCGGCGCGAGCCTATTGGAATGACTGCGGTATCGCCAGCATCGGCTTCCGCCCGCTTGTGGTGTATGGCGCGGGGCGCGAGAGCGGCTCCAGCGCGGGGCCGAGTCTCGCCTGCCGCGCGGCGGCGCGCGGCGACGCGTACACGATCCCGTTCACGGGATCGACGGGCCTCGTATTTGCCGACGATGTCGCCGCCGCCTACGAGGCCGCGCTGTTTGCCCCGGCGCAGGGTGCGCACGTGTTCACGCTGGCAGGAGAGATCGCTTCAGTCGATAGCGTGATCGAGCGGTTATCTGTGCTCGCACCCGGCGCGCGTCTTGGCGCCGCCGGCGCGCCGTTGCCCATCGCCACTGACTTTCCGCACGACCCGGCGCTCGACAGGTTGCTGCCGGATTTGCCGGCCACGTCGCTGGAAGACGGCTTGCGGCAGACCTTGGCGTTCTACCGCGAGCGACGGTAGCGCACGCGCCACTCATTTTTCCGAACCTCCCATATTCACGAAAACCCTGTAAGGGTTGAAGATTGTTGAATCATATTCCAGTTAAAACTACTATTCAGAAAAATTGGAATCGGCGGCGACAGACCTCGCTGCCGTTATGAATGGGCAAACAGGAGCGGAGACAGATGAGCGAGAACCACGGTGGCGACAACAAAGAGCGCGGCAACGCAAGCGAGACGCCGGGAGCAATGACGCGGCGCGACTGGCTGGCCGCGGCCGGCAAGACGCTCGCGAGCGGCGCGGCCATGATGGCCGCACCGGCCTTCGTGCGAGCGCAGGGTGACCAGCCGCTGAAGCTCGGCCTCGTGATCGCGAAGCAGGGCGTGTGGACCGAGCAGGGCGAGATGATCGCGAACGGCGTGAAGCTGGCGCTGGCCGATGCCGGCAATCAGGTGCGCGGCCGGCGTGTCGATCTGATCTGGTACGACGAGCCGAACCCGCAATCGGCGCAGCAGAACATGCAGAAGCTCGTCGACGAAGACAAAGTGGTCGCGGTGATCGGCGGCACCAATAGCGGCACGTCGCTCGCGATGGCCTCCGTGGCTAACCGCACGAAAGTGCCGTACATCTCGCCGAATGCGGCTGCCCGCGAACTCACCGGCAGCAGTTGCAACCCTTACACGTTCCGCACGCTCGCGCCCACGCCGGTGACATGCCGCGCGCTCGCGCCGTCGCTCCTCGCGAAGGGCAAGCGCTGGCACTTCCTCGTCGCGAATTACGCGTATGGCCAGGACATTCAGCGCGCGATGTCGGAACTGCTCAAGCAGGCTGGCGGCACGATGACGGGCGCGGACGTCACGCCGTTGAACACCACCGATTTCAGCTCCTTCATTCTCAAGATCAGGCAAACCAAGCCGGACGTGGTGGTACTCGGTTTGCCCGGCGGTGACCTGTCCACATTTCTCAAGCAGTACGCCGAAATGGGCATGAGAGGGACGATTCCGGTGGCCTGCCCGATCATCGGCGACTCGGACCTGTGGGCAATCAGTCCCGATGCCGCAACCGGCTACTACGGCAAGCCCTGGCATTTCAGCTCGCCCGGCCATACGCCGGCGGAACTGGCCTTCATCAAGAGCTATACGGCGAAGTACGGCAAGCCGCCCGCCGACAAGGCATGGCTCGGCTGGTTCTCGACCCGGGGCCTGCTCGAAGGCATCAAGCAGGCGAAGAGCACGAGCGGCGCGGACATCGCGTCGAGCCTCGAAACCGTCAAGCTCGACGACGGCGCCGTGCCCGCTTACTACCGCGCGTGGGACCACCAGATGGTGCGTCGCTGGAGCGTGTTCAAGGTGAAGGACCACGTCACCGACAAATGGGACTGGCTCGACCAGGTGTCGGTCGTGCCGCAGAACGCCGCCGACGTCGACAAGCTTTACGGCTCGCGCCAGGAAGTCGGCTGCACGATGCCGCCGCGCCAGATCTGATCCTTCAAGCACGCTGCTACCGGGAGTACGGACATGGCAGAAATTGTCTTGTCCCAGATCGCCAATGGCTTGGTGCTGGGATTCCTTTACGTCTTGCTCGCGATCGGGCTGTCGATCATCTGCGGGCTGCTTGGCATCGTCAACTTCGCGCACGGGGCGCTGTTCGCGCTCGGCGCGTACTTTGCGATTGCGCTGTCGACGCACTTCGGCTGGTGGGCGGTCGTGCTCGCCCCCGTGCTGGTTGCCGCGGTCGGCATGCTGATCGAGGTCGTGTTCATTCGCCGGCTCTATGGCAAGGAGCCACTGCTGGGATTGATCGTCACGTTCGCGCTCTCGCTGCTGTTGACCGCGCTGATCCGGCTCGTGTGGGGCGCGGGCGGCTTGCCGTTCAGTCCGCCGGCGGCACTCTCGGGCTTCATCGTGTATGGGCCGTTGCTGCTCACGAAATACCGCCTGTTCGTGCTCGTCACGACGGTCGTGATCCTGCTCGCGCTGTGGTGGTTTCTCAAGTTCACGCCGTACGGACGCATCCTGCGCGCCGGCAGTCGCGACCCGGAAATGGTCGGCTTGCTCGGCATCAATCTGCCGCGCGTGCTGACCGGTGCATTCGGACTCGGTGCATTGCTGGCTGGTGCGGCCGGTCTGCTCGCCGCGCCGCTGCTGACCGTCACGCCGAGCATGGCGACGGCCGCCGTGATGCCGGCCTTCGTGATCGTTACGATCGGCGGGCTCGGCTCGTTCGCGGGCGCGGTGGTCGCGGGCCTGCTGGTGGGCGTCGTCACCGCGCTGGCGGTGCAGTTCTTCCCCGAGGGTTCGGCCGTCGCGATGTACGTGCTGATGGCGCTCGTGCTGCTCGTGCGCCCACGTGGGCTCTTCGGTGAACGTTGGGAGCGCTTCGAATGAATCTCAAACTCGTCTCAAGGCATCCGGTCGCGCTCCTCGCGATCTGCCTCGTTGTCGTCTCGGCGTTGCTCGCGCTGACCGGCACGCCGCTCGAACGTGCGACGCAGGTGGCGATCTATGCGCTGTACGGCATGGGCGTGAATCTGCTGGTCGCGTATACCGGGCTCGTGCCGTTCGGCGCGTCGGTATTCTTCGGGACGTCGACGTATCTGGTCGCCGTGTCGCTGCAGCGCTACGTGCATAACGAAGTGCTCGCTCTCGCGTTGAGCGTCGCGCTTTCGGCGGGGATGGCGTTGCTGATCGGCGCGGTGGTGTTGAAGCGGCGCGGACTTTACTTCTCGCTGCTGACGCTGGCGTGCTCGCAGATTGCCTTTGAGATCGCCTTCAAATGGACCGACGTGACCGGCGGCGAGAACGGGCTGCAGGATATACCGCGTCCGATGTTCGCGACCTTCCCGGCGTTCCACGTGTTTGCCTGCGTGACGGTGGTGGCGGCCGCGTGGATCTTGTGGCGCCTCGTTCACTCGCCGTTCGGTCGCGCGTTGCAAGCACTGCGCGACAACGAACAGCGCGCGTCGAGCCTCGGCTATGACACCTATCGTCTGAAGCTGTTTTCTTTCGTGGTGTCCGCGGCCATCATCGGCTATGCGGGCGGCTTGCTCTGTCTGATGTTGCAAGGCGCGTACGCGAACAACCTGAGCTGGGAACACGCGGGCGACAGTCTGCTGATGACCGTGCTCGGCGGCGTGCACCAGTTCCTCGGGCCGCTGTGGGGCGCGATTGCCTTCATTCTGCTCGAAGACAAATTGAGTGGTCTGACGGAGCATTGGTGGCTGCTGTTCGCGCCGATCATCATTGCCTTTGCGTTCTTCTCGCCCGAAGGGATTCAGGGGCTGGTGCAGCGCGTACTGAAGAGACCGCGCTGGACGCTCGTGCGTGACACGATTCCGGCACGTCCCGCTGTCATCGAGCCGTATAAAAGCGCGCGTATCGATGCCGATCCCGACAAGCCAATCCTGTCGGTGCGTGGTTTGTCGAAGCAGTTTGGCTCGCTGGTCACCGCCGACAAGATCGATCTCGATGTGTTTCCATATCGGTTACACAGCTTTATCGGTCCGAACGGCGCGGGCAAGACGACCTTCTTCAACATGCTGACCGGTGTGCTGCAACCGACGGCCGGACGTATCGTCTTCGATGGTCAGGATGTGACGCGCGTGGCGATGTTCAAGCGCGTGCGTCTCGGCATGAGCCGCTCGTTCCAGATTCTGAGCGTGTTTCCTCATCTGACGGTGTTCGAGAACGTACGCGTGGCGGTGCAGGCGGCTGAACGAAAACGTCTTGGCATGTGGCGCGATGCGCATGGCTGCGCGCAGCAGAATGCCCGCACGTGGTCGCTGCTGGCGGCGGTCGGCCTCGCCGACAAGGCTGCTGCCGCGTGCGAGAACCTGTCGCACGGTGAACAGCGTCTGCTTGAAATCGCCATTTCGCTGGCGACTCAGGCGAAGATTCTGCTGCTGGACGAACCGCTCGCGGGGCTGGCCGAAGCGGATCGCGAGATCGTTGCGAAGATCGTACGCGAACTCGCGAATCATCATGCGGTGGTGTTGATCGAACATGATATCGACCGCGTGCTCGCCATTTCCGACCGCATCAGCGTGTTGCACCGCGGACATCTGATTGCCGATGGTGCGCCGGCGGAAGTGGCCGCGCATCCGGAAGTCATCGAAGCGTACATGGGCCGCTCGAAGCTGACGCTGCCGATCGCCGAGCGCGTGAACACGCGCGTGGCGCGCGCAGCGGCGACGAAGCCGCTGCTGAGCATCAGGAATCTGAAGGCCGGTTATGGCGGCAACACGATTCTCGACGGTCTCGACCTCACGCTCAACGAAGGCGAGGTGGTGGCGATTCTCGGCCGTAACGGCGTGGGCAAGACCACCACGCTGCGCGCAGCCACCGGAGTCGTGCAGATCAATGCCGGCACGATCACCTTCGACGGACGCGACATCACCCACGAGCCGAGCCATGTGATCAACCGGCTCGGTCTCGCGATGGTGCCGGAGGGCAGGCGGCTGTTCCCGAACCTGACGGTTTATGAAAACCTGCGTCTCGCGGCGCGCAAAGGCGGCGCGAGCGTCGAAGAAATCTATGCGCTCTTTCCGCGTCTGGCTAACCGGAAGGACACGCGCGCAGAGAATCTCTCGGGCGGCGAGCGGCAGATGGTGGCGATTGCCCGCGCGTTGATGGCACCGGCAAAAGCGATCCTGCTCGACGAACCGTTCGAAGGGCTCGCGCCGGCCGTCGTGCAGGAAGTGCTCGATGCGGTGGTGCGCTTGCGCGAGCGCGCGAGTGTGATCATCGTCGAGCATCAGGCGGACATGGTGCTGCCGATCGCGGACCGCGTGTATGTGCTCGTCAACGGACGCGTGGCGTATCAGAACACCGCCGAAGCGCTGGAGCGTGACGAGTTCACGCAGGCGCGGCTGTTGGGTGTCATGCACGACGACGCGGCGCCTGCTCCGGAGGTCAGGACGGCGTGATCGAAATGGGGCGCCCGCTGCGTTTGTCACTGCGGCGGGCGCAGTGTGATCGTCTGGGGACGGTCTTATCAGTCCGAGGCCAGAATGTCGCATGCGGTCTCGATGCATTTGGCGCGTGGTGATCGAATTCCGTACAGACACATCACGCTGCCGGCCAACAGCAACGCTGCGGCGGTCATCAAGGAAAGATGCATGCCTCGCATGAACGCATCAGGGCGGGGATCGCGCACGAAAAACCCGAAGACCGCCACGCCGAGCATGCCGCCTACCTGCCTCGCGGCGTTCAATATGCCCGATGCGATGCCGGATCGGGACGCCTCCACGGACGACAACGTGAGGTTTGTCATGGTCGGCACCATGAGCGCAATCCCGCTCGCGGCAATGAGCATTGGCACGATCAGCAACCGGTACGAGCCGTTCAGACTGACTGGCAGGAGAAGCAGGTAACCCGACGCGGCAATCACCATCCCCGCGATCATCAGTTTCTTTGCGCCGAGCCGGTTGAGCAGGCGGGCCGCCAGAATGTTCACCGCCATCAGCACAACGGTCATGGGTAAGAATGCGAGTCCCGTCCTCTGGGCGGACAGATGCTGCTCGATCTGAAAGAAGAGGCTGAAAACAAAGATCAAACCGTAGTACGCAAAGTTGACGATGACACCGGCGGCCGACGCTGTGGCAAACGTGGCGGTTCGAAACAGCGCCAGCGGGAACATGGGTTGCGTACTGCGCGACTCCACCCAGACAAAAGCCAGCATGAAGATCACGGCAAGCAGCAGCGCGCCATAGACCAGCGGATGATCGAATCCAAAATGGGCTGCTTCCGTGATGCACACGGTCAAAGCGCTTAGCGCCAGGATTGCAGCCAGTTGACCGGGAAGATCGATGCTTCGGCCAGGCGCTGGTTGTGCGTCGGCCGCATGACGCAGAGTGAGCGCCGCCCCCACGATGCCGATGGGCAGATTGAGCAAAAATATGCTGCGCCAGCCGACATGAGTGACCAGCAGTCCACCGAGGACGGGGCCCGCGGCCAGCGCAATGCCCCCTGCCGCACCCCACCATCCCACCGCGCGGCTTCGTTGCTCGGTGTCGGGGAAGGCCTGCCGCAGCATGGCCAGCGAATTGGGTACGAGCAGCGCGGCGCCTATCCCTTGCACGACACGCGCGATCACCAGAAGCGCCAACGAGTTGGCCATTCCGCACATGATCGACGCCGCCGTAAACACGGTGAACCCTGCGGTGAAGGCTCGCTTTGCGCCGAAACGGTCGCCCAGAACGCCCGTGGTGAGAAGAAGTGAAGCGAACGCCAGCGTGTACGCGTTGACGACCCATTGCAGGCCGGTCACGTCTGTCGCGAAGCGGCTTCTGAGGGCGTCGAGTGCCACGTTCACGACGCTGACATCGAGCAGGACGACGACGAAGCCCAGCCCTGCGGCGGCGAGCGTGCCGCGTTGATTGCGGCTCATGGACATGCTCATCTGGAACGACCCCGATCGATTGAACGAGTATCGATGTTAGGCAGAATAGCTTTGTGCGAATATTCCACATCACCGCACACCGTCCTTGAGAAAATGCACAGATGTTCGATTGGGAAAATATTCGTCATTTCCTGGCGGTCGCCCGCATCGGTACGTTGTCAGGGGCCGCACGCAAACTGAAGGTGGATCACGCGACCGTGAGCCGCCGCTTGAGCGCACTCGAGGATCAGGTCAAGACTCGCCTGGTCGAACGGCTTCCCAGAGCCTGCAAGCTCACGCCGGCCGGGCAGCGTGTTTTCGAACTGGCGCAAGGCATGGAGGACAACGCCTACGCGATCGAGCGATTCCTCGATGCCAGCCTTTCCCCGCTGAGCGGCAAAGTCACGCTGAGCGCGCCACCGGTGCTCGTAGCCAGTTTTCTGGTGAAGCATCTGCGGGCTTTCCGGCTTGCCCATCCCAGCATCCAGTTGTCCGTTTCGGGCGACGCACGGCAGGTTTCGCTCAGCCGAAGAGAGGCGGATATCGCCTTACGGCTGCTTCGTCCCGATGAAGCGACCAGCGTAATACGCAAGCTCGGGCGTATGCCTTTCGACTTGTACGCGAGCCGGGACTATCCGCATTTGCATAATCCCGCTGCCTGGGAGTTCATCGTCTACGATGCCGGCTTCGCGGAGATGCCCCAGCAAAAGTGGTTGATGAGCGTTGCAAACGGCAGACCGATTGCTTGCGAGATCAGCGATATCACGGGCCACCTCGCCGCGACTCAGGCAGGCGCGGGTGTAGCTGGCTTGCCTTGCTTTCTGGCGGAGACGAGTGCGAATCTGCAACGCCTGCCACACGATGGCGAATCGTTTTCACGGGACATCTGGATGGCCGTGCATCGGGATTTGCGTCGTTCGCCCCATGTCCGGGCAGTGATGGACTTTCTCCTGAAAATCGTCGCGGAAAATCCCGATTTCATGACGAGCGGGTAGAAAGCGGATGTTTGGCCGTCACAACGAGTCCGTCCAACATCAGCTTCGCCACAGTTTCGACAAGGCAACGCCTGTTGACGCCGCTGGCCGAAATTCGAGCAGGTCTCCTCCCTGAAGAGACGCGCGGGCGTATGCATGCTTGCGCTTACCCGTTCAAGGGCGCCGCCGCGCGCACAAATACGAACGACGATCACTCTTCTTTTCTTAAATGTAATGTTATAACATACAGCTCCGTAACCTGAGGAAGAGACCACCCTTCAGGAATTTTGTCGACCACATGGCGGCGGTTCTGTGCAATGTTATATCGTTTCGATTCGACGCGCCGCCGGGGTCGAAGTCAACCCTTAGAAAAAGATCGTGAACAGACAACCTATACGCTCCATCGCGCGGCGGGCCCGCCGGCTATCGCCTGCTTCATTGGCCTTGCTCGCGTTCGCTGCGCAAGCCCAGCAACAGAATGCGACGCCGGAGGCATTGCCCGGGGGCGCGCTTGCGCCCGTCTTCGTCACCGCGAACCCACTGGGCTCGACCGACCTCATCGCGCCGGCGACTGCGCTGTACGGCGACGCGCTCACCTTCAGACAAACGAATTCACTCGGCGAAACGCTCAACGGCCTGCCCGGCGTGTCCACGACGACGTATGGGCCGATGGTGGGTCGTCCGATCATCCGTGGCATGGATGGGGATCGCATCCGCATTCTGCAGAACGGGGTGGCGGCCTGGGACGCATCGTCGCTGTCGTACGACCACGCCGTGCCGCAGGAACCCCTCACGGTCGATCGCGTCGAGATCGTCCGAGGGCCCGCGGCACTTCTCTATGGCGGCAACGCCATCGGTGGCGTCGTCAATACGATCGACAACCGTATTCCGCGCGAGCCGATCACCGGCGTCACGGGTGCAGTCGACGCGAGCTACGGCGGGGCCAACGACGCGCGCGCCGGCGCGGCCCTCGTCGAAGGAGGCAATGGGCAATTTGCATTTCACGTCGATGCGTTCGATCGGGACACCGGCACGCAACGTATTCCAGGTTTCGCGCACTCCGATCGCCAGCGCGCGCTCGACGGCCCGGATGCCGACGAGGCCTACGGCAGCATTCCAAACAGCGACGGCCGGTGGCATGGCGGCGCGCTCGGCGGTGCGTACACCTGGGCCGATGGCTATGCAGGTCTGTCGTACAACGGCTACGACGGCAACTACGGCTCGGTCGCAGAAGACAACGTGCGGCTTCGCATGCATCAGGACCACGTAGCATTCGCCTCGGAGTTACGCAATCTGAGCGGGCCGTTCTCGCAACTGAAGTTCGATTTCGGCTACACGGACTACGAGCACAGGGAGATCGACAACGGCGAGACCAGCACGACCTTTCGCAACCATGGCTATGAAGCGCGTATCGAAGCGCGTCATCGGCAGATCGGCCCGTTCGAGGGTGCCGTGGGTGTGCAGATCAGCCAGAACACGTTTTCGGCGCTAGGCGACGAAGCGCTCGTCCCGACCACGCAGACCACCAACGTGGCGCTGTTCGGGCTGGAAGAGTGGAACGTCACCGACGCTTTCAAGCTCAGCGCGGGCGCACGCTACGAGCACGTAAAACAGGACCCCGTGGCCAACGGCAACGACAGGTTCGCGAGTGCGACAGACCGCGACTTCAATGCGCTCAGCGCGTCGCTCGGTGCGTTGTACAAACTGTCGCCAGTGTGGTCGGTGGCGGGCAATGCCGCCTATACGGAGCGCGCGCCGGCGCTGTACGAACTCTATGCAAACGGGCCGCACGATGCGACGGGCCAGTATCTGATCGGCAATCCGGATGCACAGAAAGAGAAGGCCGTGTCGACCGATCTGTCATTGCGCTTTGCGAGTGGCCCGAACAAGGGTAGCGTTGGCGTGTTCTACAGCCGCTTCAAGAACTATCTGACCGAATTCAACACGGGGCGTCTCGTCAACGACGACGGCGAAGTCGTGCCGCGCGGTACCGACGATGCGTTGAACGAAGCGGTATATCGCGGCGTGCGCGCGGAGTTCTATGGCATCGAACTCGACGGCAGATGGCGCGTCTTCGAGAAAGGCGCGCACCAGGTGGACGTCGAACTCGTTGCCGATTACACGCATGCTCGCGACCTCGACAACGGCGAGGCGCTGCCTCGCATTGCGCCGCTGCGCGCGACGCTCGCGGTCGACTATGGCTACGGACCCTTCGGCGCTCGTGCGGAGATGGAGCATGCGTGGGCCCAGAATCGCGTCCCTGACAACGATCTGCCGACTTCGAGCTATACGAAGCTGGGCCTGATTTTGACGTATAAGTTCCACGTCGGCGCAACGAACTGGCTTGCGTATGTTCGCGGAGACAACCTCACGAATCAGGAGATCCGCTATGCAAGTTCGGTGGTCCGGGATATCGCGCCAGAGGGCGGCCGCAGTGTGATGGTCGGCATGCGTACTACGTTCTAGTTGGATCATGCGGGCATGCGCGATGGAGATACAGTGCCGCTGCCTTGGGCGGCTTCCTTGTCAGTTAGCGCATGCCTCGACGACACGCGCTTCCATGCGGCACCGGAGCGTCGCGTGCCGGCGGCGGATCGTCCGTATGCAAGATCGGCGAAGCAATCGCCGTCACGTACACTACGCACCCGGCCCTCAGCACACCGAATCCTCGACGACGCGCAGTTCAAACACCTTATGCTCCCCGCTCAGCGAACTCGCGGCAGGCGCGGCGAGCGCACGCCGATACCACGCATGAAAGTGGCGCATGCCATCTTCGAGCGGCGATTGATACGGTCCAGCGTCACTCACGCCGCGCCGGTGCAGACGCAGGCGCCCCGCATCCATGCGTTCGGCGATTTCATCGTCTTCGATCATTGTTTCCAGATACGCGGCGCGCTGCGCCTCGATGAATTCGCGCTCAAATGCCGCGATTTCCTCCGGATAGAAAAACTCGACGACGTTCAGCGTTTCCTGCGGTCCTTTCGGATGGAGCGTGGACACCACGAGCACATGCGGATAAAGCTCGATCATTTGCGTCGGAAAATACGCGAGCCAGATTGCGCCGAACGAGGGCGCGTCGCCGCCGCGATAGTCGAGCAGCCGGTCGTGCCACGCTCGATAAATATCCGACCCCGGCTGCGCGAGTGCGTTATGTATGCCGACCCGCTGCATACTGTATGTGTCGGCAAATTCCCAATCGAGGTCGTCGCAGGTCACGAATTTGCCCAGCCCCGGATGAAACGGAGCGACGTGATAGTCCTCCAGATAGACCTCGATGAAGGTCTTCCAGTTGTAATGACAGGTGTGCGTTTCGGTATGGTCGAGCACATAGCCGGAAAAATCGAATTCGGGGCGCGCGAACACTTTGGCCATATCCCGCGCGGGTTCACGCGGTCCTTCGTAGAGGAGTCCGTGGCAATTCTTCAGTGCGAAGCGTTCGAGATTACGGCAAGGCTTGCGTTCGAACTCGGGCGCCCCGATCAGTTCGCCCTTGCCGTCATAGGTCCAGCGATGCAGCGGGCAGACGATGTTGCCGCCGGTCGCGGCGAGATTGCCGCTCGACTGCGCGGCGCCGCCCACGTCGCCTGTTTCGCCGCCCAGCATCAGCGCCTGGCGATGACGGCACACGTTGGAGAGCAACTGCACGCCGCTCGCGTTGTGCACGAGGACGCGGCCGCCTTCCTCCTGCGGCAGACGGCGCCAGTCGCCAGGCGCGGGCACCGACTGTTCGTGGCCCACATAGAGCGCGGCGTTCGTGAAGATGCGCGCCATTTCGCGCTCGAACAGCGCTTCGTCGAAATAGGCGCTTGCCGGCAGTTGCAGCTGCGCGTCTTGCGCATCGGACGGCGGCGCGAGATGCGTCATGTTGCTGATGTCGTTCATCGGTCGTTTCCATTTCGGTTGGATGCCAGGTACGCGTGCGTTCGCGTTCACGCGGCCGGCATGGCATCCCGTTCCGCATTCAGGCGCACGATGCGCTCGCGTTGTTCCAGTCGCGGGCACGTGCTGCAAAGTTCGCCATCGCGCCGGCGATAGTGGTAGCAGCAGGTCTGGCGATCGAGCGCGAGCGCGCTCGCGCCGTCGCTGCGCGCGTAAGCGAAAAAGCCGCCGCGGCCTGCGAGTGCGAGCGCCCCGAGCCAACGCTCGCCGAGCGCTTCGATATGCGCGTGGCTCCAGCCGGGGTGCGTGGGTCGCAAAGCGAGCAGCGCCGCCAGCACGCAATCGGCCTGCATGCACCGCGCGGCGTGAGCATTGAGCCGGATGACGCTCGACAGTTCGTCGAAAATCTGCGCGCAGCAGGCGGCAATCTCACTCGCGGCGCGGTCGATCAGTGTGTCGGGATCGCCCTGCGCCGGCACGTGGTCGGGCAATCGCACTTCGCGGGTCCAGCCGTTCTCGATAGGCTGCTCGATGCGATCGAGCGACAGCGCGCGCTGCGCTGCGTGGACGCCGATCACGCTCAGGTAAATCGGCTGCCAGATCAGAATGCCCCAGCAGCGCAACGACCAGTACGCACGTCCGGTTTCGGGATATCCCTTGGTCCAGAAACTGAGCAGCGCTTCCAGCGCAACACGATTGCCGTCGCGACGGGGAGGGCGAAAGTGCGTTGCGCCACGCGCGGACTCGTCGTTGCGAGGCGGCGAAGAGCTTGCGCAGTCTGCGACCACCCCGCGCAAGCCAGGCACTACGCGTGCGGCGAGCCGCAGGAGATCTTCCAGTGTGCGGTTCGCCGTCATGCTTATGCCTCAACTGCTTCCGCGAGCGCACCCGTTGCGACTTCCTTCGGTGCCGCGCGCCGACCCGCGAGCGGGTTCTGGAGATTGCCCGCCATCTTCAGATTGCCAGCGGGGTCCGACAGATTGACCATCTGCAGATTGTTGCCGAGCTGCAGACGGTTGAGGCACGAATGCAGGAACTCCGGCGCGAACAGGTCGTACTCGGCAAACTTCTGCGCGAGCTGCGGATGCTCTGCCTGATAGCGTGCGACGCAGCTTGCCACCGAGTTCCAGAATACATCCTCGCTGCAGCAGCCGTGCTCGACGAGAATCTGGTTGACGTAGCGGAAGAATCCGTCGAACACGTCGATGAAAATCGCCAGCAGCTTTACGCGTTCAGGTACATCCACCGCGAGCCGTTTCACGTTGTCGGGGAGCGTGGCGTCCTTATTGAGGATCGCGGATTCCTCCGCGATGTCCTTCATGATCGCGCGCACCGGCACGTGGTTCTCCATCACGAGGATCAGGTTCTCGCCATGCGGCATGAACACCAGGTCGTGCGTGTAGAAGCAATGTACGAGCGGCGCGAGATACGCGTTCAGGTAGCGCTCGAGCCACGCCTGCACGCCGAGTCCGGACGCGTCGATGAGCGCGGGCAGCAGCGCGCGGCCGTGGCGGTCGGTGTGCAGCAGCGCCGCCATCGTCATCAGGCGTTGGCCTTCGCCCGCGAGTGTCAGCGGGTTCTCGCGCCAGAGTGCCGAAAACATCTTCTTGTAAGGACTGTCGACTTGCACGGCCGCTTCGTAATAGCGATTGCGAAAGCCGAGCGACGCGACTTCGCGCAGGATCGTGAAACCCTTCTGCTGCAAGTAGGGATCGCTCGCGACGAGGCCCTTGATGTAGTCGTTGATCGCCGGCGTGCCCGACATGTAGTACGGCGAAAGACCGCGCATGAATCCCATGTTGAGAATCGACAGCGAAGTCTTCACGTAGCGCTTCGAGCGGTCCGAGAGGTTGAAGAACGTCCGGATCGATTGCTGCGCGATATAGCGGTCGTCGCCATAACCCAGGCAGATGATGCGATTCGTCGCGACGTACGACGCGAACGCGATCGACAGCTTGTTGAACCACTGCCACGGATGAGCCGGCATCAGATGGTAGTCGTCGAAGTTACAGCCACTCGCTTCCACGATCTCCCTGAATCGCGCGATGGTTGGCGCGCCGAGTTCGTCGTCCATGAGGCGCGCGTAGTCGAGGTCGTCGCTGCAATGGAAGGCGGCGTTGTCCTTATGAACCGCGAGCCATACGACCTGAATCGGCGAACCTGCTTCCGGCGCGAACGCGCGATAGTCGCCCGCGTCGAAGCCGAGGCGGCCATTGTTGGCGACGAAGCCTGGGTGACCTTCACTCATCGCGGTTTCGATGGCCTGGAAGTCGGCGTTCAGCAGATCGGGCGTATCGGGGCCAACTTTAACCGCCTTGTACGCGGCGCCATACAGCGTGCTGCTGATTTCGTCGAGATAGATCGGCAGCATCTCTTCCTTGATGCCGAGACGACCCTTTACGTCGAGGATGAAGGCGAGCGCGTCCAGCGGTTGTTGCGCACCGTCCCGCGTCCACACGATCGACTCCGGACGAATGCTCCAGTGACGCAGCGCGAGTTGCCGTGCTTCGAAGCTGTAGATGCTCGTGCCGTCGTCGGACTTCACTTCGTAGCGGGCATGGTGTTCGCCGGGCGCGTCGCCGATTCGCGTCGGCTCGACGATCAGCTCATGCGCGTATTCGGCGAGCGCCTTGCGAACCAGCATGCGGTTGGCGTTAGCCCATACGTCGGGCGTGAGATGCACGGTGGCCTGTTGCGGGGCGAGCGTCACGTGTTGCATCGAAGGTTGCGTCGTCGGTTGAGTCATGACTTGAGATCCTTTGCGGTAGTCTTTTGAAGGGTGGCGTAAAAGTCGGCTCGCGTGCAGAACGCGAGCGAGGCGGTTTTCTCGCGGAACGCGACGTTCTTCGTATAGACGAAGCCCATCGCGCGGTTGAGTGCGTGGATACGCGTGTTACGCGCATCCGGTTCGACGACTATGCGCTCGGCGTCGAGGTGGTCGAACAGGAACGTCATCAGCGTCTGAAACACGCGGCGTGTATGACCGGGCACGGGCGTCGCGGCAGGTCCGACGAACAGATGCATGCCGAGGTCGCCGTCGCGCACGTCGTAGTGCTCGCCCGCTTCGTCGTGCGCCGGGTCGTAGCTCTCGAAGAGAAAGGCGCTCGCGCCATGCTGACTGCCGATCCATGCACGTGCGTGACCGGAGTCTTCGATGGCCTGATAGAACGCGGCGACCTGGTCGGCGCTCTTGTCCTGCATGTTCCAGAAGGCGGCGCGCTCTTCGATGAACCAGCGGTGCAGCGTGGGCGCGTCGCGTTTGACGTCGAGCGGGCGGATGTAAAAGCCGTTCACCGTTGCGCAGAGCGTTGCGTGGTGCGAGTTCGCGGGGTTATCTGCGAGTCGCGCGGCAGATAACGGCGCGGCCGCACGCAGTGCGATTTCGTCGGAGGCGATGTCAGTTCGCATGGCCGGTGGCTCCTGTGTTGGCAAGGTCGTTGGAAAGCGCGGCATCGGCGAGCGCGGTATGTTGCGTGTCGCGAGCGGGCCGGCGCTCGAGCAGCCAGATGCTCATGAGCGCGCACAGCAAGAGGCCCGCCGACGCGATGAAGAACGGCGCGCGCAAGCTGATTTCATCGACGATTGCGCCGGCGGCGAACGAAGCGAGCAGCACGCCGAGGTTCTGGAAGAAGTTGATCACGCTGAAGTCGGTCGCATACGAGGCGGGCGTACTGAGCGCGAACATCGTCACGTCGAGCTTGACGACGATCTGGAAGAACGCCCAGCCGAACAGCACGCGCCCGACGATGATCCACAGCGGTGCTTCGACGCCTTGCAGCAGCATGCCCACGGTGCAAAGCAGCAGATTCGGGATCATCTGATCCGGCAGGCGCCGGCCTTGTCCGGCGGTGTGCTTGTTGATATACAACGCGACGAGTGCGACCATGCCGGGAATCGCGAAAACGAGCCCGGAGAGCAACTCGCTCGGCGAGCCGCTCGTGTTTTGCCAGTAGGACGACATGAACGGCCGGATCAGGTACACGCAGAAGTCGAACGCAAGCATCAACAACGCGAGCCGCAAAATCGGCAACCGTGTGCTCAGCTTCGGACGCGCGTCCCCAGCCTGAGCGGTCGCTTCGTCTGCGAAGCGGCAGCGCCGTGCGATGGCGTGCGAGCGGATCAGCCACATGCAGATCGCCATCTGCGCGAAGTCGCCGGCGGCCATCGCGAAGATGCAGGTGTGCGCGTTCCAGACCTGCATCACGAAGCCGCCCGCAACAGCGCCCGCGATCGCGCCGAAGTGCACGACCACCGATAGCAGCCCGATCGTATGCGCGTGGGACTCCTTCGGCTCGAGCCGCATCATGTACGGGTACATCAGCAGATAGCTGCTCTTGCACATGAACATCGCGAGCGACAGCACCCAGAAGAGCGGCAGTGTCGACGCCCAGTAGCTCGCCATCGAAAGCACACCGGCTGCGCATTGCGTATAGACGAGAAGATGCATGGCGTCGAGCCGTTTGGCGATGCGTGCCCAGATGGGCAACGTCAGCATCACGACGATCGAAATGAACGCCACGTAGGCGCCCGCGTGCACAGGGCTCGTCACGCCGTAGCGCGCGGCGAAGAACTGCGGATAAAACGGAATCAGGATCGCGTCGCTGACGACCGCGAAGGTCGTCATGAGGATGATCATGTTGCGCAATTTCATCGCGCCTCCAAAGGCGCTTTCACGAACGCCTCCGTATCGGGCACCGAGAAATCTTGCAACGCGATGCGCCGCTCGATCTTGTAGTGCTCGACGCCGGTCAGTTCGCGCAGGATGCACGAATTGCGGTAGCAGCTCATGCCGAGGTCGGGATTGGTCAGCCCGTGGCTGAGAAGCCCGGCGTTCTGGACGAAGATATCGCGTTCGTTCACATCGATCGCATAGTTTCGCGACAGGAGGTAATGCCCGTTATCGTCCCAGCGGATGCGCTCGCGAATGCCGTCGATGAAACCCGGCACATTCTGCCGGTAGCCGGTCGCGAAGATCGCGCCGTCGGTGATGTGCGTGTACTGCACGCCCTCGTCGCGCTGCACGAAGTGCAGATGGTAGCGGTCGTCGATGTGATCGTGATGGCAGCCGGTCAGCTCCGAATTTGTGATGAGCCGCGCGTTACGATGACCGCGGCTGCGGCGGTCATCGAGCAGATCGTAGATCTGGTTGATCAACGAAGCATTCACGCCTTTGTAGAGACTGTCCTGCTTCGCAATGATGCTTTCGCGCACATTGCGCGGCAGGTTGTAGAAGTAGTCGATGTAGTCGGGCGAGATCATTTCCAGTGTGAGCTTGGTGTTCTCCATCTGGAAGAAGCGCGGTGAACGCGTGATCCACGTGAGCGAATAGTTGTACTTATCGCTTTCCTTGAGAAGATCGTGAAAGATTTCGGCGGCGCTCTGGCCGCTGCCGATCACCGCAATCGACCGCTTCTGCTGCAATTCGTGTTTGCACGCCACGTAATGCGCGCTGTGAATGCAGCGCTCGCGCATTTCGTCGCAACAGGCCGGCAGTTGCGGCACCGAACCCACGCCGACCACGAGCCGCTTCGCGCGATGCGCGAAGACTTCACCGGTGCGCACATGACGCCCGCTCACAACGTAATGGGCGCGCTCGCGATCGTATTCGACGTTCTCCACGCTAGAGCCGAAAGCGATGCTGGAAAGCTGCCTGATTGCCCATTTGCAGTAACGGTTATATTCCTCGCGGCTCAAATAGAAGCGCTCACGGATGTAATACGCGTAGAGCTTGCCCTCCTGCTTGCAGTAGTTCAGGAAGCTGAACTTGCTCTTCGGATCGGCGAGGCTGACGAGGTCGGCCAGAAAGGGATTTTGCAGCGTGGTGTCGTCGATCAGCATGCCGGGATGCCAGTCGAAGTCTTCGTTGCGTTCGAGGAAAAGACCGTGCAGATCGCGGATCGGATCGGCGAGACACGCGAGACTCAGGTTGAACGGGCCCAGACCGATCGCGATGAAATCGAGAACCGCCGGGTTCGTCCCGGCAACGGAGCCCGCACCTGCAGTACGGGGCTCGTGCTCATGGAAGATATTCGTTGTACTCATGATTGAGTTTCCTCTTTGACCGGGTAGGACCATGTTGGGATGCCATCAACGATGGACGGAAAACACGAGCGTCACGCAACGGACACAGTAGAACGCCGGCAGCGTGATAGGCGACTCAGGTGCGAATGAGATTGATTCGCGTTTGAGGATCATAGAAATTTCCTCGCCGTCTGGCAAGGTCAAATGACACATTAAAAGGAATCCGAATCAATAAATTGACTCGCTGCGCATGAACGAGCCATGAGCCGTATCGGCTGAAAAGTCGCTGTGGATCGAAGAAGCGTGGGATTGGTGGCGGTGTGCGCGGGGGGCGTCGGTCGGGACCACGAAAAGTTCGTTTTCCCCATTTCGTCAGACTTTATACCCCTTCGCCGAGTGGGGGTTCGTGCGGGGGCGGGTCATCCGGGTCAGAAGAGCGGGGGAAACCCGCGTGGCGGGCCATGCGGCGCTTTTAAGAGGCCGTAAGGCAATCGAATTGCAACGTAAGGCTTTTAAATGGACGCCCGCTTTGCTAGTATCGCGCCTTTGAGAATGATTCCCATTCACAACGTGAGGCGCAGACGCCTCGGTCCTGTCAGACATGAAAAATCAACAAACCAAACGCCGTACCGGGCTCATGCCTTACCGTCCTCTGCACGTTGCCGCGTGGCTGACTTTTGCCGCCGCGTCTCAGCATGCCTTTGCTCAGAGCAACGCCAATGCCGACGCCGCGGTGCCGGCTGCCGCCTCCGGCGTGACAGCGGGCGCGCCGGAGGCGGGCCGCGGCGAACAGGCATTGCCTGCCGTCAAAGTGACGGCGGCTGCCCAGGCAGACTCGCCGCTGCATCTGAATACGCCGATTTCGGCCGGCGCGCTCGGCTCGCGCTCGCAGTTGGAGACGCCGTTTTCGACCACCATCGTGACCGGCGAAGAACTCGCCGACCGCCAGGCCAACAAGCTCGGCGACGTGTTCGCGGGCGACGCTTCGGTGACCGACAGCAGCAACGCGTACAACGCGTGGGCGACATACATCACGATTCGCGGCCTGCCGATCGACTGGCAAAACGGCTTTCGTATCGACGGCAATCCGTTCATTTCATACGGCATCACTATGCCCTATGAAAATCTGGAACGGGTGGAATTGCTCAAGGGCCTCGGCGGATTCATGTATGGTTTCGCGCAACCAGGCGGCGTCGTCAATTACGTGACGAAAAAACCTGCGGCCGAACCGGTGACGAGCGCCTCATTGGGTTATCGGATGGACGGCGTGCTGAGCCAGCATGTGGACCTGAGCCGCCGTTTCGGCCCGGACGGGATGTTCGGCGCGCGCATCAACTACACGCACGAGGCGGGCAAGACCTATAACGCCGGCGACATCAACCGCAATTCGGTAGCGTTGGCGCTGGACGGCCAGCTCACGCGCGACCTCGCCGTCTACTTCAATGCGATCTATCAGCAAAGCCGTTCGAGCGGCGGGACGCCGGCGATCTACACGGGCAGCTACACGGCGGCGAATCTGCCCGCGACGATCAGCGGCGGCAGCAATCTGCTGGGCGGCACCGATCAGCATCTGAACACGAACCTTCAGCTTTACACGGGAGGCGTGCGCTACCAGATCACGCCGGACTGGTCGTTCAATACGTCGCTGAGTTACAGCAAGTCGACGCGCGACCGTAACGAGAGCACGCTCACGCTGCTCAACCAGGCGGGCGACTACACCGACAACCGCTGGAACGGCGACGAAGGTCACCAGGACATTTACTGGCAGGGGATGTTCGAAGGCAAGGTGAAGACCGGCCCGTTCATGCATCAACTGGTGCTCGGCGCGTCGTGGCAGCATCAGACCAACGACTACAGCGCTGTTTCGTACTACTTCGAACTCGGCAACGGCAACCTCTTCCAGCCGAATCCGTGGCGCTATTACTCTGGCGCGGGTCTCGACAAGTACCGCGCGAGCGAGATCACGCAGAAATCGGTGTTTGCGAGCGACACGATCCAGTTGACGAGCCGCTGGTCGGTGCTCGCGGGCGTGCGCGTCACGAACTACGATCAGGAGACGTACAACGTGAACGGCTCGCTGGCGTCGTCGTACGGACACAATGGCGTCGTCACGCCGACCTTCGCGCTCATGTACAAGCTCGAGCCGAACACGACCGTCTACGCGAGCTACGTGGAGTCGCTGGAGCAAGGGACGACCGTCGCCAGCAATTACGCGAACGCCGGGGCGCTGCTGAACCCGCTGCGCTCGCGCCAGTATGAGGTCGGCATCAAGAGCGAGCACGGGAGCTGGAGCGCGAATGCCGCGCTGTTCCGTATCGAGCGCGGCGCCACGTATGAGAACGACCAGCACGTGCTGACGCAGGACGGCACGTCGATCTATCAGGGTATGGAAGCGGGCGGCAGCGTGCGCCTGGGCCGCAGCTGGCAGGTGGCGGGCGACGTCATGCTGCTCGACACGTGGTACGCGAAGGGGCAGACGTATAACGGCAACCGCGTTGCCGGTGCACCGCGGTTCGTTGCCGCTGCGCGCGTGACCTACGATGTTCCGTTCGTGCCGGGCCTGCAGGTGGGCGCCGATACGAAATACACGGGCAACATGGAAGTACGTCCGGCGGGCAATCTGCAGACGGGCGGCTATATGCTCGTGAACGTCGGTGCGAACTATATGACTCGCATCGGTGGCCACGACGTGACGCTGCGCGCGGCGATCGATAACATCACGAATCGCCGCTACTGGATGTTCCAGTACGAAAACTATATTGCGCCGGGCGATCCGCGTACGGTCAGCCTGAATGCCAAGATCGATTTCTGATCGAAAGTTGGAAGCCTGCTCGCCGGTCGAGTATCGGCAGCGGGCTTTTCGTTACTGCGCGGCCGAGGTATTCGGCCTGGCCTGAATTCGAGCGCACATTCTCTGGGCATAGGGGCACGCGCCGCGTGCCTCCCTGCAAACGCCACGCCGTTTCGCTCCGCCTCGTTACCAATCTCTCCACCGCTTTCGCCACGCAACACCCGCAGCCATAGCAGAAAGCGATAACCGCCATCGGAAATCGGTAGTCCCGCGCTCGCGGTTCACGCGCTTACACTGCGTCTCCATGACAGACGAAAACTACGATCTGATTGTGGTCGGCGCGGGCGCGGCGGGGCTAGCGGCCGCTTCCATCGGCGCGGCGGAAGGACATCGCGTGCTGTTGCTCGAGCACACCAGCCGGGTTGGAGGCACCACGGCGATTTCCGGCGGCATGGTCTGGATTCCCGCGAACCACAAGATGAAGGACGCGGGCCTCGACGATAGCGAGGAAGCGGCGCGTCGCTACATCGAAGCAACGGTGCCGGGCGCGACGAACGACGCACGCATGCAGGCCTTTCTCCAGCAAGGCGACGCGGCGATCCGCGACCTCGAAGCCCACACCGCGCTAAAGCTGCGCCCGGTGCGCCGCTATCCCGACTACTATCCCGATCTTCCCGGCGCGACGCCCGGCGGACGCGTGCTCGAACCCGTTCCCTTCGACGGCCGCGAACTCGGCAAGGACTTCGCACTGCTGCGCGATCCATTGCCCGAATTCATGCTGTTCGGCGGCATGATGATCAGCCGCGAGGACATTCCGAAGCTGCGTCGCCTCGGCAAATCGCCGGCCGCCACGTGGGACGTGCTCAAGCTGATCGGCCGATACGCGCGGGAGCGGCTGCGCGCCCATCGCGGGACGACGCTCGTGCTCGGCAATGCGCTCGCCGCCAGATTGTTCAAGTCGGCGCGTGAGCTAGACGTCGAAATCGTGCTGAACGCGCAGGTCGATCGCCTCGTGCTGGATGGTGGCCGGGTCGCGGGTCTGCGGCTGCGAATCGACGGGACCGCGAAGGAAGTGCGCGCGCGGGCCGTGGTGCTCGCGACAGGTGGCATCTCGCACGATATGGCACTGCGCGCGTCGTTCGTGCCCGCCCAGGCGGGACAGCGCTCCGCTACCGCAAACGCAGGTGTGCAGGCAGGCGGGGCTCGCCTCGCGCAGGCAGCGGGCGCTGCATTGAGCCCACCATCGCGAGGCGTGGACGATGCGCTGGCTTTCTGGGTACCCGTGTCCTGCTGGCAACGGGAAGACGGGTCTTCAGCCGTATTCCCTCACACCGTGACTGATCGCGCGAAGCCGGGATTGATTGCTGTGAACCGGCACGGCAAACGTTTCGTCAACGAGGCGGTTTCTTATCACGAGTTTGTGCGGGCCCAGCTTCGCGATGCCGACGCTGCGATCCCCGCATGGCTCGTCTGCGATAGCCGCTTTCTCTGGAAATACGGGCTCGGCCGCGTGCGCCCATTCGCGCTATCGACCCGGCGCGACGTCGCGAGCGGCTACCTCAGGAAGGCGCACACGCTGGATGCTCTAGCCGACAGCATCGGCGTGCCGCGTGCGGCGTTCGTGCAAACCGTGCAGCGCTTCAACGTCGATGCAGGAGAAGGCCGCGACGGCGAATTCGGCCGGGGCGGCAACATGTACCAGCGTCATCTGGGCGATGCGGACCGCCAGCCCAATCCCTGCGTCGCGCCGATAGAGCACGGCCCTTTCTACGCGGTCGCCGTGTTTCCCGCCGATCTCGGCATGGCCGCCGGCCTCGTCACCGACGCGCATGCGCGCGTGCTGCGCGCCGACGGCACGCCGATCGACGGCCTCTACGCGTGCGGCAACGACATGCACTCGGTGATGAACGGCGCGTATCCTGGCCCCGGCATCACGCTCGGCCCGGCGCTGGTGTTCGGCGTGATCGCGGCGCGGCACGCGCTCGGCCATAAGCTGACCGTATAGGTGGTCTCGGAAAACAATAGTTTTGCTCGCGAAACCGCGCCTCTACACTGCTTGCTATCGCATGGAGCCTAATTTCGATGACCGAATCATTCACTGCCCTGCCTGAGGTACGACTCCTGATCGACGGCCAGTGGGCCGATGGCGTCGAACGCATCGCGGTGCTCGACAAATACCGGCTGACGCGATGTGCGAACCTGCATCTCGCGTCGCAGGACCAGGTGCGCATCGCGGTGGCGGCAGCGCAGCGTGCCTTTGCGGCATCGACGTTGACGCCGTATGAAAGAGGCGCCGTGCTCGAGCGCGCCGCAGCGCTGCTCGAACGCGATTCGCAGCAGCTCGTCGGCGCATTGCAGACGGAGGGCGGGTTTACGCTTACCGATGCGCAAGGTGAGATCAAGCGCTGTCTGCAGACTTTCAGGCTCTCGGCGGAAGAAGCGCGCCGGCTGGCCGGCGACATGGTGCCGCTCGACGGCGCGCCGCAGCAGGCAGGCCGCCTCGGCTTCACGATTCGCGTGCCGTTGGGCGTGGTGTGCGCAATCACGCCGTTCAACGCGCCGCTCAACACGGTCGCGCACAAGGTCGCGCCCGCGCTCGCAGCCGGCAACGCCGTCGTGCTGAAGCCTTCGACGCATACGCCCACGCTCGCGAATCTGATGGCGTCGAGTCTGCTCGAAGCTGGTTTGCCGCCGGGACTCATTACGGTGGTGCACGGTGGTGCGGAAGTGGCGGGGTGGCTGATCGACGAGCCCGCCGTGCGCTTTTTCGCGTTCACGGGCAGTACCGAAGTCGGACGTTCGATCCAGCAGCGCGCGGGCCTGCGCCGTACGCAGATGGAACTCGGCAGCATCGCGTTTACGATCGTCGGCGATGACGCCGACCTCGATCAGGCGCTGCCGAAAATCGTCGCGGCAGGCTACCGCAAAGCGGGACAGGTCTGCACGTCGATCCAGACGCTGCTCGTGCAACGCGACCGCCTCGCGGAGGTCAAGGCGCGCCTGACCGGACTGGTGGGCGAACTGCGCTTCGGCGATCCACGCGACCCGGCGACGCTGGTCGGCCCCGTCATCAGCCTTGCGTCGGCCGAGCGCATCGAGCGTTGGATCGACGATGCGGTGGCACGAGGTGCAAGCCGACTGGTGGGCGGCGCGCGCGACGGCGCGGTCGTGCCGCCGACGCTGCTGGCCGACGTCGATCCCGCCTCGCAGGTCAGTTGCCAGGAAGTGTTCGGCCCGGTGATGTCGCTCGTGCCGTTCGACACGCTCGACGAAGCGATCGACCGCGTCAACGCCACGCCGTACGGGCTCGCGACCGGGCTCTTCACGAACCGCCTCGACGTGGCGCTGAAAGCGGCGCGCCGCCTGCACGTGGGCGGCGTGCACATCAACGAGACGTCGAGTTCGCGGGTCGATCTGATGCCGTACGGCGGCAGCAAGGACTCCGGCTTCGGACGCGAAGGGCCGCACTACGCGGTGCGGGAGATGAGCGAAGAACGTTTGATCACGCTGAGTACATGAAGGGGACGATGCAATGCCGATGATGAAGGGCGGTCAACTGATCGCCGAGACGCTGGTCAAGGAAAACGTGCCGTACGTGTTCGGCATCTGTGGTCATGGCAATGTCGGGATTCTCGATGCCCTGTACGACGTGCGCGACAAACTGCAACTGATCTCCCCGCGTCACGAGCAGTGCGCGGGACACATGGCCGATGCGTACTTCCGCGTGAAGCACCGTCCGGTCGCGACGCTGACGTCCACCGGCCCCGGTTCGGCGAACATGGTGATGTCGCTCGCCACCGCGCTGGCCGATTCCTCGGCGTTCATGGCGATCAGCGCCAACGTGCCGACGTCGCAGCACAATCGCGGGCCGTTCCAGGAACTCTATCAGCACAACCAGGCGGATTTCGCGCAGGTCATGCGGCCGGTCGTCAAGCGCGCGTTCCAGCCGTCGCGCGTCGACATGCTGCCGCTCGCGCTGCGTCAGGCGATGGACACGATGGTTACGGGCCGTCCCGGTCCGGTGAATCTCGACATACCGTACAACGTGTTTCAGGAAGAGGCCGATGTCGAATTGCCGCCCGCCTCGCAGATCGGCCGCCGGGTGCGGCCCGGCGCGAGCGACGCCGACCTTGCCGCCGTGCTGGATCTGCTCGCCGCCGCGCACAAGCCGGTGCTCTTCATCGGCCATGGTGCGACGCTCGCCGAAGCGGGGCCGGAGCTGGCCGAATTGCAGAAGACGCTGCGCATTCCGGTGATCACGTCGCCGAACGGCATGGGTTGCGTGCCGGCGGACGACACGCTGACGCTCGGCTTCATCGGCCGCAACGGCGCGTATGCCGCCAACGAGGCGGGCCGCCAGGCCGACCTCGTCGTGACGATCGGCACGCGCTTCGACGACCGTTCGTCGTCGAGCTGGCATCCGGGCTACTCGTGGAATTTCCCGAAGACGCGGCTCGTGCACGTAGATATCGATCCGAACGAACTGGGGCGCAACTATGCGGTGACGGTCGGCATCGTCGCCGATGCGAAAGTGTTCACGCGGCAGTTGCTCAATGCGCTGCCCGGCCGTCCGGCGATCGAGGCGAGGCGCTACGCGCCGTGGGCCGAAGAAGTGCTCGGCTGGGTGCGTCAGTGGGAAGCGTTCGTGCGTCCGCACTTCAGCGATTCCACGAGCCCGCTGCGGCCAGAGTTCGTGGTCGGCACGTTGCAGAAAGCGCTTCCCGACGATGTCATTCTGTCGCTCGATTCAGGCGTGCATCACAACTGGTTCATGCAGTTCTGGAAGCCGAAGCGCCCGCAGAGCATGTTGAACAGCTGGGGTTATTCGTCGATGGGCTTCGGCGTATGTGGCGTGCTCGGCGCGCAACTCGCCGCGCCTGACCGGCCGTGCGTCGCGGTGGTCGGCGACGGCGGCTTCACGATGACGCCGTACGTGCTGTGCACCGCCGTCGAATACGACCTGCCGGTGGTGTGGATCATCTGGAACAACTTCGCGTGGGGCGCGATTCGCGATCTGCAATACGGTCTGTTCGATGGCCGCGAGATCGGCACGGCCTTCTACAAGGGGCAAACCGGCGAACGCTACAACCCCGACTTCGCCGCATGGGCGCGCGCGTGCGGCGCCGATGGCATGACCGTCACGCGTGCACAGGACCTTGGCAATGCTGTGGAGCAGGCGCTCAGGAACCGGCGGCCCTGCGTGATCGACGTACACGTGGACGCCGAAGTCAGGCCGCCTTCGACCGGCACGTGGCAGTTGCCGCCGATTCCGTACAAGGAGCCGGTCTACGGCAAGCCGTACATCGCCTGATCACAGATTCACAGCCGCACGCATAACCAGAGAGCAGTCGTTCAACTCATGCTCCACGGCGCCTCGTGACCTTGAAGGCCGGCGCCGCCCCTAAACAGGAGACAGTCATGATTTTCCGCAATCCGCGCGGGCGGGTAGGTGTTCGCTCGTTTCTCGCAATCGCAATGGGTTTGGCTTGCAGCGCCACGGCGCTCGCGCAGGGCAGCGATCCTGTGCGCATCGGACTCATTTATTCGAAGCAGGGCCCCGGCGCCTCGATCGGTCAATTCCTCGAACGCGGCAGCGAGCTCGCACTCGAACAGGCCGGCGGAAAAGTGCTGGGCCGGCCGGTAGAACTCGTGTGGCTCGACGAGCCGAATCCGCAGGTCTCGCAGCAGAACATGCAGAAGCTGGTCGGCGAGAACAAGGTCGTCGCGGTGGTCGGCGGCAATTACAGCTCGTCCGCGCTCGCGATGATGAGCGTCGCCAACCGCGCAAAGATTCCGCTGATACTGCCGGGCGCCGCCGCCAGTGAGATCACCGGCAAGGATTGCAGCCGCTATACGTTCCGCACCCAGGCCACGGTGCCGGTTCAGATCGCCGGCGTCATGCCGTATCTGTCGCAGATCGGCAAGAAGGTCTATTTCCTGACGCCATCGTATGCATTCGGCCAGGACATTCTGCGTTCGGCGCGCGGTCGGCTGAAAGAGAACGGCATGAGCGAAGTTGGTGTCGATGAAGTGCCCGTCAATACCGCGGACTACAGCTCGTACATTCTGAAGATCAGACAGGCGAAGCCGGATGTCGTGCTCGGCGGGCTCGTCGGCGGCGATTTCTCGAACTTCCTGAAGCAATGGAACGAGATGGGCATGAAGGACAAGATCCCGTACGTGGCCGTCGCGGTGACCGACACGGACTTCTGGGACGTGGGCGCGCAGGCATCGGCGGGCATCTACGTGAAGCCCTGGTATTACAACAACCCGAAGAACACCGCAGCCGAGCAGAAATTCACCGCCGACTTCGAGAAGAAATACGGCCGGCCGCCTTCCGACAAGTCGTGGTCAGGCTGGATCGCGATGCGCTCTCTGCTCGAATCGATCAATGCGGCGAAGTCCACGGACTCGAAGGCCATCGTCACCCAGCTCGAGAAGTGGAAGAACACGGACCGCGCTTTCCCGTTCTATTACCGCGATTGGGATCACCAGCTCGTGCGTCCTTCGGTGGTCGTCAAGGTCAAGTCGAAGATCACCGACAAGTACGACTTCTTCGACGTGGTGAGAGATACGTCGAACACCGCGGCCGAGACCGAGAAGGCCTTCGGCGACAAGCAGGAGATCGGTTGCAACATGCCGTCGCTGTAACGTCGCGGCAACCATACGGCAACTGCACGATCAAGGGGGCATCATGCTCGATACGCTTGTTTCACAGTCGGCCAACGGACTGGTACTCGGCTTCATCTACGTGCTGATCGCCGTGGGCCTGTCCATCACTTTCGGCCTGCTCGGCGTGATCAATTTCGCGCACGGCGCGTTCTTCGCACTCGGCGCCTACGTCGCGTACCAGCTCTATCAGATGTTCGGCTGGCCCGCGGTGGTGCTCGCGCCGATCCTGGTCGGCGTGATCGGCATGGTGGTGGAGGTGGTCATCATCCGGCGGCTGTACGGCAAGGAACCGCTGTCCAGTCTCATCGTCACCTTTGCACTCGCGTTGCTGATCGAAGCGCTGATCCGCTTCTTCTGGGGCGCCGACGGCAAGCCGTTCAACCAGCCGGAGTTTCTCGCGGGCATTGTCGAGGCGGGGCCGCTGCTGATCACGAAGTACCGGGTCGCCGTGCTCGTCGCGACGCTCGGCACGCTGCTCGCGCTCGGCGCGTTCCTCGCATGGACACCGTACGGCCGCATTCTGCGCGCGGGCAGCCGCGATCCCGAGATGGTGGAGCTGCTCGGCATCAACCTGCCGCGCGTGCTGACCGGCGTGTTCGGGCTCGGCTGTGCGCTGGCGGCGATCGCCGGCGTGCTGGCCGCGCCGCTGTGGACCGTGTCGCCGTCGATGGCCGCCAACGCGATCATGCCGGCGTTCGTGGTCGTCGCGATCGGCGGTCTCGGCTCGTTTGCAGGCGCGGTGGTCGCGGGACTGGCGGTGGGCATCGTGAGTTCGCTCACGATCCAGTTCCAGCCCGATGCCGCGGCCGCGTCGATGTATGCGCTGATGTTTATCGTAATGCTGTTGCGTCCGCGCGGACTGTTTGGAGAACACTGGGAGCGCTTCGAATGAATACGCGCAGGAATACCGGCACGCCGCTGCGGGAGCGCGGCCATTTCCGTCCGTTGCGTCATCCGGTGGTCACGATGGCGGCCGTGCTGATCATCATCTCCGGGGCGGCGCTCGCGCTGGGCATGCCGATCGACCGCATCACGCAGATCGCGATCTATACGCTCTATGCCGCGGGCACGAACTTTCTGATCGGCTATCTCGGGCTGGTTCCGTTCGGCGCGTCGTTTTTCTTCGGCTGTTCGAGCTATGCGCTGGCCATTGCCTCCGGGGCATGGGGCGGCAACGAAATCACGGGCGTGCTGATTGCCGGGGGCTTTTCGCTGCTGCTCGCGCTCGTGATCGGTGCGCTGATTCTGCGGCGCAAAGGTCTCTACTTCTCGTTGCTGACGCTCGCCTGCTCGCAAATCGCATTCGAGATCGCGTACAAGTGGACCGCGGTGACGGGCGGCGAGAACGGTTTGCAGAACGTGGCGCGGCCGCTGTTCGGATCGGCGCTGGCGTTCCATGCTTTTGCGCTGGTGGTTGTGATCGCGCTGTCGTGGGCGCTGTGGCGCATCGCGCACGCGCCGTTTGGCCGCCTGATGCAGGCGCTGCGCGATAACGAGCAACGCGTGACGAGTCTCGGCTACGACGTGTATACCACGCGGCTGATCGCGCTGCTGATAGCGGGCGGCACGATCGGCGTGGCGGGCGGCCTGATGGCACTGCTGCTGCAAGGCGTCTATGCGAACAATCTGAACTGGGCACACGCGGGCGACCCGGTGCTGATGGCGGTGCTGGGTGGCGTGCATCAGTTCCTCGGGCCGCTGTGGGGCGCGATTACCTTCATCGTGCTCGAAGACCGGCTCAGCGCGATCACGGAAAACTGGTGGCTGTTTTTTGCGCCGGTGATCATCGTCATGGCGCTGCTTTCGCCGGAGGGCATTCAGGGGTTCTGGCAGCGCTTCGGCAAGCGGCCACGCTGGACGCTCACGCGCGACACCATTCCCGCGCGGCCGGCGCGCATCACGCCGTATCGTCCGCTCGATGCGGGCGGCGACGAAGGTGATGCCGTGCTGTCGGTGCAGAACCTGTCCAAGCGTTTCGGTTCGATCGTCACGCAAGACAGCATTTCACTCGACGTGAAGCGCAATCAGCTGCACAGCTTCATCGGGCCAAACGGCGCGGGCAAGACCACTTTCTTCAACATCCTCACGGGCTTCATTCTGCCCGACGAAGGCCGCATCGTTTTCGAAGGGAGCGACATCACGCGCTTGCAGGCGCATAAGCGTGCCCGTCTGGGACTCGCGCGGTCGTTCCAGATTCTCAGCGTATTTCCGAACCTGAGCGCATTCGAAAATGTGCGTGTCGCCGTGCAGGCTGCTCGCAAGCAATGGCGCGGCTTCTGGCTCGACGCATACACGGCCGGGGACGCCAATGAGCGCGTCTGGTCGCTGCTCGACGCGGTCGGGCTGGCCGATCGCGCCGGCAGTTTGTGCGCGGAGTTGTCGCATGGCGAGAAACGTCTGCTCGAAATCGCGATGACGCTCGCCACGAGCGCGAAGCTGTTGCTGCTGGACGAACCGCTCGCCGGTCTCGCGGAGTCGGATCGCCAGGTCGTCGCCGCGCTGATCCGGCGGCTCGCGAGTTCGCATGCGGTGCTGCTGATCGAGCACGACATCGATCGCGTGCTTGCGCTGTCCGATCGCATCACGGTGCTGCACCAAGGACGGCTGATTGCGGACGGGTTGCCGGCGGACGTCGCGCGTGATCCGCAGGTGATCAGCGCCTATCTCGGCGATTCGGGCACGGCAGACGGCGCCGCGACCAAGGTCGCGCGCATCGACACTGCAGCAGAACCGGCGCGGGCTGCTGCAAAAGCCGCTTCATCTGGCCGTGCGCTGCTGCAGCTCGGACAGGTGAGCGCGGGCTACGACGGCGGGACGGTGCTCGAAGGCGTCGATCTGACCGTGCAGTCGGGCGAGGTCGTCGCGCTGCTCGGCCGTAACGGCGTCGGCAAGACCACGCTGTTGCGCACGATCACGGGGACGCTGCACGCAACGGCGGGCCGGGTGATCTTCGACGGCAACGATGTCAGCGCGATGCGCGCCGATCTGATCAACCGGCTCGGCGTATCGCTGGTGCCGGAAGGGCGTCGGCTGTTCCCCAATCTCACGGTTCAGGACAACCTGAAGATCGGCGCCCGTGTAGGCGGCGCACCGCTCGATGAGATCTGCGAACTGTTTCCCAAGCTGCGCATATTGATGCGTTCGCGTGCGGGCAACCTCTCCGGCGGTGAACGCCAGATGGTCGCGATTGCGCGCGCGCTGATGGTGCCGAGCCGCCTCATCCTGCTGGACGAGCCGTTCGAGGGTCTTGCGCCGGCGGTCGTGCACGAGGTGCGCGAGGCGGTCGTGAAACTGACCACGCGCGCGAGCCTCGTCATCGTCGAGCACCATGCGGAGTCCGTGCTGACGATGGCCGACCGTGCGTACGTGCTCGTCAACGGCAAGGTGGCGTTCGGCGGCAGCGCACAGGAACTGGCCGCCGATACCGCGCTGCAGGAACGCCTGCTCGGCGTGACGGCGGGCGATCCGGAAGAACTGTTGCGGAAGACGGCATGAGCATGACGACGATCGACACGACACACCGCGCGCGGCCGCTCGGCGTGAACACCTATGGCTATATCTGGTCGACGCCGGCGGCCGAGTGCGTGCGGCGGCTGGGCGCGCTCGGCTATCGCGAGTTCGAGCTGGTGCTCAATCCGCCCCACCTCGCACTGGATGAATTCAAGTCCGGCGAGCGCAGGCAGTTTGCCGCATTGCTGACGGCCGAAGGTCTGGTGGCGCGCTCGCTGAACGTGCCGAGCCTGGATCACAACCTCGCGAGTCCGATGCGGCGCATGCGCCAGTACTCGGTCAATCTGTTCATCGACGCGATCGACCTGGCCGCCGATATCGGCGCCACACACCTGGTCGTCGTGCCCGGCCGCATGAGTCCGCTCTTTCCGCCACCGCAGCAGCAGTGCGAAGCGTGGATGCGTGAAAGCCTCGACGCGCTCGTGCCGCATGCCGAGCGGCGTGGTGTGACGCTCGCGCTGGAGAACGTGCCGTTCGCGTCGTTTCCCGATGCCGTGACGCTTGGCGCCTTCGTACGTGGATACGCTTCGGCGTCGCTGGCGGTCTGCTATGACGTGGCGAACGCGCATTTCATCGGCGAGTCGCCTGCCGCGGGCTTGCGGGAATTGCGCGAACTGGTCCGGCTGATCCATCTGTCCGACACGACGCGCGAGACGTGGCGTCATGATGAAGTCGGTCTGGGAGACGTGCCCTTTTCTGAAGTGCCCGCCGCGCTCGATGAAATCAACTTCAACGGAGCTTGCATGCTTGAAATCATCTCGTCGGAACCTGAGCGCGCGATTCGGCGCAGCCACCGGGCATTGACCGCGTTCGGCTTTGCAGAAGCTGAAAAAACTACGCTGAGGCCCGCATGAGCCGCATTCTGGTCACGGGCGCCGCAGGCCTTCTGGGCCGCTTCGTCGTCCGCGAATTGCGCGCGCATGGCTACGACGTGCGCGGCTTCGATCGCCGCGCGGGCGACGCGGACATCGAATGGCTGATCGCCGACGTGACCGACGCCGCCGCCCTCGAGGCGGCCATGCGTGGCGTCGACGCCGTGCTGCACATCGCGGCGGTGCCGAACATCTGGTCCGGCGACGGCGCGACCATCATGCACGTGAACACGCAAGGCACGTGGCTCGTGTTCGACGCAGCCGAGGCCGCAGGCATTCAGCGCGTCGTCTTCTGTTCGAGCGATTCGGTCGCGGGCTACACCGTGCGTGAAGGCAAGATGGTGCCGCCGCGCTATGCGCCGCTCGACCTCGCGCATCCGCTGAACGCGACGGATCCGTACGCGTTGAGCAAAGTCGCGGGAGAGGACATCGCGCGGGCGTATGCGTTGCGCGGTATGTCGGTGCTGGCGTTGCGCACGGTGTTCGTCGCGTATCCGGAGATGGCGGGCGAGATCGTCGCGCGCGCGAAAGATCCGCTCAACTATCACGCGCCGGTGGCGGGCGGTCCCTCGACGGCAGGCGGCGGCCCGCTGCACCACCACATCGACGCGCGCGACCTCGCCCGCGCGTTTCGCCTCGCGCTGGAACTGCCGGTGCGGTCCGGCGAGTTCGATCGTTTCTATCTGTCGGCGAGCGTCACGCTGTCGCCGGAGCCGACCATCGAGCGTTTGCGCCGCCTTCATGGCGACGCGGTCGACATCCGCGACCCCGAGCACTATCGCCGCCATCCGTTTGCACCCCTTTACGACCTCAAGCACGCCGCGACTCGGCTCGGCTTCGTACCCGAGTTCGATCAGCGGCACCTGTTGGCCGGCTTGCCCGGCTTCGAGAAACAATCATGACGACAATCATCCCCGACGATAAGCATTTCCAGAACGCGGCCAGGGAAAAGCAGGCCGTGACACGCAACCTCGCCGAGCTGCTGTGGGTGCAATACCCTGGCCACTTCAATCAGGCGCTTTCGAAAGCGATCGTGACGCCAGACACGGTGGGCAGCCGTTTCTTCGATCACCGCATCTCATGCTACGAGCCCGGCGCTTATGTCGAGAATCATGTGCACAAGGTGCAGGAGCAGATCTATCACGTGCTGTCGGGCGAAGGCATGCTGGTCGTCGACGGCGAGCAGCGTCTGGTTCGCGCGAACGACGTGACCTATATCCCGCCCGGCGTACAGCACGAATTTCACTGCACCGGCACGGACACGCTGGTCTTTCTGGTGATCACGAGCCCGCCGACCGACGAGGAACCGCAGCCGCGCTGAGGCTGCACAACGAGAGAAGACGATGAAGAAGATTCTGGTTACCGGTGCGAGCGGCTGGCTCGGCACCGAGATCGTGAAAGCACTGCTCGCACGCGGCGATGCAGTGGTCGGCACCGACATCGTGATCAGCCCGGCGGCGACCGCGCTCGCCGCGCGCTATCCGGCGCTCACGCTGGCCGCGGCGGACCTGTGCGAGTGGCCGCAAGTATTGCGTCTGATGCACGACCATCGTCCTGACGCGGTGATTCATGCGGCTGCGATCGTCGGCGTGATTCAGTGCGCGGACATTCCGATCAAGGCGAATCGCGTCAACGTGGAAGGGTCGATCAACCTCTTCGAAGCGATGCGGCTCGCGGGCGTCAAGCGGATCGTGCATGTCAGCACAGAGGAGACGTACGGCGACTTCACCGCGCCGTCGATCGACGAAGATCATCCGCAAAAGCCCGTCAGCGTGTACGGCGCGACGAAGCTCGCGGTCGAGCATTACGGGCGCATGTACTCGCGCGATCACGGGCTCGAATGCATCAACGTGCGCACCTGCTGGGTCTATGGGCCGCATCTGCCGCGCCTGCGCGTGCCGCGCACCTTCATCGAAGCCGCGCTGCGCGGCGAGGCGCTGCATGCGCCGGACGGCGCGCAGCTCGCGGTCGATCAGGTCTACGTTGCCGACACCGTGGCGGGTCTGCTGCTCGCGCTCGACAAAGAGGCGCACCGTTTCGACAGCTACAACGTTGCGACGGGCGTTGCACCGACGATCGCGGACGTCGCAGAAGCCGTCAACCGGGCGATCCCCGGCGCGCGCATCACCGTGGGTAGTCGCGGCCCGTACCGGCACGGCGGCACGGTGCTCAGCGCGAAGAAGGGCGCGCTCGACATCAGCCGGGCGCGCGCCGAACTGGGGTACGAGCCGCGCTACGACTTGCAGCATGGCATCGAAGCCACCATCGAAGAAACCCGCGCGGCGTTTGCGCGCCATACCGCGTAGCACCGTTACGCATCGATACGCAAAAGGGAGACAGGCAATGAACAGCATCAAGCCATTGGCGCTGGTGTTCGGTGGATCGCGCGGCATTGGCGCCGCATGTGTCGATGTGCTGGCGCGCGGCGGTAGCGACATCGCATTCACTTACGCGAGCCAGTCCACGGCGGCCCGCGAACTGGAGGACAAGGCGAGCGCGCACGGCGCAAAAGTGCGTGGCTACCGCGTGGATATCTGCGACGCGGCTGCCGTGAACGCAGTGTTCGCCGACATCCTGCGCGACTTTGAGCGCCCGCTGCAAGCGGTGATCGCGAACGCCGGCATCAACGTGCCGCCCGCGCCCGTCGCGCAATTCGGCGATGACGATTTCCGGCGCCTCATCGAAGTGAACCTCGTCGGCGCGTTTCATGTGCTGCGCGCCGCGGCGCGCGAGGTGGCCGACGGCGGCTCGATCGTCGCGCTGACCACCTCGCTCGTGCGCCACGCGGTGCCGGGCGTGGGCCCGTACAGCGCGACCAAGGCGGCGGTGGAGTGCCTCGTACGGTCGATGTCGAAGGAACTCGCGGCGCGCAACGTGCGCGTGAATGCGGTGGCGCCAGGGCCGATCGACACCGAGCTGTTTCGCGCCGGCAAGACTGACGAAGCAAAGCAGCGCTCGGCCAGCATGAGCCCGCTGAACCGCATCGGCACGCCCGAGGAGGTCGCGGAAGTGGTCGCGTTCCTGGTCTCGGGTAAAGCGTCGTGGGTAGACGGCCAGATCGTGCAGGCCAACGGCGCGCTGGTGTGAATGTCCGGACGTACAGAGATGCAGACACGAAACCGTATCTATCCGCCGGCCGACGAGACCGTTGACGTACTAGTGGTCGGCGCGGGCGGCGCGGGGCTCGCGGCGGCGATCGCGGCGGCCGAGGCTGGTGCGCGCGTCGTGCTGTTGGAGAAAAACGAGGCGCCGGGTGGATCGACCTCGTGGTCGATCGGCTCCGTGAGCGCTTCGCAGACGCCGCATCAGCGGGCCCAGGGCATCGCGGACACGCCGCAAGCGCACTGGGAGGACATGCCCGGCTTCGCGGGCGATCTCGCCGACCGCGACAACGACGCGCTGCGCCACGTGTTGTGCGACGCGATGCCCGACACGTTCCAATGGCTGCTCGATAGCGGCATCCGGTTCATGGGACCGATGCCCGAGCCGCCGCATCGCGTGCCGCGCATGCACAACGTTTTGCCGAATTCGCGTTCGTTCATCTATCACCTGTCGCGGCGCGCGCGCCGCTGTGGCGTGGAGATTCGCGTCCGCGCGCGTGTGACGGAACTGGTGCTGGAGGAGGACGGAGTACGGGGCGTGCTCGTCGACAGCGAGAGCGAAGGCCGCCCGACTCGGCGTATCGACGCCCGCGGGGGGGTGATTCTCGCCGCGGGCGACTTTACCAACAGCCCCGAACTGAAGGCCCGTTTCATGGGACCGCAGGAGGCTAAAGTCGCCGCGGTGAACCCGACCGCCACCGGCGACGGCCAGCGCATGGCCGAGCGCTGCGGGGCGCAGATCGTCAATGGCGACCTCGCGCTCGGCCCGGAGATCCGTTTCATCGCACCCGCGAAGGAGAATTTCGTGCGCCGTCTGCCGCCGTGGCGTTCGCTGGCCGCGGTCATGCAATGGTCGATGAAACATGTTCCCGACGTGATTCTGCGGCCGTTCCTCATGAAGTTCCTGACCACCGCGCTCGCACCCGCACTCGCGCTATTCGAAGACGGCGCGCTGCTCGTCAACGCGCGTGGCGAACGTTTCTGCGACGAGTCCGACAAGCCCGCATACCGCTTGCCTGATCAGCCGGGCGGCGTCGGCTATATCGTCATCGACGGGCGTATCGCCGAACGCTATTCCCGCTGGCCGCATTTCATTTCGACCGCGCCGGGTGTCGCCTACGCATATCTCGCCGATTACCGGCGCAACCGTCCGGATATTTATCGCGAGGCCAATACCGTCGAAGGGCTCGCGCGCATCACGGGGATGGACGCCAACGCACTCGGCGCGAGCATCGCGGGCACGTCGTCGGGCATGAATTCACTCGCACGTGCGCCGTTCATCGCGCTCGGGCCGGTGCGCGCGGTGTTCGTGCATAGCGAAGGGGGGGTGCGCGTCGACGCTCAACACCACGTGATCGACGTATGCGGACAGCGCATTGCGGGTTTATATGCCGCCGGTTCGACTGGGCAGGGCGGTTTGCTGCTGAAGGGGCACGGGCACCATCTCGCGTGGGCATTCGCTTCGGGGCGGCGCGCTGGACGGCTTGCCGCGGCGGCCTCGCGCCGACCCTCGGAGCGGACCACTAAGGTCGAAACCGCATGAGGGCCGTCATGGAAACATCAGGTTTCGACGCCTTGCATTGGAAGGTCGTCGAATTCGACCCGCTCGGGTGCGGGCGTATCGAGCGGCGACATCGAACGCACGCCTTGCCACGCGTTGCTGCCGATCAGTGTGCGCACGACGTGCTTGAGTTCGTCGCGCACGATCGCCGCGGCTTGCGACAACTTTTCCGGCCCGAGCGCGTACAGGTAATTGCGTCGCACCATCTCGGCGTCCGAGATGCGCAGGCAGCGCCATTGCTCGGGCGCGTTCTGCAGCGCATACACCGCGGCCATCGGTTTGATCGTTGCGCCGATGCCATCGGCCACGCAGTGCATCAGCAGCGGCAGCGAATCGATTTCCGCCACTGCGTCGACGGTCAGGTTCACGCGGTCGAACTCGAGTGTGATGCGCCGGCGCAGGCCGTGTCCGGGGCTAGGCAAGATCAGCGGCAGCTTCGCCAGTTCGTGCAGCGTGATGTCTTTGCGGTGTGGCGCGATCATCTGGCTGTCATGCGGCAGGATTACGAACAGTTCTTCCTCCGCCAGCAGTTCGACCGTGAGATCCAGCGCGGCCGTCGTGCTGAACAGGATCGCGAGGTCGAGTTCGCCGAGGCGGGTCATATGTTCGAGGTGGCCCGAGAGTGCCTCGACGACATTGAGCACGATGCCGGGATATTTCGCGTTCAGATGCTTGATGAGCGGCAAGCCGAGCGCGCACACCGTGGTCGGGGCCATGCCGAGATTGACGCGGCCGCTCACGTTCGAATGCTCGCGGCGCGCGACCGATACCGCCTGATCGAGCTGGCGCAGGATGAAACACGCATGATGGTAAAGCGCTTCGCCGTTGTCGGTCGGCCTCACGCCGCGCGACGAGCGCACGAGAAGCGGCTTGCCGACTTCGTCTTCGAGCCGGGTCATTTGCTGGCTCAGCGCGGGTTGCGCGATGAACAGTTGCCGCGATGCTTTCGACAGGCTTCCGCTCTCGACGATCTGCACGAAGTACTTCAACTGACGCATGTCCATGTGTGATCCCTGTGCGGAGCAGCGAGTGTTCCGCACGTCTCCTTTACTGGACGTAACCCCATGTCGATTGCAAGTCTGATTTTTGCAAATGAGGACCAGGTCGAACTGCCGATCGAACTTCGGCAGTTGCGCTATTTCGTCCGTGCGGTGGAACTAGGAAGTATAAGGCGGGCCGCGTCCGAATTGGGAGTGGCGGTTTCCCTGCTCGGTCAGGATCTCGACAGGCTCGAAGCGCAACTGTCGACGCAGCTGTTGCGCCGCACGCGCAGCGGGCTGATTCCGACTGACGCCGGTTTCGCGTTTCTGCGCCACGCGCAATTGACGCTGCAGCATGCCGTCGAAGCCGTGGAGGCCGCGCGGCAGAAGCGCCTCGTGGGACACGTGAGCGTCGGCCTGCCGCCGAGCACCGCATCGGTACTAGGCGTGCCGCTCGTCATGGCGATGCGCGAGCGGCACCCCGAATTGCGCGTGCATCTCGTCGAAGCGCTGTCGGGACATCTCGCGGCGATGCTCGACGCGCGGCAGCTCGACCTGGCGCTGGTCGCGCGCGGCAACGCCACGCGGCGCTGGCGTGTTCGTCCGTTGATCGACGAGCGTGTGTACCTGCTTGGCCGCGCGGACTTGCCGGGCTTTCCCGCGGTGGAGACGCTAAGTCTCGCCGACCTCGGCGATCTGCCGCTGGTGATGCCGAGCGGCTCGCACGGTTTGCGCGCGTTGCTCGATCTCGCGTTCGAGCGGGCGGGCGTGCAGCCTCATATCGCGCTTGAAATCGACGGTCTCGCGTTGCTGATGGACGCCGTGTGCGCGGGCCTCGGTGCCACGCTGCAGCCCGGTTCCGTGGTGTGCCGTGAACCAGGCCGCCCGTTGCGGGCCTTGCTGATCGCCGACCCGGATGCGCGCAGGCAAACGTTGATCGCGAGCCAGTCCGAGGATGAACTATCTCCCGCCGCGCTTGCCACCCGGGTCGTGATCGCGGATGTCGCGCACGAACTCGCGGTGGCCGGACGCTGGCCCGGCACCACCCTGCACGACCTGAACACGGGAGGCGACGAACCATGATCGATGTGCTGGTAATCGGCGGCGGCAATGCCGCGTTGTGCGCCGCCTTGATGGCGCGCGAAGCGGGCGCGAGCGTGGTGCTTCTCGAAGCCGCGCCGCGTGAATGGCGCGGCGGCAATTCGATGCATACGCGCAATCTGCGCTGCATGCACGATGCTCCTCAGGACGTGCTCGTCGATGCCTATCCGGAAGAGGAGTTCTGGCAGGACCTCCTGAAAGTCACCGGCGGCGCGACCGATGAAAAACTGGCGCGGCTGGTGATCCGCGCGTCGTCGACCTGCCGGCCCTGGATGCGCCGGCACGGTGTGCGCTTTCAGCCGTCGTTGTCGGGCGCGCTGCACACGGCGCGCACTAACGCGTTCTTCATGGGCGGAGGCAAGGCGCTCGTCAACGCCTACTATCGCAGCGCCGAAGCGCTCGGCGTGCGCATCCGCTATGACGCGCGCGTGGAGCGGCTGCAATTGCGCGATGGCCGGTTTGTCGCGGCGTGGGTGGGCGATGAGCGTATCGAGGCCCGCAGTTGCGTGCTCGCCGCCGGTGGCTTCGAATCGAATCGCGAGTGGTTGCGCGACGCGTGGGGCCGCAATGCGGCGGGGGAATGGCCCGCCGACAACTTCATCATCCGGGGCACGCGCTTCAATACGGGAACGTTGTTGCGCTTCATGAAGGATGCCGACGCCGACATGATCGGCGATCCGACCCAAGCGCACATGGTGGCGATCGACGCGCGTGCGCCGCTCTACGATGGCGGCATCTGCACGCGTATCGATTGCGTGTCGCTCGGCGTCGTGGTGAACCGCGACGCCGAGCGCTTCTATGACGAAGGCGAGGATTTCTGGCCGAAGCGCTACGCGATCTGGGGCCGGCTCGTCGCCCAGCAATCTGGCCAGGTTGCGTATTCGATTATCGACGCGAAGGCCGTGGGACGTTTCATGCCACCGGTCTTTCCCGGCACGAAGGCGGAGTCGCTGCCGCAACTGGCGCGCGCGCTCGGCCTCGATGAAGCGCGTTTCATGCGGACGATGAACGCTTACAACGACGCCTGCCGTCCGGGCAGCTTCAATCACACCGTACTCGACGATTGCACGACAGCTGGACTCGCACCGCCGAAGACGCACTGGGCCCGGCCCATCGACACGCCGCCGTTCTTCGGTTATGCGCTGCGGCCCGGCGTGACGTTCACCTACCTGGGACTCAAGGTCGACGAAACAGCGGCGGTACGTTTCGGCGGCGAGCCGAGTGCGAATCTCTTCGTCGCGGGCGAAATGATGGCCGGCAATGTGCTCGGCAAGGGATACACGGCCGGAGTCGGCATGAGCATCGGCACGGCGTTTGGCCGTATCGCCGGCACTCAGGCTGCGCGGGCCGCACTGGAGGAGCGTCGACATGCAGCAGCTTGAAGCGTTGACCCGTGAAGCCGCCGCGCTGGGCGAGGGTAAGGCGAGGGTGATCCCGATCCATGCGTTGTCCCGTGATGAGGCCGAGGTCGCACGCGTTTTGCAGATCTGCAATGCGTGCCGCTATTGCGAGGGCTTTTGCGCGGTCTTTCCTGCGATGACGCGCCGGCTCGAATTCGGCAAGGCCGACATTCACTATCTGGCCAATCTCTGCCACAACGTAAGCATCTGATTTGTACCGTTCCCCGTCTTGCGTAGAAGATGCAATCATCGCCTGCGACGGACACGAGTGACCGACTCTGTCCACAAACAGCGGGAATGGACACAGTGCCTCAGACAGTCGATTTATCAGCGAAGCGCCAGAACCGACGGTATCCATTGGAATGGAAACGATCGGTCGTCGAGCAGACGTTTGAACCCGGCGCGTCGGTCGCGAGGGTCGCTCGCGACAACAACATCAACGCCAATCAGGTGTGGGCCTGGCGCAAACTGTACGCTCAGGGTCTGTTGATCGAAGATGCGCAGACGCAGACCATGTTGCCTGTCGTTGTCGATGTACAGTCCGATCGACCGGCGGCCCGTGCTCCGGAGACGACGAACGCGCCGGTACCTCGGGAGGCTGCTAAGGGCAGCATTCAGCTTCAGCATGGCAATACGTCGGTCCGGATA
>NZ_JBWCCT010000016.1:0-170955 GCF_056279605.1 Paraburkholderia sp. TE9906
CGCGTTGAAATACCGCTCGCCACGAGCGTTTCGCCGCGCGATGGATTCAGCAACCTTAGTGTGACGCTGTGTCCGGAATTACAGGGTCAACTCCATGGACGATCATATGCCATACATACAAGACGACCCGAACTTCAAAAAGCAATTCTCGATCCGCCGTAGTAAGCTACTCGCAGGAATTAATCTAGGTACAACCACCGGTGTTGAGATCGGTGGCGCTCTGTCGGCCATTCGTACGGCGTGAAGATGGACCGATTATTTACGTAGACTACACCGACACTGATTCGTTAAGCCAACGTTACGCCAACGATCCAATGGTTGACATCACCAGAATCGTTGATGTTGATGCGATCTGGGGAGAAAACACGCTCATCGATGCCGTCAAGGGCCAATGTGTTGACTACGTTGTTGCGTCCCACGTTGTTGAGCATGTACCTGACCTGGTCGCCTGGTTACGCGAGATCGCGTCCATTCTCCACCCGACTGGCGAACTTCGCCTTATCGTCCCCGACAAACGATTCACGTTCGACTATTTCAGGCGCGAAAGCAGTCTTTCAGATGTCCTGCTTAGCCATGTCATCGGGGCGCGGATTCCACAGCCGCATTCGATTCTTGATTTCGCGTTAAATGCCGCAGATGTCGACACCGCAACGGCCTGGCGAAGGAAAATTCGCATCGGAGAGACGCGACGTGGGCATACCCTTGAAGGTGCACTGACACTAGCCAAGGATGCTATCGAGCGCGGCATTTATCATGATGTCCACTGTTGGACCTTTACGCCTGCGTCGTTTGCGTTGATCCTCAGGGATCTCGCGAGCGCCGGCCTTATAGATTTTGCATGTGAAGGCTTTTACGACACCGAATATAACGATTCCGAGTTCTTCGTGAGGCTACGCCGTTCCAATAACAAAGATTACATTCTCCAGAGCTGGACGAGAATGCATGACGTAGCCTGGAAGGCGAGGCCATTGTGGCGCCTGAAACGTAAGCTAATAGCCAGCCATAGGAAGCAACGACCTCCAGAGCTTTTTGCGATGCACGGTCCGCGCATTCCCAACGAAGCCAGCGAGCTTGATCCTGTTGTGCCTATTGCGTTGCCGCCAGACTTTCGCGCAGAACAATATCTCCAGGCAAATCCAGACGTTAGGGCCGCTGGGTCAGATCCCGCGCAGCACTATCTGATTTGCGGCTGGAAAGAAGGCAGGAAAATCAAGCTGCCGGATCAGGCAATTGAGATCGAGTGAATTCGGCAAGGGAACGGCAATAGCTTTTCCAGTGTGAATCATCCTCGATGTTTCCCAGGTTCGCGAATGCTGCTCGATCTTGGCGGAGCGCGCGACCGATGCAGACGTGGTTGAGCACGCCCGGGCACTTTTTGCACACGCGGATGACAAGGTCGCAGAGTGGACTACAGAAGAAAATTGGACCGCATGAAACCGTTGCGCTGACGATTCTATGGCACAGCGCAAACTTTAGTCGGGCGCAAAGGCTTATGGGAAGGGTGGCGGAGAGACGGGGATTCGAACCCCGGATAGGTTATTAACCTATACACGCTTTCCAGGCGTGCGACTTAAACCGCTCATCCATCTCTCCGGCGGGGAGCCGAATTATAGCAAACTTCGCGCCGTGTGCCACACCCATGCGAAAACCCGCTCAAGGATGCCGGATATAGTCCACCAGCGCGATCGTATAGGCATCCGGTTTGCGGTCGATCAGACTCACGCCGATCGCCACCAGGAACCCCGCCGGCACGCCGAACACGCCCGAGCTGATCGGCTCGATGCCGAACCAGCGCGCGCCCGTGAAGCCCGTCATCTGCGTGAAGAACGGATAGGTCGAGACGATGTAATAGATGCACACCACGAGCCCCGCCACCATGCCGGCCACCGCGCCGAGCCGCGTCGTGCGCTTCCAGAACACGCCGAGCACCAGCACCGGAAACAGACTCGACGCCGCCAGCGAAAACGCCGCGCCCACCAGAAACAGAATGTTCCCCGTGTTCAGCGACGCCACATACGACGCGAACAGCGCCACCCCCAGCAGCAGAATCTTCGAGATCGTCACACGCCGCTGGCTCGACGCACCCGGATCGACCATGTGGTAGTACACGTCATGCGACAACGCGTTGGCGATCGTCAGCAGCAAACCGTCCGCAGTCGACAGTGCCGCGGCCAGCGCGCCGGCCGCGATCAAACCCGACATCACATACGGTAGCCCCGCGATCTCCGGCGCGGCGAGCACCACCATATCCGGCTGCATCTGGATCTCGCTCCACCGCACGATGCCGTCGCCGTTCGTATCGGCGAGGCTGATCAGGCTCGGCTCAACCTTGCGCCATTGCATCAGCCATTGCGGCAGATCGGCAAAGTGATGGCCGACCAGGTTGCTCAGCATCTCGTACTTGATCAGCACCGCGAGGACCGGCACCGTCAGATAGAACAGCGCGACGAAAAACAGCGTCCAGCCGACCGAGCGCCGCGCGGACGCCACCGAAGTCGTCGTGTTATAGCGCGTCAGGATATGCGGCAGGCTCGCCGTGCCGAGCGACAGACACAGCAGCAGCGAAAGAAAATTGCGTTCGTGGATGCGCCGGTCCGCGTCGTTGACGGCGGGAAACGGCTCGTGCATCGGCACCGGCGCGGCCGCGCGCATCAGCAGTTCGTCGCGATGCCGGGTCCAGACGATCTGCGCGGCGGCGGCGTCGCGCGGGAACTGTTCGAGCGCCCTTTCGCGCTCCTTGATATCGCGCAGCGGCCCGTTGTGGCGGCGCAGGTCGGCGACTTCCTGCGTGAGCCGCTGCTTCTCGTCGACGAACGAGTGCGGCAACGCGTCGAGGCGTATCTGCATCAGCGTCGCGCGGCGTCGATAATCGTCTCGCACGGTCTGTTCGAGCGGCTCGTCGCGCACCTGCTGCTCGAGGCGCTCCATGCGCTCCATCAAACGGCCATAACTGACTTGCGGCACCCAGCCGAGGCCGTCCTTATGCGCGATCATCGACACGGGAATCAGGATCGCCGCGATCAGGATGATGTACTGCGCGACCTGCGTCCACGTGACGGCGCGCATGCCGCCAAGAAACGAACACACCAGGATGCCCGCGAGTCCGCAGAAAATGCCGATGGCGAAATCCACGCCGATAAAACGCGTCGCGATCAGTCCGACGCCCTGGATCTGCGCGACCAGATAGACGAACGAGCACAGGATCGCGGCCAGTGCGGCGAGCCCGCGCACCGCGTTGCTCGAAAAGCGCGTGCCGAGAAAATCGGGAATCGTGTAGCGCGCGAGCTTGCGCACGTAGGGCGCAAGGAGGAACGCGACAAGGCAATAGCCGCCGGTCCAGCCCATCAGATACGCGAGACCGTCGTATCCGGTTGCATAGATCGACCCCGCCAGACCGATGAACGACGCGGCCGACAACCAGTCGGCTGCGGTCGCCATGCCGTTGAACGCGGACGGCACGCGCCGCCCCGCCACGTAGTATTCGACCAGATCGGACGTACGCGAGAGCACGCCGATCACCGCGTACACCGCAATCGGCACGAACAGGAACACATAGCCGATCCATACACCCGGGCCGGTGTTGCGCTCGATGCGCCACATCACGTAGATAAACAGCAGGAACCCGAGCGTATACAGCGCGTAGGAGCGGATTAGCCGATGCGTGAGTTTCATCGGCTCAGCGTCCGCGCCCGGTTGACGCGTTGGCATCGGCATTCGTGCTTGCGCTGGCTGCGGCGCTTGCGCTTGCGCTTGCATTCGCATCCGCATCCGCATCCGCATCGAACGCACGTTGCAGGCGGCGGTCGGCACGCTGCATCAGCACGATATACACGACGATGAGCGCAAGGTAGACGAGGATCGCGCCCTGTGCGCCGAAATAGAACGGCAGACTGAAACCGCCGATGCGCACATGCGCCAACGCGGGTGCGATCAGCGGCAGCACGAACGACACGATGAAGCCGATGGTCATGAGCGTCGCGATCAGCGCGAGATTGAAGCGCCAGTACTTCTGATGCGCTCGCGCCATCGCCGCCGAAACCGCAGGCGGTTCGGGCGCGGGATGAAGCGTAGCGTGAGAGGAGTGGTGCGGCGCGGCCATGCGCCTATTTAACAAAAAGCCACCGGGCAGGCAATCGGGATTGTCCGCGCGGTGGCATCGACGGTGTGGCCCAAGTGGTCTAAGCAGACGACCAGTGATCGCCGTTTGCGTCAGATCAAGCGCGTATCGTTCGGCACGCGCTTGTCACGGGCACAGACTAACCGCCGCTCAGAGCGACTCCCCGAGCTGATCGAGAATCGCCGGGTTCTCCAGGGTGGACACGTCCTGAGTGATGGCCTCGCCCTTCGCGAGCGAGCGCAGCAGGCGGCGCATGATCTTGCCCGAACGCGTCTTCGGCAGGTTTTCGCCGAAGCGGATGTCCTTCGGCTTCGCAATCGGACCGATCTCCTTGCCGACCCAGTTGCGCAGTTCGTTGGCGAGCATCACGGCCGCCTCGCCTTGCGGACGTGCGCCCTTGAGCACGACGAACGCACACACGGCCTCGCCCGTGGTCGCATCGGGCCGGCCCACCACCGCGGCCTCGGCCACGAGCGGATTCGACACCAGCGCCGACTCGATCTCCATCGTCCCGAGCCGGTGACCCGACACGTTGAGCACGTCGTCGATGCGGCCCATGATCGTGAAGTAGCCGGTCTCCTTGTCGCGCACCGCGCCGTCGCCGGCGAGATACAGCGTGCCGCCGAGTTCTTCGGGGAAGTAGCTCTTCTTATAGCGGTCCGGGTCGCCCCAGACGTTGCGCAGCATCGACGGCCACGGACGCTTCACCACCAAAATGCCGCCCTGCCCGTTCGGCACGTCCTGCCCGGTTTCGTCGACGACCGCCGCCATGATGCCCGGCAGCGGCAGCGTGCACGAACCCGGCACGAGCGGCGTGGCGCCCGGCAGCGGCGTGATCATGTGGCCGCCGGTTTCGGTTTGCCACCACGTATCGACGATCGGGCAACGGCCGCCACCAACGTTCTCGTGATACCACACCCATGCTTCCGGATTGATCGGCTCGCCGACCGTGCCGATGATGCGCAGCGTCGACAGGTCGTAGCTCTTCGGATGCACTTTCGCGTCGGCTTCGGCGGCCTTGATCAGCGAGCGGATCGCGGTCGGCGCGGTGTAGAACAGCGTGACCTTGTGCTTCGCGATCATGTCCCAGAAGCGCCCGGCGTTCGGATAGGTCGGCACGCCTTCGAACACGACCTGGGTGCCGCCAAGCGTCAGCGGGCCATACGCAATGTAGCTATGGCCGGTGATCCAGCCGATGTCGGCGGTGCACCAGAACACGTCGGTGGGCTTCCAGTCGAAGGTCCACTTCAGGGTCTGCGCGGCCCACAGCAGATAGCCGCCGGTGCTGTGCTGCACGCCCTTCGGCTTGCCGGTCGAACCGGACGTGTAGAGGATGAAAAGCGGATGCTCGGCGCCGACCCACTCGGGCGCGCATTGATCCGACTCGGCTTGCGCGAGTTCATGCATCCACAGGTCGCGGCCTTCGTTCCACGCGACCTTACCGCCGGTGCGCCGATACACGATCACGCTCGTGACCGCTTCGCAGCCGCCCATCGCGAGGGCTTCGTCGGCGATGTTTTTCAGCGGCAAGGCCTTGCCGCCGCGCATCTGTTCGTCGGAAGTGATGAGCGCGACCGCACCCACGTCCACCAGCCGCTCGTTGAGCGACTTCGACGAGAAGCCGCCGAACACCACCGAATGCGTCGCACCGATGCGAGCGCAAGCCTGCATCGCGACGACACCTTCGATCGACATCGGCATGTAGATCACCACGCGGTCGCCCTTCTTCACGCCGCGCTTCTTCAGTGCGTTCGCAAAGCGCGACACGCGTTGCAGCAGATCCTGATAGGTGACGTTGGTGACGGTGCCGTCGTCGGCTTCGAAGACGATCGCAACGCGCCCGCCATGGCCGGCTTCGACATGACGGTCGAGGCTGTTATACGAGGCGTTCAGCTGACCGTCTTCGAACCACGTGTAGAACGGCGCCTTCGATTCGTCGAGCACCTTGGTGAAGGGGGTGTTCCAGCTCAGCGTCTCGCGAGCGAGGCGCCCCCAGAAGCCTTCGTAATCGCGTTCCGCTTCGGCGGCCAGCGCCCGGTACGCATCCATGCCGGAAATGGTCGCGCCTGCCGCTGCTTCAGCGGAGGGCGGGAAAACACGGCGTTCCTGAAGAACCGATTCAATCGCAGACATCGACAACCCCTTGGTGAAGATGAAACGTAAATCCTGTACCGGCGCGCCCGTGGCGCGCCATGTCCTGTCGGCGCCGACCTCGATGACCGACGCGCGCTGTCTCCAACCCTCGCGCAGCGAAACGCCGGGCGCCGCGCCGCGGCCTGTTCGCCTGCACAGTCTATCCATGCGGCGCTGCAGCATGGATACGTGCAGGAACTCGCCGCTCTCATGCCCAAAACATAAGCGTTGCAACTTACCAGCCACTTACGCGAGCCGCATCGGCTTGCCAGCGAAAACCCTTAGCCGCCGGGCAGACACGCGGCACGCCTGTGCAACGTGCCGCGTACGGCCTGAACCGTGACGCACACGACGTACAAGCGGCGCAGTCGACACTACGCAAGTCCAGGCGCGCATGCTACGCGTTACGCCACGTTTATGTATTCGAACTCGCATACGATGTGCACTTCGCACGCGTTGCGACGTCGGGCATCCGCCCTCATGTCTGCCCGTGTGCCTTTACGCTGATTCTCACGGCCTCTTACAATGCTAACTGAACTAGCCGCCCGGACTCCAGCTTGAATCGCTACGCCCTTCTTCTCATCACCTCGATGCTGCTGGTCGGCAGCAATGTCGGAATCGGTAAATCGATCGTCGAGTTCGTCCCCGTCCCGCTGTTCGCGCTGCTGCGCTTCGTGATCGCGATGGCGGTGCTCTGGCCGCTCCTGCGTGTGGCGAAACTGCGCCGCGTCAAACGCGACGAATGGGTCAACCTGTTTCTGCAGGCGCTGTTCGGCACCTTCGGATTTACGTTGCTGATGCTCAACGGCGTGCAGCGCACCAGCGCCGTGGCGGCCGGCGTCATCACCAGCACGATCCCCGCGGTCGTCGCGTTGCTGTCGTGGCTGATCCTCAAGGAGCGGCCGAACGGCCGGGCGCTGGCGTCGATCGCGTTGGCGATCGTCGGCGTCGTCGTGATTAATCTCGCGCACATTGGCCAGAACGCGGCCGGCGAGACCTCGTTCGTCGGCAATCTGATGGTGCTCGGCGCGGTGTGCTGCGAATCGCTCTACATCATCCTGTCGCGGCGTCTCACCCAAACGCTCGCGCCGATCGACATCTGCGCGTACACGCACCTGTTCGGCCTGCTGCTGATGCTGCCGCTCGGCGCCGGCGCGCTCGTGCACTTCGACTATCAGGCGGTGCCGCTCAGCATCTGGACGCTGGTGCTGTGGTACGGACTGTCAGCCAGCATCTTCTCGTTCTGGCTGTGGATGAAGGGCATCCGTCATGTGCCGGGCAGTCTCGCGGGCGTGTTCAGCGCGGTGCTGCCGGTGGCCGCGGCGATCTACGGCATCACGTTTCTCGGCGAACGGCCCACGCTCGCGCACGGCTTCGCGCTCGCCTGCGTGGTCGCGGGCATCGGACTCGCGAGCCTGAAAACGAGGCGGGTGCCGCCGGTGGCGTCCTGAGCACGCCGCCCGGCCAAGATGTGGCTCAGGCGGTTCACGGGGCCCGCCCTGCCCGCCGCGCCGCAGCAAATTCACCCGACGCTGTACAATAGCGCGCCTGACGCAAGCTTACCCGGCGCTCTCACGCCGTGCACCGAGCCGTCTGCGCATGGTTTGCGTGTCCGATCCGCGTGCGTCATTGCACACCGGTCCGCGCATGTGGTCCGTGTTCCGTCACCCGCGTTTCATCTGATTCTTGCCTATGTCTGCTCCGCGACCCGACTCCGCCCGTCAGCGCCGCCCGATGCGTCCGCTGCCCGTCATCATCTTCATGAGCCGCTGGCTGCAGGTGCCGCTCTACCTGGGCCTGATCATCGCGCAGGCTGTCTACGTCGTGCTGTTCCTCAAGGAAGTCTGGCATCTGGTCACGGCGTCGATGACGCTCGACGAAACCAACATCATGCTGGTCGTGCTCGGCCTGATCGACGTGGTGATGATCTCGAACCTGCTGATCATGGTGATCATCGGCGGGTATGAAACCTTCGTCTCGCGCCTCGGCGTAGAGGGTCATCCGGACGAACCGGAATGGCTCGACCACGTGAACGCCGGTGTGCTCAAAGTCAAATTGTCGATGGCGCTGATCAGCATCTCGTCGATCCATCTGCTGAAGACCTTCATCAGTCCCGACCAGAACACGACCCACACGATCATGTGGCAGGTCATCATCCACGTGGCGTTCCTCGTGTCCGCGCTGGTGATGGCGCTGGTCGACCGCCTCACCACGCATACGCATCCCAGGCATTTCGAAGAACCCGCGGCGCTGCATGCCGTGGCTTCCGCAAAAGGTTCCACTCCCCTGAAGGCGCACGACTGACCGCACAGTGCTGCGATCGGAAAACAAGCGCCGTTGTCCCCACTGAGCCAAGCCATGACCGTCATCAAACAGGAAGATCTGATTCAGAGCATTGCTGATTCGCTTCAGTACATCAGCTATTACCATCCGCTCGACTACATCCAGGCCTTGGGCCGCGCTTACGAGCTCGAACAGAGCCCGGCGGCGAAGGACGCCATCGCGCAGATTCTCACCAACAGCCGCATGTGCGCGGAAGGCAAGCGCCCGATCTGCCAGGACACCGGCATCGTCACGGTGTTCGTGAAGGTCGGCATGGACGTGCGTTGGGACGGCGCAACGATGGGCGTCACCGAGATGATCAACGAAGGCGTGCGCCGTGGTTATCTGAACCCGGACAACGTGCTGCGCGCGTCGATCGTGAGCCCGCCCGAAGGCGCGCGCAAGAACACGAAGGACAACACGCCGGCCGTGATCCATTACGAGATCGTGCCGGGCAACACCGTCGACGTGCAGGTCGCGGCCAAGGGCGGCGGCTCGGAAAACAAGTCGAAGTTCGCGATGCTCAATCCGTCGGATTCGATCGTCGACTGGATTCTCAAGACCGTGCCGACCATGGGCGCGGGCTGGTGTCCGCCGGGCATGCTCGGCATCGGCATCGGCGGCACCGCTGAAAAAGCGATGGTGATGGCCAAGGAATCGCTGATGGACCCGATCGACATTCAGGACGTGATCGCACGCGGCCCGAAGGACTGGATCGAGGAACTGCGCGTGGAACTCCATGAGAAGGTCAATGCGCTCGGTATCGGCGCGCAGGGTCTCGGCGGTCTCGCCACCGTGCTCGACGTGAAGATCATGGCCGCGCCGACGCACGCCGCGTCCAAGCCGATCGCGATCATCCCGAACTGCGCGGCCACGCGTCACGCACACTTCACGCTCGACGGCTCGGGCGTCGCGAAGCTCGAAGCGCCGTCGCTCGACGCATGGCCGAAAGTCCAGTGGGAACCGAACACGGAAACCAGTAAGCGTGTCGACCTGAACACACTGACACCGGAAGAAGTTGCCGCCTGGAAGCCGGGCCAGACGCTGCTGCTGTCGGGCAAGATGTTGACGGGGCGCGACGCCGCGCACAAGCGCATCGCCGACATGCTGGCGAAGGGCGAAAAGCTGCCGGTCGACTTCACGAACCGCGTAATCTACTACGTCGGCCCGGTCGATCCGGTGCGCGACGAAGCAGTCGGCCCGGCAGGCCCGACCACCGCCACGCGGATGGACAAGTTCACCGAAACGATGCTCTCGCAAACGGGCCTCATTTCGATGATCGGCAAGGCCGAGCGCGGACCGGTTGCGATCGAGGCGATCAAGAAGCACAAGGCCGCGTATCTGATGGCCGTGGGCGGCGCCGCGTATCTCGTGTCGAAAGCGATTCGCAGCGCGAAGGTGCTCGCGTTCGAAGACCTCGGCATGGAAGCGATCTACGAGTTCGACGTGCAGGACATGCCGGTGACGGTCGCCGTCGATTCGAACGGCACGTCGGTACATCAGACCGGGCCGAAGGAATGGCAGGCGAAGATCGGCAAGATTCCGGTTGCGACGGTTTGATCGATACCAGGATCTACTGAAGAAAACGGAAACCGGGGCCTTGCGCCCCGGTTTTTTTATAACGAAATGAGAACAATAAGCAACACGCGAAAACCTTCGAAATCAGGCGCAAAACTGCATTTTTACCTTGGCTTTTCGGGCGTCGGCGTTTATCGTTCTGGAAAATTGAACCCCCATTAAAGGACACATCATGCAAGGCGATAAGAAGGTCATCGAATATCTCAACGCTCAGTTGAAAAACGAGCTGACCGCCATTAATCAGTACTTCCTGCATGCACGCATGTATCGTCACTGGGGTCTGGAAAAACTCGGCAAGCACGAATACGACGAGTCGATCGGTGAGATGAAGCATGCCGACTGGCTTATCGAACGCATTTTCATGCTCGACGGTCTGCCCAATCTGCAAGACCTGCACAAACTGCTGATCGGCGAGGAAACCAAAGAGATCCTCGAATGCGATCTGAAGCTCGAACAGATTTCGCAGAGCACCTGCAAGGAAGCCATCGTGTATTGCGAATCGGTCCGCGATTTCATCTCGCGCGAAATCTTCACGAAGATTCTCGACGACACGGAAGAACATATCGACTGGCTCGAAACCCAAATCGATCTGATCGACAAGGTCGGCATCCAGAATTACCAGCAAAGCGCAATGGGCACGGTCGAGTCCTGATCGATCCACGCTGAAAACAGTCCGCGCGACGCATGGACCAGGTCACTCACGACGGCATTCGCCATGACCGGTTCCGCGCGGGCGATATACTTGCGCACCTTCCCGTTTTTCCGAGCATCCCTTGACCGCCGCGCCATGCGCGCGCTCTTCGCCTATGCCTGCACAATCGCCGTCCCCGACCGTCCGGACATTCGCCTCGGGCGCCGCTTCGAGCGCGCCGGTGGGCATTTTCGATTCGGGCCTGGGCGGTTTGTCGGTGTTCAGGGCGGTCCGGGCGCAACTGCCTGACGAAGCCATCCTGTATGTCGCCGATTCGCTCTACGCACCGTATGGCGAGCGCGACGACGACTTCATCGCCGACCGCACGCTTGCGATCGGCGAATGGCTGGTCAAGCAAGGTGCGAAAGCGCTGGTTGTCGCCTGCAACACGGCGACCGCGCAATCAATCGCCCTGGTCCGCGAAAAGCTGCCCATTCCGCTGGTGGGCGTCGAGCCCGGCATCAAGCCGGCTGCGCTGCAGTCCAAAACCCGCGTGGCCGGCGTGCTCGCCACCCAGGTGACCTTGCGCAGCGCCCGCTTTCAGGGACTGATCGAGCGCTATGCCGCCGATTGCCGCTTCCTCTGCCAACCCGGCCACGGGCTCGTGCAAGCCGTCGAACGCTGCGACGTCGGCTCGGCCGAGGTGCGCACGCTGCTGCGCGGCTACCTTCAACCGATGCTCGATGCCGGCGCCGACACGCTGGTGCTCGGCTGCACCCACTACCCGTTTCTGGACGAGGCGATTCGCGACATCGTCGGCGATCGGCTCACGCTGATCGACACGAGCGTCGCCATTGCGCGTCAGTTGGAACGCGTACTGGACCAGCACGGCCTGCGCGACGCCACGCAAAACGCGGACGCGGCTCTGCCCCGTTTTTACTCGACCGGCGACGGCACCCATCAGCAGCAACTCGCGGCCACCCTCCTGCATATCGACGCGGCCGTCGAACAGGTACAGATTCCTTCGCGCCGCACGGCAGCGCCGGACTCCCAAGCCGCATAAAACCGCACGTCCGGCACATTGTGGCGCCCTCCAAGGGCGTTTTTGCCCACGTTTCGGGCATTTTCTGCCGTATCAGCCGAGAGACGTCCAACACCACTCCTTAGACGAAACCCTTCTAAGAGTCTGGTTTTGTTACAAAAAACCACGCAGGGCTCTTGCCAAACGGCCCAAACAAAATGATAATAATTCGCATTAACGTTAGCTATGACGTCCTGCCATGATTGTCTGTGTCTGCAAGTCCGTTTCTGACCGCACGATCCGTTCCTCGATCGCGAATGGCGTCGACTCGTTCGACGAGCTTCAGTTCGAGTTGGGCGTCGCTTCCTGCTGCGGCAAGTGCGAAGAGTCCGTGCGCGATGTCATGCTGCAAAGCGGCGTGTGCGCCAGCCGCTGCGGCGTCGGCATCGAGCTTCATCCGCAAGCTGTCCCGCTGACATTCTACGAACGCAAAGCCGCCTGAAGGCTGCTTTTGGGCACGCCGCGAGCCCTGCCAAGGGGCGCCCGGCGTCCCGCTGTTTCAAGCGCCGTTTCAAGCGCTGCATTACGCGTTATCCCACTGCCGTCAGCAAGCCAGTATCCGTCTTCGTACCAGCCAGCTACCCGCTCACCCATCGAAAGGAGTTCGAGATGGAATTGCTGATTGGTTTCGTGACTACTTTATTTATTTCGCTGCTGATCTTCCGAACATGACGATGTCTTGTCTGACGCGTTGCTCCACCAGCGCGCTGCCACGCTAACATGCAGGCCTCGCCTACTGTCCCGGCTGGCGCGAAGCCGGCTTCGTCCGCTCGTATGAACTCCCGTGCGTTGACTGCGACCGCCGTAGTGGCGGTAATTCACATCAGTTTGCTAGCGGTGATCATGACGCTGCGTCACGAGCCCGTGCAGCCCACGCTCGAATCGCACGTGATGACCGCGCAGTTGTTGCCGCCGGCGCCGCTCGCCGCGCCGGTCGCGATGGAATCCATCGCGCCGCCGCCGCCGAAGCCGGCGCCACCGGTTCATACGAAGCCCAAGGTCCAGCCGAAGCCGACTCCGACGCCCAAACCGACGCCGACGCCGTTGCCTCAGGCAGCCGCACCGTCACCGACCCCTGTCGCGGCGCCCGATCCGACGCCGCCCGCGCCCGCCGCGCCAGCGACGCCTCCAGCTGAGGCCGCGCCGGCAATCGGCCGTCAGACGATGGAGATCAGCGCGCCGAAGAACGTCTCACATCTCGACTGCAACATCGCCAGGCCCGAATACCCGTCGCTCTCGAAGCGGCGCGGCGAAACCGGCACCGCGTATGTGAAGTTCGTGGTCGGCCTGACGGGCAGGCTCGAGAACATCGAGTTGAAAAAGAGCAGCGGCTTCAGCCGCCTCGACGATGCCGCGCTCGCCGCCGTGCGCGCGAGCGCCTGCAAACCCTATCTTGAGAACGGCCAGCCGATTCGGGCCGCGTACACCCAGCCTTACGACTTCAATCTGAGCGATTGAAGCAGATTTTAAAAAAGGACTTGCAATGCAAAACTACGGATTGGCGCACGTGTGGGCGCAAGGGGATTTCGTGACGCGCGGCATCGCGCTCGCGCTGTTGATCATGTCGGTGATGTCGTGGAGCGTGATCGTCGTCAAAGGCTGGAATGTGATGCGCCTGAACCGCCTCACGAAGAATGCCGAAAAAGCCTTCTGGCATTCGGACGATCTCGCCGACGGCGTGAAGAAACTCGGCGCCGGCTCCTCGACGCCGCAGGACAACCCGTTCCTCGCGCTGGCGCTGTCGGGCCAGGAAGCGGCCGATCACCATCATCAAACGCAGCCGCATCTGCACGATCGCATGGACGTGTCGGACTGGATCACGCGCTGCCTCAAGGACACCATGGATGAAAGCGTCGCGCGCATGCAGAGCGGTCTCGCGATTCTCGCGTCGATCGGCAGCACGGCGCCGTTCGTCGGTCTGTTCGGCACCGTGTGGGGCATCTACCACGCGCTGCTGGCAATCGGTGCGAGCGGCCAGTCGTCGATCGACCAGGTCGCAGGCCCGGTCGGCGAAGCGCTGATCATGACCGCGTTCGGCCTGTTCGTGGCGATTCCCGCCGTGCTCGGCTACAACGCACTGACGCGCGCCAACAAGGGCATTGTCGCCAAGCTGAGCCGCTTTGCGCATGGCTTGCACGCGTTCTTCGTGACGGGCGCACGCCTGTCGTCGTCCAGGCGCGGCGACGGCCTGCGTCTCGCGACCCGCGCGAACTGATCGACGAGGCACTCCGATGGCAATGAGCCCCTTCGCCGGCGACGATGACGACGGCCTGATGAACGAGATCAACATGACGCCGCTCGTCGACGTGATGTTGGTTCTCCTGATTGTCTTCATGGTGACGATTCCTGTGATTCGTCACGCGGTCAAAATCGATCTGCCGCATGCAAGCAGTCAGAAAGAAGATACCAAGCCCGCGCAGGTGACGGTCGCGATCGACGCGGACGGCAACGTCCTGTGGAACGACCAGAAGGTCGACGAAGCAACGTTGAGCGCGAAAATTGCAGAGGCCGCGCAAGCGAGCCCGCAACCGGAACTGCATCTGGACGCGGACCGCAAGGTCCCGTACGAGAAAGTGGCGCAGGTGATGTCGGCGGCTCAGTCCGGCGGCCTCACGAAGATTGGTTTCGTGACGCAGCCCAAAGCCAAATAAGCCTGGCAAGTAACGCTGCTCTGGAACCCCGGCGCGTTACCCGACACCTGCCAAAAAACGCGCAAAAGCCCTTGAAACAGGGGACAAAAAGTAAAAGGCCTTCATCGTCAGATGAAGGCCTTTTTTTGTGCGCACTCGGCGCCTTCGGGCGGCGGGCTCATTTGCCATCGGTCGCAGATTGACGGCTTCCTGGGTCACCGCATGCGACAGCCGTGATCGACACGGACAGCGCGCTCAGCCCTATCAGGCTCGCTATGATAGCGGCCATGAGTTTCCGCATAAGAGACTCCTTAGCGAAGGGATTTCACTATAGGCCCGCGAGCGCGCGCATTCAAGCAAACGGCCATTGAAAGTACTCATGACAGCCCACGCTTAAATGCTAAAAGCGATGTCGCCACGCGCAACGCCCTATGACACGACCGCGAGCGATGCCTGCGCCGTGGCCGTCTCTTCGCGTACTGGGCACTCGCCCATGATGTGTTTGCCGTCGTCCGGATCGAGCATTTCGACCAGATAATCGACGAATGCGCGCACGGCCGGCACCATCCCCTGGCGCGACACGAATACGGCGTACAACTGAGGTGTCGGAAAGGTCCAGCCCGGCATCACCGGCGACAACTGTCCCGTGCGCAACGCGGCGCCATACATCATCTCCGGCAGCGCGGCGATGCCGACGCCGGCGAGTACCGCTTCACGAATCGTCATCAGATCGGCAGTCACGAGGCGCGGCTCATGTTCGTGCGCGTGTCGCGTGCCGTCGGGCGAGATCAGGTTATAGACGTGGCGGCCGTCGCCCGTCGGCACGTCGAGCGTTTCGAAGCGGTTCAGATCGGCGGGCGTGAGCGGCGGCGCATTCTGCTGCAGCAGGCTCGGCGCACCGACCAGCATCTGCTGCGTGCGCCACAAGGGCCGCACCACGATGTTGGCGTTTTCCGGCGGATCGGAGCGCACGCGCAGCGCGACGTCGATCGAGTCCTCGAACAGGTCGACCACGCGGTTCGTCACCCGCATCACCACTTTGACTTCGGGATAGCGATGCATGAATTCGGGCAGGATCGTCGACAGGATGGTCTGCGAGACCGTGACCGGTACGCTGACGCGCACGGTGCCGCGCGGCGACGAGCGCAGTTGCTGTACGACGTTGACCGCCGCCTGCGCCTCACTCAGCATTGCCTGACAGTGCTGATAGAACAGTTGACCGGCCTCGGTCAGCGCCAGCTTGCGCGTGGAACGTTGCAGCAGACGCACACCCAGCGACGCTTCGAGCTCCGTCAAACGGCGCGACAGGCGCGACTTCGAGATGCCCAGCACCCGCTCGGCGGCGGAAAAACCGCCATGTTCGACGACCTGCGAGAAATACATCAGGTCATTCAGGTTGTGTGAATCGATCTTCATCTCATCGTTCCAGTAATAGAACAATCCATTGCGCGACGGCGGCTGGCACCTCTTAAAACGGTCCCTATAATAGCGCCATGTTTCAAAAATGATGCTATTCCCCATTTTTCGAGGTGATATTGATGAGCACGACACGCACGATCGAACGCACGTTTCCCGCCGTTCGCACGACCGAAGGCGGCGGCTTTATCGTCCACCGCCCGTTTCCCACTCGTCTTTTGATGGACTTCGATCCGTTCCTGCTGCTCGATGAAATGGGTCCGATCGATTACGCTCCGGGCGAGGCCAAAGGCGCGCCCGATCATCCGCATCGCGGCTTTGAAACGGTCACTTACGTGCTGGAGGGGCAGTTCGGCCATAAGGATTCGGCGGGCCATTCGGGCACGCTGCATGCCGGCGACGTGCAATGGATGACCGCCGGCGCGGGCGTCGTGCACAGCGAGATGCCGGACCCGTCGTTCGTGCGCACGGGCGGCCGCGTGCACGGCCTGCAATTGTGGGTGAATCTGCCGCGTCGCGACAAGATGATCGCGCCGCGCTACCAGGAAATACCGTCGTCGAGTATTCCGGTGGCGACGTCCGCGGACGGCAAGGTGCGCGTCAAGGTAATCGCCGGTGAAGCGCTCGGCGTGAAGGCCGCCATCGAAACGCGCACGCCGATCCTGTATCAGCATTTCTCGCTGCAACCCGGCGCAACGATCCGGCAACCGGTGCCGGCCGATTATCGTGTGTTCGCGTATGGCTTGTCCGGCAAGGGCTTCTATGGCGAAGGTGAAGCGCGCCAGCTGATCGACGCGCAACAGATGGTCGTGTTCCAGAACGATGGCGACACCGTCACGCTGAGCGCCGGCGAAGAACCGCTGGAAGTCCTGCTGCTGGGCGGCGTGCCGTTGAAGGAGCCGGTGGTGCGCTACGGCCCGTTCGTGATGAATACCGAGGATGAGATCCGCCAGGCGGTCATCGACTATCAGGCCGGACGCATGGGCGAGATCACGCACTAACTCAACGGCGTTGGCGGCCGCAGCGACCACGTGGTGGCCATAGCGTGCCGCCGCATTAGCGACGAGCGCCGCGCCTCCGGCAACACGAGCGCGGCGCGCAAAGCCTCCGGCACGCCCCGCGCCGGTTTCATTCGACCCGCACACACCTCCCCCCAAGGCGCCAAGCCCGGTAATTTCGGTCACAATAGCGTTTCATGCCGCGCGCCACGGCGTTTCATCACAATGAGGCTCGGCGCGCGGCAATTTTCCGTCCCGTTCAGGAGCCGCACGCATGGCAGAGCCTACCGTCACCGCCCATATCGGTTCGACGAATTTCCAGGTCATTTTCGACGACGGCAAGCACACGTGGCTCGCCGACGAACCCGAGTCGCTCGGCGGCGGCGATCGTGGGCCGACGCCCGTTTCACTGCTGCTATCGAGCCTCGGCGCCTGCACGTCGATCACGCTGAAGATGTACGCTCAGCGCAAGGAGTGGCCGCTGACGGATGTGCGCGTGACCCTGTCGATCGAAACCGGCGACGCGGGCACGACCATCGACCGCAAGATCGTGCTCGAAGGCGATCTGTCCGACGAGCAGCGGGAACGGCTTTTGCAAATTGCCAATGCGTGCCCGGTCCACAAGATCCTCACGCATTCGATCACGATCCGCTCGGGTCTCGCCGTCGCGTAACGCGGTGGTGGTCCGAAAGGCGCGCCCGCACTGACAGGCCGCATGCAATCTGACGCAACGCAACGCTTTCATAGGAAGCTGTCGACTTGAATTTCGAACACCTTATCCAGATCAACGATCCGTTGAATCCCTTTGTCGACTCGATGACCCGCGAGCAGTTGTGGGAGGGACTCGTGCTACGCGCCGAGCAGCCGCAACTCTTCGTGATGGGGCTCGACAGTTGCACGATTCTGTCGCGCGCAGGCAATGTCCTCGAACGGGAATTGCACTACGGCCAGGCCACCGTGCGCGATCGCGTCACTCTGGAGGAGAGCCAGAGCGTGCGCTACGACATCCTGCCGACTGAAGACTACGTAGGCGGCTCGCTCACGATGACCATCGAACAGCCGGACGAACTGCAACTGTTCCTGCGCTTCGAGTACGCGACCACGCTGCCCGTCTCCACCGACCAGGACGCCGTGCAAACGCAGGAAATCGTGAAGTCGGCGTATCGGGAAAACGACATCGATACCGTACGTCTGATCCGTCAGTACGTGCAGGCCAAACAGGAACCCGGCTCGCTGCATTGAATTGCGCGCGGGCGGCCCTGCCCGCGCCGCCGCGTTTGCCTTGCGAGCCGCCCGCTGAAGGCGGCCTCGCGTCATTTTTCTCGCTGGTCATTCACACAGCTATCAGAACGTCAATCCGATGAATTTCTCTTTCTTGTAAATGGGAATAGTTATCATTTAGAATAAATCCATCGAATCGACAAACAAGCCAAAACGAATGACCGATCTCAACCGCCCTTCCACGCTCAGCCTGCGCCGCCCGGCGGCCGCGCTGACCAGCCGCCCGAAATCGTCGACGGCGAGCACGTCGGCCGCCCAGCCTGCTGCGGAGCGTGCAAATGGTTCGGGCGAGACATCGGAACGGGTCGTCCGCAGCGATGCATTGCTGCAGGGACATAGCCATATCAGCATCGTCCATAACGGCGAAACCTACCAGCTGCGTGCCACGCGCTTAGGCAAGCTGATCCTGACGAAGTAGGAACGAACAGAGGTAAGTACCGCGTATTGTGGGGACCACCTCCTCGAGAGGTGTTGGGCATTAGCCAGCCACGACGGCTTGCACGTGAGAACTAGACCCCTTCGTGCAGACACCAAGCCAGCCGTCGCAGCCAGCCAGGCCGCTTTTTTTGGTTCTCACCCAACGGGGATGCACGCAAACGCCGTGTATCGCTTAGCAGAAAACAAAAAAGCCGTGGGATGACGTTCATCCCACGGCTTTTTGTTGGTGCGGCGCCGGCGGTGTTTCCGCAAACGCGCCAGCCTGGAACCCGACGTTCCGGCTTACTTCGAAGCCCAGCCCCAGAACATCAGCCACCACGCGCTATCGACCACGGCCAGCGCCGCGACGAACCACAGCATCGCGAGGCCGCGCTGCACGAAGCGCTCGCTATAGCGGCGTGTGACGAGCCAGGCCAGCCATGCGCTCCACAGATTGGCGATCGCCAGAATCGTGATGCGCAGATCCGACGCCCACCACAACGACACATGTTCCGCGCGCAGCAGCGACAGTGTCGTCGCGGACAGCCCAAGGAACACGCCCGCGCCGGCGATCGGAATCAGCGCCTGCGTCAGATGATGCAGACGCACGGCGCTGAAGCGTCCGAGCATGCGCGTCGCGCCCGTCAGCAACAGCAGCAGCGCAGTGCCGTACACCAGCGCCGTCGCGAGGATGTAACCGATCACCATCGTGCCGTCGAGCCACGAAAACACGTCGTTCTGCTCGGGGTAATGCGTGAACAGGAACCACGGCGCGTTGGTGTCGAGCGGCCAGGTGATGTCGTGATCGACCAGCCACGTCGCGAAGAACATCTTCAGGTCGATGAACCAGCGCGAAGCGGTCCAGTGGAATGCGCCGATCGCGATACCGAGCAGGCCGTACAGGATCAGCGCGGTGTCCCACGGGTTCGCCTGCTTGTCGCCGAGCTGCACGACTTCCGACGACGGCGCGCGCCATGTCAACGCAATCGCGTCGCGGTGTCCGCTGCACCGGCCGCACATATGGCAGTCCGACGCGCCCTTCATGTTGCGCAGCGGCACGAGCGGAGCGCAGTTGATCGGAATCACGCGATGCCCATGCTCGCCGTTCTTGTACGAACGGCGCCATGCGTCTTCATCGACCTTGTAGTGGAACGGTGCGAGGCGCGCTAGAAGCGAAAAAACCCCGTTGACGGGGCACAGGTACTTGCACCAGACGCGCTTCTCCCGCCCGTATAGCAAGCCGATGATGATCGCCGCGAAGGTCGAGCCGCCGAGCACCAGCAGCACGGCCTTCGGATACTGGTACACGCTCACCATCTGACCGTAGATGGTGGTAATGCCGAATGCGACGAACGGCCAGCCGCCCCAGCGCATCCAGCGCGGAATGGCCCAGCCGCGGCCGAACTTGCTGGCGAATTCGGCGAGCGCGCCCTCCGGACACAGCACGCCGCACCAGACCCGGCCGAGCATCACCATCGACAGCAACACGAATGGCCACCAGATGCCCCAGAACACAAACTGCGCGGCAAGCGTCAGGTTGTTCCACAGGTGCGCGGTGTCGTCCGGCAGCGGCATCACCGCCGGCACGATGATCAGGAACGCGTAGACCGCCACCACGACCCACTGAATGCCACGGATCACTGCGCCGTGACGCTGCATCCATTGTCCGGCCGCTGCGAGGCGCCCCGGGCGGGTCATGACGGTACTCATGCCGCGCGTCCCGCGGTCTGCTGCGCCGGCTTGCGACTCGCCCGGCGCACCAGCAGATAGACGACCGCCCAGTACGCCGCATACGCCAGCAGATTCATCAGCGCCGGATGAGCGCGGTAGCCGGTCAGCGTCGCGACCAGCGAACCGAAGGTGCTCGAGTCGTCGAGGATCGCCGACGAATTCCACATCTGGTCGACGAGGGTCGGCAGGATTTCCTTGTCGATCAGCTTGTCGACGCCGGTCTGGAACAGACCCGCACCAAGGAATAGCAGCATGATTTCGGTGACGCGGAAAAAGAGCCGCCACGAGAAAATCTTGCCGCCCAGTTGCAGCAGGTAGAACGTCAGGAACGCGAGACCGAGGCCGATCACGACCGCGAGCATCTGGCTGCCGTCCACGTGGCCCGACTGGCCGAAGCCGAGGCCGTACAGGAAGATCACCGTTTCGCTGCCTTCACGCGCGATCGCCAGTGCGACCAGCAACGCGACGCCCCACCAGTTCGAATCGCGCTGACTCTTTTGCAGCGACTGTTCCATGTCGCGCTTCAAGGTCCGGCCGTGCTGCTTCATCCACAGCACCATCTGCACGATCAGCACGCAGGCGACCAGCACCATCGCGGTCTGGAAATAATCTTGCGCATCACCGGAGAGCACTTCGGTGAACCCCACTAGCGCTGCGCCGAGCGCGACCGCCGCGATCACACCGGCCGCGACGCCGCCCCACAGGTACGGCAAGCCGCGGCGCGCATCGTCGTCGCCGTTTTTCAACCACGCGTACAGGATGCCGACGACCAGCAAGGCCTCGACGCTTTCCCGCCACACGATGAACAGAATCTGACCCATCCAAGCTCTCCCTTCGATCCTTCTGCTGCTCACTGCCTGAAATGAATGCGGCACGCCCGAGAGTCGCGCGCCCGCACGCCAGGCCATTACTTCGCGACGATCACGCCCTGCGCCTGCTGGTGGAAATCGTCGAAAAACTTGTATTCGCCCGGCTCCAGCGGAGCAATCACGACGAACGAATCCGCGCCCGGCGCCAACACCTTCTCTTTACGCAACTGCACGCTTTCGAATTCGGCCGCGCCTTTACCGGTGTTGCGCACTTCGATCTTGATGCGCTGCCCCGCCGGCACTTCGATGCGCGCCGGGGTCAGCTTGCCGTCGTTCATTTCCAGCTTGAAGGTCGGCAGGTCGGCTGCGTGGGCCGCGCTCGCGAGCAACGCCGTAGCGGCGAGCAGCGCGATCTTTCGGTCAATTCTCATTAGCCTTTCCGGAAAACGCGGGGCGCGGATGTCGATCGTCGGCGCCCCGCCTGCTGCATTCACTGATTCGCCCAATCGTCGCCGCCTGGCCAGGCGTTCGAGCGCGGCTTGACGGCGTGACCGGCGGGTAATCCACCGCGATCGGCAGATCAGTAGCCACCCTTCTTGCCGATGCCGGCGAAGGTGAAGTCATATTCGAGCGTGAACGGCTTGAACCACGGACCCACCCCGGTTTCCTTGTCGACGTGGCGGCCGAAAGCCATGTGGCCGGTCTGCATCGGCGGTTCGACGATCAGCTTGAGGTGATACTTGCCCGGGCCTTGCAGCTTGACGTTGTCGCCATAGTGCGGACCATCGTTGGCGACCATCGCCATCATGTCGCCCTTCTGCGTCTGATTCGAACCGGCTTTCGTCAGCTCGTAGCGAAGTTGCAGATACGGCATCCAGTCGCCTTCGGCGAAACCGGTCGGGTTGTTCTTGACCGCGTGGATGTCCGCTTCAAGGTGGATGTCCGAATCCGACGCCTTGCGCATCATGCCTTCCGGTTCCATGGTGATCGGCTGCAGGTAAACCGCGCCGATTTCCATGCCGCCCTGGATCTGTTGCTTGCCGATCGGGTATTCCGCTGCCGTCGCCGACAAAGCGGCCACTGCGGCCACCACGGCTGCGCCGCCGCGCGCAAATGAAGAAATCCGCATTAAAACTCCTTGTTTTTATCAGACTGGAATCGAATCCATTGGAACAGCGCGTCGGCGTGCCTGATGCGACGGTCCCCGCCTTTGGGCAGGCGATCGACCGGGTGCAACTCGCATACAAGAACCTTAAATGCGAACCATTCTCAATATTAGGGGAGTCTATCATTGATCTCGAGGGAGAACAAATATCGACGCTCGCAAATCCTTGTCGCAACAGGGGCTTAAGGCTGCTTTAAGAAAGCGCGTATGGAGGACGGCGAGACGAGCTGGGAGGGGTGTGTCGCTGCAACTTGACGGGCGCGGCACGTTGCCGCGCCCCGGGGTGGAAAGAGGCCTTATTCGACGCCGGAGACGTGATCGCCGACATTCGCGCCGAACACACGCTGGCGCAGGAGCGCCAGCTGATCGCGAGTCTGCGCGGCCTTCTCGAACTCGAGGTTCCTGGCATGCTCCATCATCTGCTTTTCGAGACGCTTCAGTTCCTTGGCGAGCTGCTTCTCGGACATGTCCTCGAATTTCGCGCGCGTTTGCTGCTCCTTCAGTTCGGCGCGTGCGTCGTCGACGTTGTACACGCCGTCGATGATGTCGCGAATGCGCTTGACCACCCCGCGCGGCGTAATGCCGTTCGCGAGGTTGAAGGCAATCTGCTTGGCGCGCCGCCGCTCGGTTTCGTCGATCGCGCGGCGCATCGAGTCCGTCACTTTGTCCGCATACAGGATCGCCTTGCCGTTCACGTTACGCGCCGCCCGGCCGATGGTCTGGATCAGCGAGCGCTCGGCGCGCAGAAAGCCTTCCTTGTCCGCGTCGAGAATCGCGACGAGCGACACCTCCGGAATATCCAGCCCTTCGCGCAGCAGATTGATCCCCACCAGCACGTCGAAGGTGCCCAGCCGCAGATCGCGAATGATCTCGACCCGCTCGACCGTGTCGATGTCGCTATGTAGATAGCGCACCTTGACGCCGTGGTCGGCCAGAAATTCGGTCAACTGCTCGGCCATCCGCTTGGTCAGCACCGTGACCAGCACGCGGTCGCCGACCTTGACGCGCTCGTTGATCTCGCCGAGCACGTCGTCGACCTGGCTGCGCGCCGGACGCACCTCGATTTCCGGATCGACGAGGCCGGTCGGACGCACCAGCTGCTCGGCGACCTGTCCGGCCGTTTTCTTCTCGTAATCCGCCGGCGTGGCCGACACGAACACGACCTGGCGCATCTTGCGCTCGAACTCGTTAAACTTGAGCGGCCGGTTATCCAGCGCCGACGGCAGGCGGAAACCATAGTCGACCAGATTTTCCTTGCGCGCCCGGTCGCCGTTGTACATGCCGTTCAACTGGCCGATCAGCACGTGTGACTCGTCGAGCATCATGATCGCGTCCGGCGGCAGGTAATCGACCAGGGTCGGCGGCGGCTCGCCCGGCGCGGCGCCGGAGAAGTGCCGCGAGTAGTTCTCGATGCCCTTGCAGAAACCCAGTTCCTGCAACATTTCCAGGTCGAAGCGGGTGCGTTGTTCGAGCCGCTGCGCTTCGACGAGCTTGCCGTCGCTATAGAAGAATTCCAGCCGCTCGCGCAACTCGCTCTTGATCGTTTCGACCGCACGCACGACAGTGTCGCGCGGTGTCACGTAGTGCGACGACGGATACACAGTGAAGCGCGGAATCTTCTGCCGCACGCGGCCGGTGAGCGGATCGAACAGTTGCAGTGTTTCGATTTCGTCGTCGAACAATTCGATACGCACCGCCATTTCGGCGTGTTCGGCGGGGAAGATATCGATCGTGTCGCCGCGCACGCGGAACGAGCCGCGCTGGAAGTCGGCTTCGTTGCGGTTGTACTGCATCGCGATCAGCCGCGCGATGATGTCGCGCTGGCCGAGCTTGTCGCCCGTGCGCAGCGTCAGAATCATCCTGTGATATTCCGATGGATTGCCGATACCGTAAATCGCCGACACCGTGCCGACGATCACCACGTCGCGCCGCTCCATCAGGCTCTTGGTGGCCGACAGCCGCATCTGCTCGATGTGCTCGTTGATCGACGAGTCTTTCTCGATGAACAGGTCGCGCTGCGGCACGTACGCTTCAGGCTGGTAGTAGTCGTAGTACGAGACGAAGTACTCGACCGCATTGCGCGGAAAGAACTCGCGGAACTCCGAGTAAAGCTGCGCGGCGAGCGTCTTGTTCGGTGCAAACACGATCGCCGGGCGGCCGAGCCGCGCGATCGTGTTGGCCATCGTGAAGGTTTTGCCGGAGCCGGTCACGCCGAGCAGCGTCTGGAACGCGAGGCCGTCCTCGACACCTTCAACGAGCGTGTCGATCGCCGTGGGCTGGTCGCCGGCAGGCGGGTACGGCTGGTAGAGCTGAAACGGCGAGCCTTCGAACGTGACGAATTTGGATTCGTCGAGCGTATCTTCGGCTTCAGTCAGATGTTGTTCGGACATGGGGACGGCACCGGGCCTTGGGCAAAAGACCATTCTAACGGGTTGCGGGAAACGCGGATCGAGCGGGTCTGCGTAGGGTTCGGAAAGCTGCGGGCGGGATTGCGAGTGCTCGGGCGAATCTTATGTGACGACCCTTCACCTGAACGATTCGTGGCCTTCCGGTCACATGCGGGCAGCGGTTATGAAGCGCGTTCGCGCCGTGGGCCGATGCCCGCCTGGCAGCCCTCGCCGGGCGGCGCTCCGGCAGATCCGCCGATGTCACATGACGCCGGAGTGCCTGTTTTTCAAGCAAATAATTCCCTCCAGCGAGCCTGGTCGCCCGAAAAACGCGCGCGGATTCGTTACAATGCGAAGTTGCGCTCGCTTGCCGCCGTCCGCCGCCTGTCCGCGTTGTCCATCAGACGCCTCGGGTCGGGCCGTTCGCGCTCGGAGCCGCCCTCTTTTCACTACTGCTGCCCACCCATCATGTCTCTGTTCTCCGCCGTCGAACTTGCTCCCCGCGACCCGATTCTGGGCCTGAACGAAGCCTTCAACGCCGATACGCGTGCCACCAAGGTCAACCTTGGCGTGGGCGTGTACTTCAACGAAGAAGGCAAGATTCCGCTGCTGCGCGCCGTGCGCGAAGCCGAAAAGGCCCGCGTCGACGCGGCGCTGCCGCGCGGCTATCTGCCGATCGAAGGCATTGCGGCTTACGATGCGGCCGTGCAGAAGCTGCTGCTCGGCGACGACTCGTCGCTGATCGCGGCGGGCCGCGTCGTCACGGCGCAGGCATTGGGCGGCACGGGCGCGCTGAAGATCGGCGCGGACTTCCTGAAGCGCGTGAACCCGGCGGCCAAGGTCGCAATCAGCGATCCGAGCTGGGAAAATCACCGTGCGCTGTTCGAAGGCGCTGGTTTCGAAGTGGTGTCGTATCCGTACTATGACGCGCACACGCATGGCGTGAACTTCGAAGGCATGCTGAGCGCGCTGAACAGCTATGCCGCGGGCACCATCGTCGTGCTGCACGCCTGCTGCCACAACCCGACCGGCGTCGACCTGAGCGTCGATCAATGGAAGCAGGTGGTCGAAGTCGTGAAGGCGCGCAATCTGGTGCCGTTCCTCGACATCGCCTACCAGGGCTTCGGCGACAACATCGAAGCGGACGCCGCAGCCGTGCGTCTGTTCGCGGCCTCGGAACTGAACGTGTTCGTGTCGTCGTCGTTCTCGAAGTCGTTCTCGCTGTACGGCGAGCGTATCGGCGCACTGTCGATCATCACGTCAAGCAAGGAAGAGGCAGCACGCGTGCTGTCGCAACTGAAGCGCGTGATCCGCACGAACTACTCCAACCCGCCGACGCACGGCGGCTCGGTGGTGGCGGCAGTGCTCGCCTCGCCCGAACTGCGCGCCACGTGGGAAACGGAACTGGCTGAAATGCGCGACCGTATTCGCGCGATGCGCAACGGTCTGGTCGAACGCCTGAAGGCAAGCGGCGTGGATCGTGACTTCAGCTTCGTGAACGCACAGCGCGGCATGTTCTCGTACTCGGGTCTGACGGCGCCGCAAGTGGACCGTCTACGCGAAGAGTTCGGCATCTACGCGGTGAGCACGGGCCGCATCTGCGTGGCTGCACTGAACACGCGCAACCTCGACGCGGTGGCTAACGCAATTGCTCACGTGTTGAAGTAAAGCAAGCCGGAGCGCGGATCCTGGTCGCGCGCTCTGCTGGAACCGCTGAGAGAAACGGCGCCCTTTCTGAAAGGGCGCCGTTTTTTATTGCCCGAACGTTTCGTTGTAGTCCTGTCAGCGCGAATCACGATGGATATCGTGCGTGACGAAACCAGCGTCGTTATCCGGCATGTCGAGCCAGTCGGGATGCTCGAGCGAATGGCGAATGTCGTCCAGACCGCTTTGCCAGTGCTCGCGCATGGTCGAGAGGCCAAACTGGAAGTCCTTGTAGTGCCCCTCGTATTCCTTGTGCCGGTAGATGAGATGGATCACGTTGTAGCGCTTCGAACACGCGAGGTCTTCGGCCAGCTTGCACCACGGGTCGTCACGCTGCTCGGGCGGCACGCGCTCCAGCACCTCGCGCAGCACATGCCGGAAACGCTGCGAGCGCTGCAGCATGTCGGTCACGAGACGGGTACGGCTCGAATACTGGATGTCTTTCATGCGTCCCTGAACATCCGTGATGTTATCCGGCACTGGTCCGATCGCGCTCCACAGATCGACCTGGAACGCGAGCGTGTCGCGACGCGGCGTGGTCTGGATCACTTCGTAGAGCGGCGTGTTCGACATCAGGCCGCCGTCCCAGTAAAACTGGCCGTCGATTTCAACCGCCGCGAAGCCCGGCGGCAACGCGCCTGACGCCATGAAATGCTCGGGCCGCAGCGTGGTGTGCGTGTTGTCGAAGTACGCGAAATTGCCCGTGCCGCAATTGACCGCGCCCACCGACACGCGCATTTCACGCGAATTGATCCGGTCGAAATCGCAGAGCGCCTCGAGTGTGGCCTTCAGCGGTGCGGTGTCGTAGTAGCTGGCCATTTGCGGCGGCCCGGACACCGTGGGCAACGGCGGCGGAAACCGCGGCACGAAAAAGCCCTTTTGCCCTTCGACGAGCGCGCCTAGCGCCTGGCTCGCCGTAAAGGCCTTGCGCACCGCGTCGCTGGAGTTGAAGAGTGCATGCTCGATGAAAGCCGGCAATGGCGGCCCGAACGCCGGTTGGCAGATCGTTTCCCAGAACTGCAACAGCCGCTCGACCCGCTTCTCCCGCGGATTGCCGGCAATGATGGCCGTATTCAAGGCGCCAATCGAAATGCCCGCCAGCCAGTTGGGTTCGATGCCGGCTTCGTCGAGCCCCTGAAAGACACCCGCCTGATACGCGCCCAACGCACCGCCGCCCTGCAGCATCAGCGCGACGGTTTCGTAGTTGGGCAAATGGATGCGCCGGCCGGGGTGGGCGGCGGCGGCCGAACCGGCGCCGTCGCCCTCCCCGTCGCCGGGCGCACCCACGCGCGCCCGCTTGAGATTGCGTTGCGCCATGGGCGCCTCCTTATTGCATATACCAGCCGTGGCTCACAATGAAAGACTGGCCGGTCAGTGCCGCCGTCGGGAAGGTGGACAGGAACAGCACCGTCTGCGCGACGTCTTCCACCGTGGTAAAGATGCCGTCGACCGTGCCGCCCAGCATCACGCGCTTGACGACTTCTTCCTCGCTGATGCCGAGTTCCTTGGACTGCTCGGGAATCTGCTTGTCGACGAGCGGCGTGCGCACGAAACCCGGACACACCACATGCGAGCGCACGTTATGCTTCGCGCCTTCCTTGGCCAGCACGCGCGCGAGCCCCAGCAGCGCATGCTTGGCCGTCACATAGGCGGACTTCAGCGGCGACGCTTCATGCGAATGGACCGAACCCATGTAGATTACGATGCCGCCGCGATCGTCCTTGTACATGTGCTTGAGCGCGGCCTTTGTCGTGAGGAAGGCGCCGTCCACATGGATCGCCTGCATCTTCTTCCAGTCCGAGAACGAATAGTTTTCGATCGGATTGACGATCTGAATGCCGGCGTTGGAAATGAGAATGTCGATCGAGCCGAGTTCGGCCGCGATTTTGTCGATGCCCTGATTGACGGCCTCCTCGCTCGTGACATCCATCGCCACGCCGATTGCCTTACCACCGCTTTTCGTGATTTCTTCCGCAACGGCGTTGGCGCCGTCCTGGTTCAAATCGGCGATCGCGACCGCCGCGCCCGCCGCGGAAAGAGTCAGCGCGATCTGCTTGCCGATGCCGCTTGCCGCGCCGGTAACCACGGCGACCTTGCCGTTCAGATTCGTGTTCAGAGACGACATCCAGAACCTCCATGCAGTTGATGAGCAATGAGACCACAAGCCGCAAGCGGCATGCAGTCAGCCAAACGACATAGGCCGTTCGGCCGAATGCTGCATTGCGGCCAACGCTGCTATTGTGCATGAACCCTGTGAACGCCATAGGTAAAACGCACATCGCGCTTTATCTCTTTAAACTGGATGTTTTCGGCGCAATGCCGGCAGCATCACCCACAAGGAGACATGCATGAATTATCGACGTCTGGGCCGCTCTGGCCTGCAAGTCAGCGAATTGTCCATCGGCTCATGGGTCACTTACGGCAACCAGGTGGATCATCGCGCGGCGCGCGAATCGCTGGCGGCCGCCCGCGACGCGGGAGTCAACTTCTTCGATAACGCCGAGGTCTACGCGGGCGGCCAATCCGAGGAAATCATGGGCCAGGCGCTGAAGGAACTAGCGTGGCCGCGCGTGAGCTACGTGGTGTCCACGAAATTCTTCTGGGGGCTCACGGAAGCGCCGAACCAGTACCACACGCTGAACCGCAAATATCTGCTGAACGCGGTCGACGCGTCGCTCAAGCGCCTGCAACTCGACTATGTGGACCTGGTGTTCTGCCATCGTCCCGATCCGAACACGCCCGTCGAGGAAACCGTCTGGGCGATGAGCGACATGATCACGCGCGGCAAGGCGCTGTACTGGGGCACCTCCGAATGGAGCGCCGACGAAATCCGCGCCGCTTACGAGATTGCGGAGCGGCACCACCTGCACAAGCCGGTCATGGAGCAGCCGCAGTACAACCTGTTCCACCGCAAACGCGTCGAGCAGGAGTACAAGCGGCTTTACGAGGATATCGGCCTCGGCCTGACCACCTGGAGCCCGCTCGCGTCCGGCCTGCTCACCGGCAAATACCGCGACGGCGTACCGGCGGACAGCCGCGCGCAGTTGCAAGGCTATGACTGGCTGCGCAAGCAGGTCACCGATGCGGGCAAGAACAGCGTGGTCGGCAAGCTCGGCGCGGTGGCCGACGAGTTGGACTGCACGATCGGGCAACTCGCGATTGCCTGGATTCTGAAGAATCCGAACGTCAGCACGGTGATCACGGGCGCGTCGCGGGTCGAACAGATCGGCGAGAACATGAGGTCCGCCGAGGTGGCCGCACGAATCACGCCGGAGATCAGGCAGCGCATCGAGGAAATCGTCGGCGACGCCTACGACTGAACGGATTTTCGCCGGAGCGCGTGACGTGGCCCGGGCGGCAGCGGGGCCATGTCACGCGGAACTTACCCAAACCGCAGCGCGGCGTCGCGTACAATACGCGGCCGCGCTGCACACCGGCGCCGTTTGCCCGCTGTGCCGCCGCATTGCACCGCGCACCGCCGAATCCGCCCTGGACCGGCATGCCCTCTTTCAGCGTTTCCTCATCATGCTCAGCTACCGCCACGCCTTTCATGCAGGCAATCACGCCGACGTTCTGAAACACGCCGTCGTGTTGCAGCTATTGCGTTACCTCGGCCAGAAGGACAAAGCCTACTGGTACATCGACACGCATGCGGGCGCCGGCGTCTATTCGCTGAAGGAAGGCTATGCGACCAAAACCGGCGAATTCCAGACCGGCATCGCCAGACTGTGGGAGCGCAACGATCTGCCGCCGCTCTTCGCCGACTACGTCGAGGAAGTCAGCGCGCTCAATCCGGATGGCCAGTTGCGCTTCTATCCGGGCTCGCCGTACATCGCGTGGCGGCAGTTGCGCGAGCAGGACCGCATGCGTCTGTTCGAACTGCACACCACCGAAATCGACGTTCTGCGCCACAATTTCCGCGACGCGGGCCGCCGGGCGATGCTCTACGCGGGCGACGGCTTCGACGGCATTCTCGCGTTGCTGCCGCCTGCGCCGCGCCGCGCGCTGGTGCTGCTCGATCCGTCGTACGAGGACAAGCGCGACTACACGCGCACGCTGCGCTGTGTCGAAGAGAGCCTGAAGCGCTTTCCGACCGGCACCTATGCGGTCTGGTATCCGCAGGTGAAACGCCCGGAATCGCAGCGCTTTCCTGATCAGTTGAAGAAGCTGCAGGAGCGCAACTGGCTCCACGTCAGCTTGACGGTCAGCAATCCGCCCGAGGACGGCTTTGGACTTTTCGGCAGCGGCATGTTCATTCTGAACCCGCCGTATACGCTGGCGAAAATGCTGAAGGACCAGATGCCCTGGCTCGTCAAGGCGCTCGGCGAGGACAAGGCTGCCGGGTTCAAGGTCGAGTATCGCGGCGACTAAGCTTTGCCGCGGATGGCGTCCGGGCCATCAACGCGCACAGCCGGATTCCCGCTCACTTCAATTGCGCCGCTGCCTTGCGCGCGAAATCGTTCGTATAGGTAGCGTTCAGATCGATCTTCTTCGGATCCAACCGGTCATCGAACGAGGCCAGCGCACGCAGCGAGGTCGCCGGGCCGTCGGCCGGCATCAAGCCATCCGGCGAATACGCGTCGCGCACGTTGTGAAAGGCTTCGACATACAGTGCCGAGTCGTTGAGCAGATAAGCCGGGGGCACCATCTTCAGCAGATCGGCATCGCTCGCGGTCTGCAACCAGTGGTTGGCGCGCACGATCGCATTGGTGAGCGCCTGAGTCGTCTTCGGATTCTTCTGAATGAAGCTCTCGGATGCATAGAGCGTGGCCGCGGGCATCGTCCCGCCGAACACCTCTTGCGTGCCTTTCACGGTGCGCGTATCGACCAGCACCTTGATCGCCCCGCTACGCGTCAGCTTGGTCATCATCGGATCGACGTTCGAGAGCGCGTCGATCTGGCCGCCGCTGACCGCCGCCAGCACCGTGGCGCCGCTGCCCACTCCGATCGCTGAAATGTCGCTGCGTTGCACGCCGGCTTTGCGCAACGCCACGGTCAGCACGAGATCCGTCGACGAACCCGGCGCGCTCACGCCGACTTTCGCGCCCTTGAAGTCCGCCAGCGACTTGAGTTGATCAGCCTTCGACTTCACCACCGCGACGACGATCTGCGGGGCGCGGCCCATCAACACGAACGCCCGGTAGTGCTGCCCCTTTGCCTGCATGAACAGCGTGTGCTCGAACGCCCCCGCGCCCACGTCGGCGCTGCCGCCCACCACCGCCTCCAGGGCTTTCGATCCACCCGCGAAATTCTCGAGCGCGACGTCGAGCCCTTCGTCCTTGAAGTACCCCAATTGATGGGCGGCAAGTACCGGCAAATAGTAAAGGCCGGGCAAACCGCCGACGGCCATCGTCAGCGAGGGCATTTCAGGCGCGTCTTTGGCGAGCGCGACGCCCGGCGGCACGGCAAGTGCGAAGAGCGTTACGCAGGCGCTCGCGGCACGGCGGAGCCAGTGAGTGATCATTTGATGTCTCCTCGTTCTATTGCGTCCAAAGCATTGAAGCTGCGCGATACACATCGCCCGAGCCGCTAGCGAGACACTGCGAAACGATTGTCGTCGGAGCGTTTAGCGCACGCCATGCGCCCAAACCCCAATGCCGCGCCGCGCGCCATTCGCCGCGCATGCGCACGCCGGCGAGTTTGGCAAACGCGTGGATGCGCGAGAGCCCGGCAAAGCGTTTGCCGGGCGTGGAAACATCAACGGGATGGGACGCAAGCGCGGGAAGAAAACGCGCCGAAGACGCTTATTGCGGACGAGGCACCGGACGGGGCGGCGGCCGCGAGCCACCGCCCACAGGCAATTGAATATACGGTGCGACGATGATCGGTGTCGACGAATCCGGCGGCGCCAATTCGGCCGGCGTGGCGATTGGCTGCGCGCCAACGATCGGCTGCCACGACGTCGGTCCGGTGCGCATGACCGTGCCGCTCTGCCCGTCGTTGATGCCGCCCTGCGAGTCGAGGATGACTGGCCTGCGCGCGCTGTCCGGCGTGGCCACTGCGTTCGACACGGCGCAAACCGTCGTCAGCAAAGTCGCGGCGGCTACGGACAGGATGGACTGAAGCGAGCGGATAGAAGACATGGGCGGAGCGGTTTGGTTTGAGAATGCCGGATTGCGCTGAGCACGCTTTACCTTACCTCGGTGCCAGCCGCGAAGCTAGTCGTTATTCGCCACGCATAGTGCGCAAGCGCCTACCGCGAGAAAATTCTCGGGTCCAAATGTGACAAAGCCCCGAATCGACGGGGCTCAATGCTGTGCTGCGATCGCCGCGCAATAGGCGCCGGCGGGTCCAACTCGAAGCGGATGAAACTTACAGCGAATAGCCGCTGGTTTCGAGCGAACGGATACGCTGTTCGAGCTGAACGATATCCGACGACGATGCCAGGTAGGCTTCGCGGCGGTTGCGTTCGGCGGTTTCAAACCAGGTGCTCAGCTTTTCAAGAATGTATGCAAACATGATGTTCTCCAAGGATCAGATCGAATCCCCGGTGAAGTTGGACATCAGGGATTTCCCGTAAAAGGGTTAACCCGCATTATAGCCCTATGGTGCAACCGCGCTAGTGAAATGCCCGCATGATGTGCATTCCGTTTTGGAATGGTGCACGCTTGCGGTGCATCTAAACTCTTGATTTAGTTCGGTTCAGAGCGAATTTCAAGTCAGATAGAATGCCGCTCCACATTTTCAAGCACTTAATTGGTGCAAATTGCCGCCGGTTGCGATAAATTTGCATCTCGGGTTGCACCTGCCTCCGTCCACCGCGTTAGATCGGGTGACAGCCCTTCCCCGACACCAGGTCGGTATCGGCAAGGCGTTCGATGATGGGGCAGTCGGGCCGGTCGTCGCCGTGGCAATGGTCGGCGAGATGCGCGAGGGTATCTCGCATATCGGTGAGCTCGGCGATCCGGCGGTCGAGTTCCGCGACGTGCTCCAGCGCGATCTGCTTCACTTCGGCACTGGCGCGCGAGCGATCGTGCCACAGCGCCAGCAGCCGGCGAATGTCTTCAACCAGAAACCCCAGGCGACGCGCCTGGCGGATGAAGCGCAGCGAATGAACCTCCTGCGGACCGTATACGCGATAACCGGCGCTCGTGCGCGACTTCGCCGTCAGCAAACCCACGCTTTCGTAATAGCGAATCATCTTCGCCGTGACGCCCGACGTGCGGGCCGCTTCACCGATATTCATGACCGTTTTCTCCAGGGTATGAGTCGATCGTACACCTTCCCATGACAGGAAGGTCCAGCCGCTCGAGTACGGATTGGCAGGCATAATCCAACTACTTCCATTCTGATTTTTCCCGAGGCAATCCCGATGACAATCGAATTCAAGGTAGAGGGCATGAGCTGCCAGCACTGTGTCGCGGCGGTCACGAACGCCATTCGTGAACACGATGCAGCCGCGCAGGTTCAGGTGGATCTGGCGTCCGGCCGTGTGGTGGTCGACTCGGCGCAAACGGTCGACGCGCTGAAAGCCGCCATCGACGAAGCCGGCTACACGGTCACCGCCGTCTCGAACGGGACGGCAACCGGCGGCGCAAACCGCTAGGCGGACGCACATCATGTTTAAAGTTGCTGTTATTGGCGCCTCCGGGCTGGTCGGCCGCGCGCTCGTCGACGAACTGGCGCAGCAAGCCGGCTGGGAGGTCGTTGCCACGGCGTTCAGCCGGCCGGCTCCCCATACCGTCGCACTGGATATTCGCGACGCGCAGGCGGTCGAGCAGTTCGTCGAGCGCGAAGCCCCGGACGCGCTCGTGATAGCCGCGGCCGAGCGCCGGCCGGACGTGTGCGAGCACAATCCGGCGCTCGCGCGCGCGCTGAATGTCGATGCGGTGCGCACACTGGCTGCGGCGGCGCACCGGCGCGGCGCGTGGACGCTGTCGATCTCCACCGACTACGTGTTCGACGGCAGCCATCCGCCCTATCGGCACGACTGCGCGCCCGCGCCGCTCAACGGGTATGGGTGGAGCAAGCTCGAAGGCGAGCGCGCGCTGACCGAGACCACCGACCTCGGCTGCGTGCTGCGTTTGCCGCTGCTGTACGGCCCGATCGTCAGTTGGGCGGAATCGGCGGTGACGAGTCTCGTGCCGGCGATTGCCGCATCGGCGGCATCGGACGGCAAGCCCGCCATGATGGACGCGTGGGCGATCCGCTATCCCACCTTCACGCCGGATGTCGCGTACGTGATCCGGCAAATGCTCGAACGGCATGCACACGGCGCAGCGGTCCGCGGCATCGTGCAATGGTCGGGCGACGAACCGATGACCAAGTATGAGATCGCCTTGCGCCTCGCCGAAGCCTTGCGGCTCGATGCGCACCTGACGCCGCAATCCACCCCAACCGATGCGACGCCTCGTCCGCATAATTGCCACCTGGCGTCGGAGCGCCTCGAGGCGCTCGGAATCGGCCGCCGCACCCCGTTCGACACGGCGATTCGGCGCGTGCTGGCCGCGTTTCCCTGGCGCGGCGAGACACCCGTCTGATATCGGATCAACACGCGGATCAACACGCGGATCAACACGCGAGTCAGGATGCGGGGAATCTGCCCGCCCTGGCCGCGACCCTCAATGAAAATCGCGGCTCGTCGTGGCCAGCTCGCCAAGCCACTCGCTGTAATCCTCCAGACGATGGGCGACGAGATGGACCACCTCTCCGCGGTTTTTCTTTTTCGCCTGTCCGGTACGGTTGGCGCTCATCACCTTGCCCTCACCGCCCTCGTTGACGGCATGGGCGCCGCCCGTGGCGACGCCGTCGTCGCGTTGCAAGACGCCGTAGACCGCCAGCAGCGATGAACCCAGCAACGCCTTGCGCTGCTTTTCCACCAGCGACGGCCAGACGATCACGTTGATCGAACCGGTCTCGTCTTCGATAGAAACGAACACCGTGCCGTTTGCCGTGCCCGGCCGCTGCCGCACGGTGACGATGCCGCATGCCCGCGCCAGCGTGCCGTGCCGGCACGCGGCAAGTTCGGCCGCCGTGCGAAAGCGCTGCTGCGCGAGGCGCGCACGCAGCAGCGCGAGCGGATGACGATTGAGCGTGAGTCCGAGGCTCCTGTAATCGTCGACGATCTCGCGGCTTTCCGTTGCGCGCGGCAACGCCAACGGCGCTTCGGCGATCGGTGCATCGCGCAGCAGCTTCGGCACCGTGTGCTGCGCGGTCACGGCCCACCACGCTTCACGCCGATGGCCCGCGATACTGGCAAGCGCATTGGCCGCCGCCAGCGCTTCGAGATCGCGCCGCGTCAAGGCCGCGCGCCGCGCCAGATCGTCGACGTCGGCAAACGGCGCGTCGTGGCGGGCGGCCATGATGCGCTCGGCGGCCCCTTGCGCGAGTCCCTTGATCAGATGCATGCCGATGCGCACCGCCGGACCACGCGCGCCATAGGTGTTCGACGGTTGAAATACGCGCGCGGTCAAACGCTTTGCCGCGCGCCGGATCGTGCGGCTCACCGTCAGGCGCCGCAGAGACAGATCGCGCAACTGCTGCCCGGACAGTACGGCGTACTGACGATGCAAACAGGTCTCGTCCGGGGAAATCCGCCGCCCTTCCTCATCGCGCCGCTCGAACGTCGACTCCCAATCGCTCAGCGTCACGTCGGGAGGTAATACCTTGACGCCATGGCGCTTCGCATCCTGCACGAGTTGCGACGGCGAATAAAATCCCAACGGCTGACTGTTCAGCAAACCGGCCAGGAAAGCAGCCGGCTCATAGCGCTTCAACCACGCGCTGAGATAGACGAGCAACGCGAAGCTCGCCGCATGACTCTCCGGAAAACCATACTCGCCGAAACCTTCGATCTGGTTGCAGATGCGGTCGATAAATTCCTGCTCGTAGCCGCGCTTGAGCATTCGGTCGCTCAAATCCTTCTGATACTTCGCGAGGTTGCCGCTGCGCCGCCACGCGGCCATCGCGCGCCGCAACTGATCGGCCTGCTCGCCGGTATATTTCGCCGCAACCATCGCCAGGTGCATGACCTGTTCCTGGAAAATCGGCACGCCGAGCGTGCGTTCGAGCACGGGCCGCAACTCGTCCTTCGCGTAGTCGATCGGTTCGAGGCCCTGCTTGCGGCGCAGATAAGGATGCACCATGCCGCCCTGAATCGGCCCCGGCCGCACGATCGCCACTTCGATCACGAGATCGTAGTACTTGCTCGGCTTCAGGCGCGGCAGCATGCTTTGCTGCGCACGCGATTCGATCTGGAACACGCCGATCGTGTCGGCATGGCCGCACATCTCGTAGACGGCGCGATCCTCGCGCGGAATGTCCTGCACCCTGAATGTCGGAAAGCCGCGTCTCAACGCGACGAATTCCAGCGCGCGCCGAATCGCCGACAACATGCCGAGCGCGAGCACATCGACTTTCAGCAGCTTGAGCGCATCGATATCGTCCTTGTCCCATTCGATCACGCTGCGGTCTTTCATCGTCGCGTTTTCGATCGGCACGAGCCGCGACAGCTTGTCTTTCGCGATCACGAAGCCGCCGACATGTTGCGACAGGTGACGCGGAAAACCGCGCAACTCCTGAGTCAGTTGAATCAGACGCTGTGTGATGTGCGAGTGGGCATCGAAGCCCGCTTCGGCCAGATATCGGGCGACCGCATCCGGGCCGTCCCACCATTGCTGCGACTTGCTGATCCGCTCGATCAACGACACCTCGAGACCCAGCGCCTTGCCGACGTCCTTCAACGCGCTGCGCGCGTGATACGTGATCAGCGATGCCGTCAGCGCGGCCCGATGACGGCCGTACTTCGTGTAGATATATTGAATCACCTCTTCGCGGCGCTGATGCTCGAAGTCGACATCGATATCGGGCGGCTCCTTGCGGGCGCGCGAGATGAATCGCTCGATCAGCATGTTCATCCGCACCGGATCGATCTCGGTCACATGCAGGCAGTAGCAGACGATCGAGTTCGCCGCCGACCCTCGCCCCTGGCACAGGATGTGTCGGGAGCGGGCAAAGCTCACGATATCGTGCACCGTCAGAAAATACTTCTCGTATTTCAGATCGGCGATCAATGCCAGCTCGGTCTCGATCTGCTGGATGCGCTTCAGGTCCATGCCGCCCGGCCAGCGCTCCGTTGCACCGGCCATTACCAGCTTGCGCAGATGGCTCGCCGGCGACTCGCCGGCGGGCACCAGTTCCTGAGGGTATTCGTAGGCGAGATCGTCGAGCGAAAAATGGCATAGCGCGGCGATACGCAGCGTTTCTTCGAGGGTATCGCGCGGATACAGTTTGCCGAGCCGCTGGCGCGTGCGCATGTGCCGCTCCGCATTCGCCTCGAGCGCGTGGCCGCAGGCCGAGAGCGGCTTGACGAGGCCGATGGCGGTCATCGTGTCCTGGAGCGGCTTGCGCGAGCGCGTGTGCATCAGCACGCCACCTGCCGCGACCAGTGGCAAGCCGCTCGCATCTGAAATCATCCGCAACGCGTCGATCTGAAGATCGTCGCTGCCGGTTTGCCACAGTTCGAGTGCGATCCACGCGCGATCAGCCGCGAACGATGCGAGCCAGTGCGCGCAACGCAGTGTGTGCGACAGCGTCGCCGTCCGCTGCGGCACGAGTATCAGCACGCAATCGGGCAGGCCTTGCAGATGCGTCAGATGAGGCAACGAATCGGTGAAGTCGGAAGGACCGAGGCGGTAGCTGCCTTTGTCCGCGCGCGAGCGCGCCAGCGTGATCAGTTCGGACAGGTTGCCGTAACCGTTGCGGTCGATGGCTAGCGCCACCAGCGTGCAGAAAGGCTCGCCGGTATCGTCGGTCAGATTGAGTTCGCTGCCGATGATCAGGTGGGGAATGGGTTTTAATGGCCCGTTTTCTGGGGGTTTTTCTGGCAAGGCCGTTGCCGTTGCCGCGTCGTCTGAAGGTGCTTGCGCTTGCGCCGCCCGGACCTTCTCCTCGCGCTCCTTCTGCTGGCGCTCCCGTTCCTGTCTGATCTCCCTCAGCCTCGTGTGGGCACGCACGACGCCCGCGAGCGAGCACTCGTCGGTGATAGCGAGTGCGCTATAGCCGCGCGACATCGCCTGCTCGACGAGCTCCTGCGGATGCGAGGCGCCACGCAGGAAAGAGAAATTGGTCAGGCAATGCAGCTCTGCATACGCCGGCAAGTGGGCCGCGGATGCCTGCTGCGGAAGGCAGGATGGCTGAAGCTCAGAAGTGGTCATGATGCTCAGCCGAACAAACCCTGCAAATACCACTCGCCCTTGATCCGCTCGCGATACACCCAGAACATGTGGCCACGATCGTCGGCCGCGACGTAGTAATCACGCTCGACGATATTGCCGTCCCACCACCCCGCTTCAATCCGCTCGGTACGTGTGAGCATCGTCAGCGGCCGGCGATAGATCGGCCGCTGGTCGCGCATCATCAGGCGTAGCGGCTTATCGAGCATCCAGAGCGGACGAGGCTGCGCAGGTAACGCGCTGTCGGGCAGATCGAGCAATGACTGCGCGTCGCCTGGTTGGCCCATGGATGAAAGCGCGATTTCAGGATCGTTCGATTCGGATGTGCATGGGGTTGCCTCAGTTGCTTGCCCCTGCGCTTCGCCGTCCACGCTCCCCGCTCCGGCAGCGTGCCGCAACTCATCGGTTAGCCAGGTCTTATCCGCTTTGACTTTTGTCCGTCCCTTCACCGGCGAGCGCTTCTTGCGTGCAAACGCCTGCGCCTCGTAGGCATCGACGCGCATTGCCCGCTCAGGGCGATGGTCGTCCTGCACCGACATCTGCAACACGTTCTCCGGTCCCAACCTCGCGCTCAAGCGCTCGAGCAGACGCGCAATCGAATCGCCATCCGATTCGGGCATGGGGAATAACGTGTCCGACTTCCCGGCATATTCGCCGATCTGGTCGGCAACCAGTTTCAACTCGATGACGGGCGCCGCCAGAACGGTCTGATTCAATTTTTCCCGCAACAGCCAGATCAGATGTTCGGCATCGCGCGACGGAATCGCCCACGCGATCTTCAGACTCGATGTCTTCGGAGCATGACGGGAGGCCAATTCATGCTCCAGCAGCAACGTATAACCGCTGAGCGCCGCATGATGCGCGCTCAACCAGCCGGCCAATTGCACGATCAGCCGACGCGCGGCGAACAGTAATGCATCGGCGTGATCGACTCGCGACGGCAACTCCAGTTGCGCATGAAACGACGCCGGCGCACGAAACGCTTCGCGCGGATCGGCGCGCGTGCCGTACGCCTGCGCGAGCAGGTCCAGAATCGCGCTGCCGAAACGCCGCACGACGCCCGAGCGCGGCAAACGACGCAAATCGGCCAGCGTCGCGCAGCCGACGTGCGCGAACGCATCGCGATGCGCCGGCGCCACCGGCAGCAGCGACACGGACAGACCATCGAGCACATGCGCGAGCGACGTCTCCTTGATCACATGCCAGCGACGCCCCTGCCGGGCGCAACGTGCCTGCGCCAATAGCCACGCGCCCCAGGCTGTCGGCGCACAGGCGATGCGCGCCGTATAGCCGAACTCCTTCACCGTGGCCTGCACACGCGACAACAACATGCGCAAGCCGCCGAACAGCCTCAAGCCGGAGCCGACTTCCAGCAACAGCGTGTGCGCGTCGGCGAGCGATACTTTCGGCGTGTAGGTCAGCAACGCAAGCGCTATTGATTCGAATGCCTGAGTTTCGCGGGTAGCGTCGGCGGCGAGCAGCGTGAGTCCCGGCGCCAGCGCCAATGCATACGAGCGCGAATGGCCCGCGTGCACCCCGGCACGCAAGGCGTCCAGGTCCGGCATCAAAATGTGCGCGTGATCGGCCAATGCATAACAGCGCCGCTCGACGATGCCTGCCGCGGCTGGCGGCTGGCTTGCCTCGCGGTCGCACGGTTCACACCGATTCGGTTTCGCGGGCAAACCATCCGGAAGCGACGCGAGAGGCTTCACCGCTTCCAGCGACAAGAGTGGCAATGTGACTGCGATCCACAACATGTTTGACCTCTGGTCCTTGATGGCGGCCGATTCCTTTTTCCGGCAACAAGGCGCTTTGTAAAGGCAGAACGAGACGAAGAGGTTCGGCTAGCGCAGGCCCGCGACGCTTGAAGATATCGATCGACAGGCCAATCTCCTGCAGCCATTGGCGACGGTTGATCGTCTGCGCATCGGCCGGCAAGAGCGGCTCGCAGATCATTCGCAATGGCGCGGGTGAAGATTGCGCGGCCGCCTCGACAGGCCGGATCAAAAATGCCAGCGAGGTGGACTCCTGAGCCGCCACTTGCAGGCGCCGAACCTTATCGGCACGCGCATGCGGCAGCCACACCAGCACCGCGCCGATGCCGTCCTGCTTCAATGCCTGAGTGGCGGCCCACAGTGCCTGATCTTCATTTGAGCGTACCCATAAGACGCGCCCGACATCGATGCCCCAAGCCCTCAATGCCCCGGCACACGGCTGATAAGGAGGCGACACGAACAGGACATGCCGTTCGGTCTGCGTCGTCAACTGGCGAAGTGAATGGGCCAGCAAGCGTATTTCGCCTACACCACCATGCTCGATCAGTAATTCCGTCAGGCCGCCTGCCGACCAGCCTTGTCCCGGCAACACACGATCCAGGGCGGCGTAGCCGCTGGAAATCACGCGCGAGCCCGATTCGGCAAGCTCGTTGCCCTGCCACACCTGACGCCGCAATTGCGACGACAGCGTGGTCGTCGCAAGCTGGATCGCTGCTGCCATAGACACGCTCTTTGAATAGGGAATGCTCCGCCCTGCCCGGCCTTGAGCTACGCATAAGGCGGTCGACGGTACTGTATATTTATACAGTATTTTGAGATGGATGTTAAGGCACGCAGTAGAAGTGGATGTCGGCAGAAGCTGCTCTACGACGCGAGAGGAGCAAGCAGTCGATCATTCCACATTGTGGGATTATCGGTCGAACTGTACGCCGGGCTTAGGGTAGAGCGGCGCATCACGTGGCAAATGAGGAATAAGAACTGCGAAGCACTGATTCAGTTGCCGGTGGGCAACCATGACGTCGGGCATCAGATTCGTATCCGGATCGACACTCAATGACTCTCTGGATGCCTGTTCCACCGAGCGGTGAGCGACCTCGCCCGAAAGCTCGCCACGTCGTCGCCGCGTCCGGATTGCGCTTTGGTGTCGAGTGCTGCTTGCGCTCCTGCCTTACCCACAGGACGTTTTCTGTCTTCCGGTATCCGCGCCTGAATTCAACCGCCGGCTTCCACCTCAAACGGTCTTCAGAATTCTCGGCCGTGCCTCATTCACCACGGCCGGCAAGCCAGGCGGCGTGTCGCCAGTACTCGCCCCCTTCTCTGTGCGCATCGACAGATAGCGCAGACAGCACACCCGCAAAAACGACGCAAAATTGGTGGGCATCTCGCCACGCAACGCGATCAGTTCGTCATACAGCTTCACGGCGAACTGACTGGTCGTCAGGTTTTCGCGCGCGGCGATTTCGCACAGCACGTCCCAGAACAGATTCTCGAGCCGCACCGTCGTGATCACGCCGTGAATCCGCAGCGAACGGGTGCGCGATTCATAGAGGATCGGATCGGCGTTGATGTAAATCCCACACATGGCCTGCACTCCCGGTTTGGCGGCGAACATGCCGTGGCGTGTTTCACTGCTTCACTGCGCCACGGCATGCGGCCCGACTGCGTCAACTTACGCCGGCATCCGTCGCCCGACAATCTGGTCGAACCCGCATGCGGCCCCACGGTTTGCACGCTCACACCGCGCGCTTGCCCATCTGCGACGCGATGTGATCGGCCTGGCGGATCGCCAGCGTAACGATCGTCATCGTCGGGTTTTCGGCCGCGCCGGTGGTGAACTGGCTGCCGTCCGCGATGAACAGGTTCGACACCTCGTGCGTCTGGCCGAAGCGATTGCACACGCCGTCTTCGGCTCGCGCGCTCATGCGCGCTGTGCCGAGGTTATGCGTGGACGGATACGGCGGCACGCGATACACCGTCTTCGCGCCGGCGGCCTCGTATACCGCCGTGCCCTGTTTGAACGCATGCTCGCGCATCGCTTCGTCGTTCGGGTGATCGTCGAAATGCACGTTGGGAACCGGCAGTCCGTACTGGTCCTTCACGTCCGCATTCAAGGTCACGCGATTGGTCTCGCGCGGCATGTCCTCGCCGACGATCCACATACCCGCCGTGTACGCGTACTGGTCCATCGCCTGGGCGAACTTCGGCCCCCACGCGCCGGGGTCGAGAAAGGCCGCGTAAAACGGCAGTCCGAGCGAGATGGTCTCCATGTGATAGCCCCCCGCGAAACCGCGCTGCGGGTTGAACACCGCTTCGTCCTCGATGATGCCGGCCATCGTGGTGCCCTTGAACATGTCCACCTGATCGTTGAACACCGCATACACCGAACCCGTGGTGTGGCGCATGTAATTGCGGCCCACCTGCCCCGAGCCGTTCGCGAGACCTTGCGGAAATTTGCTCGAATGCGAGTTCAGCAGTAGACGCGGCGTCTCGATCGCATTACCGGCCACCGCGACGATGCGCGCCTTTTGCCGCTGCAATTTGCCGTTGGCGTCGTAGTAGAGCACCTCTTTCGCCTTACCGCGCGCGTCGGTTTCGATTCGCACGACATGCGCCTGGGTGCGCAACTCCATATGCTTCGTGGCCTGCGCGCGCGGCAACTCGGTATAGAGCGTCGACCACTTCGCACCGGTGCGGCAGCCCTGAAAACAGAAGCCGCGCTGGAAGCAATGCGCGCGATCGTCACGCACTACGCTATTGATCGCCATGTGCCCGGTATTGCATTCCTTGTAGCCGACTTTCATCGCGCCGGCCGACATCACCCTGAAGTTGTTGTTGCCCGGCAAGCCCGGCAGACCCTCAGTGCGCGTCACGCCCATCTTCTTCTCCGCGCGATCGTAGTACGGATCGAGTTCTTCGCGCGTGAGCGGCCAGTCGAGCAGGCTGGCGTCCTTGATGTCGCCGTAGGTGGTCCTCGCCTTGAATTCGTACGGTTTGATGCGCAAGCTCGCACCGGCCCAGTGCGTGGTGGTGCCGCCGACGGTCTTGCAGATCCATGCGGGTAGATTCGGAAAATCCTTGGCGACTCGCCAGGTGCCCGACGTGGTGCGTTTGTCGAGCCACGACAGCATCTGGAACGAGCCCCATTCGTCGGTCGTGAAATCGGCCTGCGTATGCAGCTTGCCCGCTTCCAGCACCACGACGTCAATACCCTTCTGCGCGAGTTCGTTGGCGAGCGTGCCGCCGCCCGCCCCCGAACCGATGATCACGACGACCTTGTCGTCGTTGTGCGAAAAACGCACCTTGTTGTTGTCCTGATCCATATTCTGTCTCCGCTGTCGGCAGCAGCAAGTGCTTCAGCACTTGCTCCGGGCCCATGCAAGATGGTTGCTGTCGTGATTGATTAGCTATCCGTAGGGATCGGCCCACTCGCGCCCGGCGGCGGATCGGGCAACCACGAGAGGCTGTTGAAACCCTTGTTCAGATAACCGCCGTCGCCCGCCGATGCGCCGTAGCCGAAATGGGCGTACGCCATCGTGTTGCTGTACAGCGAGACCACCGCCGTGCTGCGCACCGTGTTGAAAAACGGCGAACCCGCGAGCGCCGCGACATCCTCCGCCTGCGCGGCGGGCTTGCGCGTGAGCCAGTTCGAACCGGCCTGCGCGTCGAGCTGTTTGACGCCGTCGGCAAGTTGCTGGCGCACCGCCGGATCGGCCTTGGCTTTCGCGTCGAGGTCCTTGACCACCAGCGCGTAGACCGCGTTGTCGAGCGTCGCGTGCGGATAGAGTTGGCGCGTGAACGCGAGGATCACTTCGCCCTGGTGCGTGTCGAGCCCCTGCAGTTCGAGCGCCCACGCACGGCTCGGCGCGAGCGTCGACAGAACCGACGAGAACGCGAGCGTGCCCATCAGCACGCCGGTGCCTTTGAGCAGTTCGCGCCGCGTGAGCGGAATGCGCAGTGCCGCGGCGCCAGCCTGCGCCGCGCGTTGCTCGTGATCGTGATCGTGTTCATGGGGATGCTCGTGCCGATGGCGATGCGCGGGACGCGCGTGATCGGACGCGACGATCGGGATGACCGTTGACTTCATGTTTGTCTCCTGTCGACCCGAGTTGGCCCTTTAGCGCCTCACTCGGGTCCCATGCAAATGGTTGTTGTGGGGTACACCAACTGCGCGCGGCGGCCGCCTCGCTGACTTTTACTATTGATAGTGGCCGTAGCGTTCAAGCACTTCGATCTTGTAACCGTCCGGATCCTGAATGAAAAAAAAGCGCGCCAGCAACTCGCCATTGTCGTGATGAAATTCGCGCAGATCGTTGGGCGTCATGCCCAGATCGATCAACCGCTGACGCTCGCTTTTCGCATCGTCGACACAGACCGCGACGTGACCATAGCCGTCACCATGCGAATACGGTTCGGCGCGGCCTTTATTCCAGGTCAGCTCGATCTCGGCGTCGGCTTCGTCGTTGCGCAAATAAACGAGCGTGAATTCCGGAAAGTCGAGCCGGTGTGACACGTCGAAATTGAAAGCCGTTTGATAGAACTGTAGCGAACGCGTCAGGTCCTGCACGCGGATCATCGTGTGGATGAGTTTGGCCATCGCTGTCCCCTCCTGTGTGAATCCAGTTTAGGAGGCCGCGCACGCGAGTGGTAATGCACGGCTAAATCGGGCCAGGGACTTGCCCTATGTTGCAAGCGCGTCGACTGCACGGACTTCGTTCGCAAGCGAGCGGCGCAACTGGCGATGCACGCGCTGCCGGCGGCAGGTTGCGTTGCAGCACCCGACCTGGATCAAGCCGGCTTGTGCCGAACCCTATCAGGCAAAACCCGACATCGGCGCCGCGCTAACGCGAGTTCGTCGAAGCCTATTCGTTTTTGCCGCGCGCCCATCCCCACGCGCGGCGATTTTCCATAAGATTCGACTGTGGAGTCTCTCTTGAACATGGAGCGTAGTGCGTAATGGAATTCGATACGAAAGTCGCGATCGTCGTGCTGGACGATCTCGCCGTGTGGCAAAAACTCAATGTCACCGCCTTTCTCGCCACCGGCATCGCCGGCGCCGCGCCCGAGGCGCTCGGCCAGCCGTACGAGGACGCGGCCGGGCGCCGGCATGCGCGGCTGCTCGGCCAGCCGATGATGGTGTATCAGGCGGACAACGCGGGTTTGCTGCGCGCGTTTCGCCAGGGCATCGAGCGCGAACTGACGCGCGCCGTGTACGTGCGAGCGATGTTCTCCACCGGACACGACGAAGCGAACCGCGAGGCGTTTCGAGCCGAGCCCGCCGACGCGCCTGATCTCGTCGGACTCGCGGTGCGGGGGCCGAAGAAAGCGGTCGACAAGGCCGTCAAGGGTCTTACGCTGCATGCGTGAGCCATGCCTGAGCTGCAGGCTTCAGTCACCGCGCTACAGGTCCGGGCTCGGGCCGCGCTCCAGATACGTGGTCAGCGCGATATAGCTGCGCGTGCCGGTGAAGCCTTCTATCGCGTGAATGCGCGCGAGCAGTTGTTCGAGCGATTGAGTGTCACGCGTGCGCACTTTCAGCAGCATCGCGCTCTCGCCCGTCACCGTATGAATCTCCTCGACGTCCGATAACTCTTCTAGCGCGAGCAGTTGCCGCGTGACGGCCCAACTCGTCGTATCGACGTGCACGAACGCAAGCAGCGGCCGGTTCAGTTTGGCGGCGTCGAGTGCGGCGACGGTGCCCTTGATCACGCCTTCCCGCTTCAGACGCCGGGCGCGTTCGTGAACCGCGGGGGCAGACAAAAACAGCAGCTTGCCGAGTTCCGCGTACGTGCGCGTGGCGTCTTCGGCGAGCAGCGCGAGCAGCTTGCGGTCGGTATCGTCGAGTGCGGCGGCGGACGGTTGCAGGGCGGACGTCCTCGATGTTCTGGCGGTTCGGGTGGAGGGTCGGCGAGCGTTCGTGGTCATCGGGGTTTCAGGTTTTTGCAGCAGGGTCGTCCGCTTGCGGCGCGAGTCCTGCACGCAGCGCCTTGCGGATGACCTTGCCGGTGGCGGTCAACGGCAGGCTGTCGACGAAGCGGATTTCGCGTGGATATTCATGCGCGGCGAGGCGCGTCTTGACGTGCTGCTGAATCTCACGCACGAGCGCGGCGTCGCCGACGAAACCCGGCTTCAACACCACGAACGCCATCACGATTTCGGTACGATCGCGATCCGGTGCGCCGATCACGGCCGCCATCGACACCGCGGGATGACGCAGCAGCGAATCTTCGATCGACGCCGGGCCGATCCGATAACCGGCGCTCGTAATCACGTCGTCGTCACGGCCCACGAAACGGATGAAGCCGTCCGCGTCGCGCGTGCCGAGGTCGCCGGTCAGCAGAAACTTGCCGCGGAATTTCTCGCGCGTCGCCGCTTCGTTGCGCCAGTAGCCAAGAAACATCACCGGATCGGGCGCGGCCACCGCGATATCGCCGATTGCGCCCGGCGGCAATTCGTCGCCGTTCGCATCGACGATCGCGACGTGATGCCCCGGCACCGCCCGGCCGATCGCGCCGAAGCGCGGCTCGAACAGTGCCGCGCACGACGACACCACGACGTTGCATTCGGTCTGCCCATAAAACTCGTTGATCGTCACGCCAAGCGCCGCGCGGCCCCAGCCGATCAACTCCTCGCCGAGCGATTCGCCGCCGCTCGCCACCGAGCGCAACGCGAGATGCCAGCGCTCCGGATGGTCGACGCCGCGCATCATTTTCAGCGCGGTCGGCGGCAGGAAAGTATGCGAGACCGCGTGGCGCGCCATCAGATCGAACGCGGCCTCGCCGTCGAATTTTGCAAAGCGGCGCGCGAGCACCGCGACGCCGTGATGCCACGACGGCAGCAGCACGTCGAACAGCCCGCCGATCCATGCCCAGTCCGCCGGCGTCCACATCAGCGTGGCGTGCGCGGGAAAGCCCTGTTGCGACATCTCGACGCCGGGCAGATGCCCCAGCAACACGCGATGCCCATGCAACGCGCCCTTCGGTTTGCCGGTCGTACCCGACGTGTAGATGATGACCGCGGGATCGTCCGCGCCGGTGTCGACCGGCGTGAAGTCGGGGGACGCATGCTTCAGCGCCTGCCAGAACGAACGCACGGGCGCGGACGGGTCCGCGTGATCCTGCTCGATATCGACGCTGAAGACGTTGCGTAACTCGGGCAGCGCAGCGCGAATCTCGTCGACTTTCTGCACGCCCGCGTGATCGGTGATCAACGCCACCGCGCCGCTGTCGCCGAGACGATGTTCGATCGCGTCGACGCCGAAGAGCGCGAACAGCGGCACGGCCACCATGCCCGCCTTGTATGCGGCGAGGTGCGCGATGGCCGTCTCGATCGATTGCGACAGGAAGATGCCGATCCGGTCGCCGCGTTGCGCGCCGCTTGCCTGCAATGCGTTCGCGAAGCGGTCGGACAAGGTCTTCAATTCGTCGAACGTGTAGCGCGTGGCGCGGCCGTCGGCGTCTTCGACGATCAGCGCAAGACGGTCCGAGCCGTCGGCCCATTTATCGCAGACGTCGACGCCGATGTTGTAGCGCGGCGCAATACGCCACGCGAAATTCGCCGTCAGCGAGTCGTAGGTCTGGCCTTCGAGGTTCATCGTGTCTCCTTCGTGTCGCCGTCGGTTGGCGCTCGGCTGGCGTGGCGCCTATGCGTGCGGCTCGACCGGGTCCTGCAAACCCGTCGGCGGTTCATAGCGCGGAAAACCGTTGTATTCGATCGTACGTTCCGCTCGCGCCAATGGCCACGAATGCCGCGCGTTCGGCACGCCGCCGTCGACGCGAATCACCGTACCGTTGATGAACGCCGACGCTTCCGAGAGCAGAAACACAGCTGCGCTGGCGAGTTCGGATTCGGTGCCGAAGCGTTGTAGCGGCACCTTGTGTTTCAGCGTGCGCAGCAGCGCCTGGTAATCCTCATGGTAGCTGTCCATACCGCCCGATGCGATCCAGCCAGGCGCGACGGCATTGACCCGCACGCCCGCATGGCCCCACTCGCAGGCGGCAGTTTCCGTGAAATTCCATACACCCGCGCGCGCCGCGCCCGAGTGGCCCATGCCGGGCATGCCGCCCCAGATGTCGGCGAGCATGTTCACGATCGCGCCACCGTGATGCTGCATCCATTGGGTATAGCACTCGCGCGACATCAGAAAGGTGCCGTGCAGGTTGTTGCGCACGACCGCGTCCCATCCATTCAACGAAATCTTTTCCAGCGGCGCCGGAAACTGGCCGCCGGCGCAATTGAACAGACCGTCGATGCGCCCCGATTCCGCGATGACCGAGGCGATCGTTTCGCGGACCTGCGCTTCGTTACGGATGTCGCACGGATAGATTCCGTGACCGCCGGCGACGGCTGGATGGTCCGCCGCCAATTCGGCTTGCACCGCTTTCAGTTTGTCTTCGCTGCGGCCGATCAACGCCAGCCTCGCTCCCAACGACGCGAGTTCGTGCGCGGTGCAACGACCTAGTCCGCTGCCCGCGCCGGTGACGACGATCACCTGGCCGCCGAACAGGCCCTCCCGAAAGACGGAACGGTAGCCATTCAATGAAGATGGCGGCGATGAGGTGCGCTGCGAAGCTGTCGGCATGCGAGCTGTCTCCTTCATGTGCTGCTTTGGAATTTTTTGAGTTTAGCTCAAGTTATTAAGACGTGCAGTTCACCGCATTTGTTTTTTAGAACTTTTTCGCAGCCACTTTTCCGATTAAACACATTGAGCTAGACTCAACTAAACTTCCGCTCCACCCGTGATGACATCATTGCCTCGATGAACACGTCCGCCGTTTCCCGTCGCGTGCCAGTGCAGGCGCGCTCCGAGCAGCGCCTCAAGGCGATTCTCGAGGCAGCCCGGCTCGTGTTCTCCGAAGTCGGCTATGCGGGCGCCACCATGACGGAAATCGCGCGGCGCGTGGGGGTATCCGAGGCGACGATCTTCACTTACTTCGCGAGCAAGCGCGATCTGTGCGTTCGCGTACTCGGCAACTGGTACGACGAGATCATCGCGCAGGTGGAAAATGAACTGCCCTTGATTGCCGGTACGCGCAGCAAGTTCGCGTACCTCGTGCGCACACACCTCTACCGCCTGACCGTCGACGGAACCGGACTGTGCGCGTTGATTCTTTCTGAAGGGCGCGAGAAAGACGACAAGTTCGGCGACGTGATCGTCGAATTGCAGCGCCGCTATACCGCGCCGATGATGAGCGTGCTCGCCGAAGGCGTGGCGAATGGCGACGTCCGCGCCGACATGCCGCTCGGGCTCCTGCGCTCCGCCATCTACGGTCCGATGGAGCACGTGCTTTGGGATGCCGTACGCAAAGAAAAAGCCGTCAATATCGAAACGACCGCTGCTTCTCTTGCCGAACTGCTGTGGCAGGGACTCGTGCCGCCGGATGCACGGCGCGGCGCGCTGCAGCAACTGCGCAGCGATATCGTCGGAGCGGTGAAGCGATTCGAAGCGGCGGTGTCTAAGTAGCGCTGCGGCGCGTCCGTGCATCGTTCATCACATCGGGTGAATGAGGCGCCGTGGGCATGCCCGCTTCGCGCAATGCCGCGCAGGCACGCCAACCTCGACGTTTCGCGCCAACTCGTGTGCGATTACGGCCTTTTGTGCGTGGCGGCCACCGGGTTGGCCTAATATCCGTGGATGTAGCTGTGCCAGGCTCCATACGCTCGCTCGAAACGTATGACGCCTGGCCCCTCACACCGCGCGGTCTTCCCGGATACCTTATGAGCAGAGCACGGTTTGCATCGTTTTGGCACGGTCCCGAACTATCGCCGTATGAAGTAGCGTGTCTGAACTCGTTCACGGCCTATGGCGCCGAGGTCGCGCTATACAGTTACGAGGACATCGCCAATCTGCCCGTCGGCGTAATCGCCAAAGATGCCGGCACGATTCTGCCGCCCGACGCGCTGAATGATTTTCCCATTCACGGCGTGCCCTCGATGGCGCATTTCACGGACTACTTCCGCTTCGTGATGTTCACGAAGACCGACGAAATCTGGATCGACACCGACATGGCGCTGCTGCGCGATTTCGATCTCGACATACCGGGCAATCTGATCGGCAGGGAGACGTCCACCAGCATCTGCACGGCGCTGCTGCGCCTCGATCCCAACGACGCCCGTCTGCACGACCTGATCACACGGGTCGAAGCAATGAAGAGGACCAACCTCAGCTGGGGCGACACGGGGCCGCGTCTGTTGACCGCCGTCTATGGCGTGAAGGCCGGTTTGCCGGAAAGCCTTTTCTACCCCGTGCATTTCGACGACTACTACAAGGTGTTTCTGCCCCAGTACCTCGAAGAATGCTCGACGCTGTGCACCGACGCTTACACGCTGCACCTCTGGAACAATCGTGTCGTCAAGATGGGGCTGTTCAAGCGGATTGGACCACCCGTCGGCTCGTTCCTGCATCAGGTGTTCGCCAGAACCGGCGCGAACAGCTTGTTCCGCGAGTTCTATCCGGCCAACGTGATGCAAACGATGATCGACAACACGGTGCAGAAAGTCGGACGCGACGAAGGCGTACGCAAGCTTCTGCAGATCGGCGTCCCGTTGGTGAAGACGGCGATCGGGCGCAGACTCGGGGTGTGAGCGCTAGCGCGTGCGCGCAGCGCTTTTCTGCTTGTCTGGCAGGCCGGCGTGACGCGTGTCAGCGCAGGCCAAAGGCACACCCCGGTCCAGTGCGCGGCCTGGCGCACGCTGCGCAAGAATTCCCCACCCCCGAATTCCCACCACGGCACCCCGACAACACGCGGGTGATCACGCCACCACGCCACGCCCCGTGCCACGCGCCTGCTGCAAGACGAACTCGATAAAAGTCGCGGCTGCGCGCGTGTGATGCCGGTTCGGCATGTAAAGCATGTACATGTGCGTGCCGAAGATGCTCAGGCGCCACTCGTCGAGCGCGGTCACTACGTCGCCGCGTTTCAGATCGTCCTGCACGACGTAGTCGGGCACGAGTCCCACGCCCAAACCGGCGAGCACCGCCTGACGCAGAAACAGAAAGTTCTCGGAGATGATCGCCGGCTCCAGCAGCACCTCGTGCCGCTCGTCGCGCAGATAAGCGGCGACGCGCAATTGTCTGCCGACCACGGCCGCCGTGATAAGCGGCGCGGTGCGCAGATCGTCCAGTTTCGCGGGCATGCCGTGCGCTTGCGCGAACGCCGGCGAGGCGCACGCGACGTAGCTCACCGGCCCCATGTCGCGCGCGACCAGATTTTGCGGCGGCTCCGACATGACCCGCACGGCGATATCGACTTCGTCGCGCATCAGGTCCTCGACGCGGTTCTCGAACATCACGTCCAGCACGATGCCGGGATAAAGCCGCTTGAACGCGATCAGCCAGTCGGACATCACGAGCTGGCCGTAGCCGCTCGGCACGCTGAGCCGCACACGCCCCTGCAGGCTCTGCCCGAGCGTCGCGACCGACTCGCGCGCGGCGAGCAGCGCGTTCTGGATCGTGCGGCCATGTTCGTATAGCTGCAACCCGATTTCGGTCGGCTCGACCCGGCGCGTGGTGCGTCTGACCAGTTGCAGCCCGATCGAGCGCTCCAGTTGATTCAGGTGATAACTCACGTTCGCGCGGCTCATTTTCAGCCGGCGCGCGGCTTCGCTCAGGTTGCCGGCGTCGAGAATGTCCACCAGCAAGGTCAGGGAGTTGACGTCCATCACGGCGCCTTTGTCAAAATAATTTTGACAGTCTGTCAATCGTCCATGCGATTGTCAATGAACCTTGACCACTCCACAATCGGGACAATTCGCCAGACCCGGCATGCCCCCAAATGCCCCCAATGCCCCGATAACAGTCAGGAGACGACACCATGACCCTCAACCCTTCGGCCGACGCCAACCTCGTCATGCGCGAATTGCGCGGCAAGGTGCTGCTCGTGACCATCGACCATGCACCGGTCAACGCGCTGTCCGCCGACGTGCGGCGCGGCCTGCTCACCGCAATCGAAGCGGCGGATGCCGACAAGTCCATTGAAGCCGTGCTGATAGTCGGCGCGGGGCGTAATTTCATCGCCGGTGCGGATATTCGCGAGTTCGGCAAGCCGCCGGTGCCGCCGTCGCTGCCCGACGTGTGCAACCGAATCGAAGCGTGCACGAAGCCGGTCGTCGCCGCGATTCATGGCGCGGCGCTCGGCGGCGGCCTCGAAGTGGCGCTCGCCGCGCACTACCGGATCGCGGTGGACGGCGCGAAGCTCGGCCTGCCCGAAGTGCAGCTCGGTCTGCTGCCGGGCGCGGGCGGAACGCAACGCACACCGCGCCTGATCGGCGCGGCCGCCGCGCTCGATCTGATCCTCAGCGGCCGGCATGCGGGCGCGAAGGAAGCGCTCGCAATGGGTCTCGTCGACCGGGTCGGCAGCAGCGGCGACATCCTCGCCGAAGGGCTCGCGTACACGCACGAACTGCTGGCCGCGCACGCGCCGGTACGCCGCACGCGCGACGCCAGGGCACTCGCCGATCGCGCCGCGAGCCTCGCAGCCGTCGCGACGGCGCGCGCGGACACCGCGAAGAAGTCGCGCGGCCTGTTCTCACCGCTGAAAATCGTCGAGGCAGTCGAGGCGGCAATCGACCAGCCCTTCGACGACGGCCTGCGACTCGAACGCAAACTGTTCCTGCAATGTATCGACAGCCCGCAGCGCGCCGGCCTGATTCACGCGTTCTTTGCCGAGCGCGAAGTGCTGAAGGCGCCCGAGACGCGCGACGCGAAACCGCGCGCGCTCGATGCGATCGGCGTGGTGGGCGGCGGCACGATGGGCGCGGGCATCGCGGTCGCGGTGCTTGACGCGGGTCTGCCGGTGACGATGATCGAACGTGACGATGCGTCGCTCGCGCGCGGTCGCGCACACATCGAAAAAGTCTACGACGGCCTGATCGCCAAGGGCCGTCTGAGCGCGGAGCAGAAGGCGCAGATCATGACGCGCTGGAGCGGCAGCACGTCATACGATGCGCTCGCCGGCGCCGACCTCGTGATCGAAGCCGTGTTCGAAGACCTCGCGGTGAAACAGGCCGTGTTCGCCGAACTCGATCGCGTGTGCAAAGCGGGCGCGGTGCTCGCGACCAACACGTCCTATCTCGATATCGACGCGCTCGCGGCCAGCATCTCGCGTCCCGCCGACGTCATCGGCCTGCACTTCTTCTCGCCTGCCAACATCATGAAGCTGCTGGAGGTGGTGGTGCCGAAGCAGGTCAGCGCCGACGTGGTCGCCACCGCGTTCGAGCTTGCGAAGAAGCTGCGCAAGACGCCGGTGCGCGCGGGCGTGTGCGACGGCTTCATCGGCAACCGCGTGCTCGCCGTATACCGCAGCGCCGCCGACGCGATGATGGAAGACGGCGCGTCGCCGTATCAGATCGACGCCGCGGTGCGTGCGTTCGGCTTTCCGATGGGCCCGTTCCAGGTGGTCGACCTCGCGGGCGGCGACATCGGCTGGGCCACGCGCAAGCGGCGCGCGGCCACCCGCAACCCCGCCGCGCGCTACGTGCAGATCGCCGACCGCCTGTGCGAGCGGGGCTGGTTCGGTCAAAAGACTGGCCGTGGCTTTTATCTGTACCCCGAAGGATCGCGCAGCGGCACGCCCGATCCGGAAGTCGAAGCGATCATCGACGCTGAGCGCGTGCGCGCCGGCATCACGCCGCGCACCTTCACCGACGAGGAGATCGTGCGCCGCTACATGGCCGCGATGATCAACGAAGGCGCCAACGTCGTGCACGAAGGCATCGCGCTGCGGCCTTTGGATATCGACGTGACCTTCCTGTACGGCTACGGTTTTCCACGCTATCGCGGCGGTCCGATGAAATACGCGGACATGGTCGGTCTGCCGAAGATTCTTGCCGACATCCGCGAGTTCGCTAAAGAAGACCCGCTGTTCTGGCGAGCGTCGCCGCTTCTGATCGACCTCGTGGAACGCGGCGCCGATTTCGCGAGCCTGAATCAGTCGGCTTGAGCCGGCCTGTCATTCGACGCAGGCGGGCCGGTGCCATACTCGCCGCACCGGCTCGCTCAATCTCTACGGAACAACCCGCCATGGACCTGAACTTCACCCCTGAAGAAGAAGCCTTCCGCGCCGACGTGCAGGCCTTCCTGCGCGACCGCCTTCCGCAACGCCTCGCCGACAAGGTGCACGGCGGGCGCCGCCTCACGCGCGACGACATGGCCGAATGGCACGCGATTCTGAATGCGCAAGGCTGGCTCGCCAATCACTGGCCGAAGGCACACGGCGGCCCCGGCTGGAACGCGGTGCAGAAGTTCATCTTCGAAAACGAATGCGCGCTGGCCGGCGCGCCGCGCGTGGTGCCATTCGGCGTCAACATGCTCGGACCGGTGCTGATCAGATACGGCAGCGAAGCGCAGAAGCAATACTGGCTGCCGCGTATTCTCGATGGCTCCGACTGGTGGTGCCAGGGCTACTCGGAGCCGGGCGCGGGCTCGGATCTCGCGTCGGTGAAGACCACGGCGGTACGCGGCTCGGATGCGCAAGGTGAGCACTACATCGTCAACGGCCAGAAGACGTGGACCACGCTCGGCCATTACGCGAACATGATCTTCTGCCTCGTGCGCACCGCGACCGATGTGCGCAAACAGGAAGGCATCAGTTTCCTGCTGATCGACATGAACACGCCGGGCGTCGAAGTGCGTCCGATCATCACGCTCGACGGCGAGCACGAAGTCAACGAAGTGTTTTTCACCGACGTGCGCGTGCCGGCTGCGAACCTCGTCGGCGAAGAGAACAAGGGCTGGACCTATGCGAAATATCTGCTCACCTATGAGCGCACGAATATCGCGGGCGTCGGCTTCTCGGTGGCCGCGTTCAACCGGCTGCGCAAGATCGCCGCGAAGCAGCTGCGCAACGGCAAGCCTCTCGCGCAAGATCCCGCGTTCGCGGCGCGCATGGCGCGCGTCGAGATCGATCTGGAGAACATGAAGACCACCAACCTGCGCGTCATCGCGGCAGTGGCGGGCGGCGGCGTGCCCGGCGCGGAAAGTTCGATGCTGAAGATTCGCGGCACCGAGATCCGTCAGGAAATCTCGTCGCTCACGCGTCGTGCGATGGGCGCGTACGCGCAGCCGTTCGTCGAGGAAGCGCTGCACGATGGGTTCGACGGCGTGCCGGTCGGCCCCGACGAAGCCGCGAGTGCTGCTTCGCTTTACTTCAACAATCGCAAGCTGTCGATCTTCGGCGGTTCGAATGAAATCCAGAAGAACATCATTTCCAAAATGATCCTGGGACTGTAAGAGGCACACGTCATGAACTTCCAGCACACCGAAGACCGCCGCATGCTGGCGGATACGTTGAACCGTTTCGTCAGCGAACAATATGGCTTCGAGACGCGCGACCGGATCGCGTGCTCGGCGCAAGGTTTCAGTACGGAACTGTGGGGCCGTTTTGCGGAACTCGGCATGATCGGCGCGCTGTTCGATGAAGTGAACGGCGGTTACGGCGGCGGCGGCTTCGACATCGCCGTCGTGTTCGAGAGCCTCGGCCGGGGCCTCGTGGTCGAGCCGTTTCTCGATACGCTGATCGTCGGCCGGGCCGTCGCGAAAAGCGGCAACGATGCGCAGCAAGCCATGCTCGGCGAGTTGATCGACGGCTCGCGGATCGTCGCGCTGGCGCACGGCGAACCGGATTCTCACTACGAGCTGGCCCGCGTGACGACGCGCGCGCAGCGCGGCGGCGATGGCCACGGCGCGTGGCAAGTGAATGGTGCGAAAGCGGTGGTGCAGCACGGCGAACACGCTTCTGTGTTTCTCGTATCGGCACGCACGAGCGGCGCCGACGATGCGGAAGATGGCATTTCGCTCTTTCTGGTGCCTCGCGACGCGGCGGGCGTCAGCGTGCGCGGCTATCGCAAGATCGATGGCGGGCGCGCAGCCGAAGTCACGTTCGACAACGTCACGCTCGGCGACGATGCGGTGCTCGGCGTGGCAGGTGAAGGCTTCGAGATACTCGAATACGCGATTGGTTGCGGCGTACTCGCGTTGTGCTCGGAAGCAGTCGGCGCGATGGATGTCGCGAAGGACCACACGCTCGACTATCTGCGCACGCGCAAGCAGTTCGGCGTGCCGATCGGCAGCTTCCAGGCGTTGCAGCATCGGATGGCCGATTTGCTGCTCGAAATCGAACAGGCGCGCTCGGCGGTGATCAATGCGGCCGCCGCACTTGACGGCGAGCGCCGGGGGCGCGAGCGTGCGCTATCGGCGGCGAAGTACAGCATCGGCAGGATCGGCGCGCTAGTTGCCGAGGAATGCATTCAGCTGCATGGCGGGATCGGTATGACGTGGGAACTGCCGCTCGCTCATTATGCGAAGCGCCTCGTGATGATCGATCATCAGCTGGGGGATGAGGATCATCATCTTGAGAGGTTTGTGGCGCTGGGGGCGGAGTGAGGGTTGTGGCCGTGTGAGAGATGCGTCAGGGGGCGCGCACGGTATGCGCGACTTTTTTTGCTAACGACGACGCATCCAAAAAAGGCCTCACAAGCAATGCTTGTGAGGCCTTGATTTCTTTGGCCGGGGCGAGAGGATCAGATATCTGCCCGCATGTTGACGCTGGCATGCCCCCTCATCCCAGCATAACGGTCGTCCGACAGCGGCAATCGCGGACGGCTGCTGTGACATCGACGAACGCGTACTTGCGACCCGCTTCTGCCGTTCGACCCGGCGGCTACCTCGAAGGCAGCTTTCAGGGAGTGCCGCCGTCATTCACGCGTTCGAATCGCACTCCAGGTTGACGTGAGAAGAGCTCTTGCTGTTCAAGCCCGTTCCAGACTGAATTCCGTTAGTGCATTTGCCAGAATGTTCACGGCCTGCTCTGTCACGGCGTTGTAAAGAGACGCCCGCAAACCGCCAATTGAACGGTGCCCTTCCAGTCCAATGATGCCCCGCTCACGAGCCACCTCGATAAACGCATCGTCGAGCCGCGAATCGCCGAACGTGAAAGCCACGTTCATCTGCGAACGCCAGCGCCTGTCCGCGTGAATCGTCACGCCCCCCTCCAGGGCGTCCAGCGTGTCATATAGCCGTCGCGCCTTTCTTTCATTAATGCTTTGCATCGCGTGCAGACCGCCAACATCGAAGCGCAGCCAGCGCGTAATCAACGTCAGCACATAGATCGCAAACACGGGCGGCGTGTTGTAGTTGGAACCATGCGATACATGAGTGCGAAAATCGAGGATTGCCGGCAAACCATCGGGGACGCGTTCAAGAAGCGAACGCTTGATTACCGCTACCGTCACCCCGGCCGGCCCCAGATTCTTCTGGGCATGGGCATAGATCATCGAATAGGCGTCCGGCCGGATGGGCTTCGACAGAAAATCGGACGACATGTCCGCAATCAGCGGTACCTGCGTCGCCGCTTCGCAAACCGGGAATTGCAAGCCTTCCACGGTCTCGTTCGACACATAGTGCAGATAAGCGGCGGAGCTGGAGATATCCAGTTGATCGAGATTGGGCAATTGGCGGTAGCCCGTCGCGCGGCCGTCCCATGCAACTTTTGTCCTGGTGACCTTTGCAGCCTCCGATGTCGCCCGCCCGCTCCAGTAGCCGGACGTCACATATTCGGGCGGCGCGAATCCTTCCCCGGCAAAGTTCATCGGGACCATCGCGAACTGCAGACTACTTCCTCCCTGCTGGAAAGTAATGGCGTAGTCGTCGGAGATGCCAAGCAGAACGCGCAAATTCAATTCGGCTTCGTTCAGTATCGAGCGGAACCACTCTGAACGATGGCTCATGCCGAGTACGGAAATGCCAGTTTCCGGCAACGCGTCGATCGCGACGCGCGTCTGCTCCAGGACCGTTTCGGGGAGCGCTCCGGGACCACCGGAAAAATTCAAAGCATTGGACTTCACTATGCCTCCATGGCCAGAAGTTAGATTTGATCCGAGTTCGACGCCGCGCGGCGCAGCATGTCATGAAAGGCGTCAGCGACCCGCCGAATTTGAGGGGCCTTGTAAGGAAAGATGTCCGGGTCGTCCATGTCATGCACGACCATACCCGTCGCTATCTCGAATATGAGCAGTCGGCCATCGTTCGTTTCGGCGCAATCGAATCCTACGTAGTCGAGACCGGTCAATTTGGCGATGTTGTGAAATGCCTCGCGGTGACGTAACGCAAACTCGGCGTCAAAGCTCGCCATCAGGCGCGCTTCTTCGTCTCGCCGATCGGGATGGGCCAACATTTCCGCGTAAGGGTAGTGAACCATCCATTCTCTCGATATGCCCATATGGCACACGAATGGCTTCCCCTCGATTATCACGATCCGGTATTTCCGAAACAGGCCGTCGGCGCTACTGTAGTCGACGAAGGGCGCCATGTAATATTCCGTGGCATCCGACTCTGCCATGTAACGGCCGAGCTCCTGTTCGTCAGACACCTTTGCAAGTCCTTGTCCGGCGTGCGATCCTATCGGGCGGATGATGAATGGATAGTTTCCGTCCAGCACATCGGATAGCTTGAACGCACCCGCAGCCGCTTCATTGACCTGCTCGCGGGACAGGCGCACCGTGTGGGCCATACAGATACCGGGGGCAGCGCCCAGCAGAGCATAGGCGGAGTCGCGCATTGTCTTCGCAACATGCTCGGACCGGTTTAGTATGCGGCAGGCCGCCCCGCTGGTCAGCGACGTAATTTGGGCGAGAACGCCGGCGGTTTCATCTGACGCACACGCCGCCACGAAGATAACGTCGTGCTCGGGTAACTCGGCGTCCACCAGGGGCCGCGCATCGGCATACAGGACTTCTAACTGAAGGTCGGCGTTTTCAAGCAGACATTCAAGAGGCGTGTTCGCCATCAGATCGCCCGGCGCCTTGAGTACGAGCACCTTCAAGGGAGACTGTGTCGTCTGGGCGCTTTTTAGCCGATAACGCCTGGTGATTTGAAACGCTTGCTGTTGGACCGCGAGAGCAGCCGCCTTCTGGTATTTCAGTTGGAGCACGAGCGACAAGTCTAGTAGAGCGTATGGGTCGTCATGGCGCTTTACGTGCTCAAGCAGCAATTCGCCCAGCGGCGTCAGATCGTTTCCAGCGGTCGCTGCGCGGAGCAACGTAGCCAGTCCGAGTGGCTGATGCATCCATGGATGGCCGGCATCACCCGTTGCTTGAGTTCGAACAGTATTCATGGATCGCGCATTTCAGTGGAGTGAAAACCCCCGGCCGCAAAAGAATCCGTTTGCCGGTGTTGATTTAGATGAAGTCCGTCCAGGTCATTGACGGTGACCGTGAGTCGAGACGCGGGCACCCGCCGGCGTTTCGCCGATGTAACCGACCTCTTCGTCGAACCATCTTTGTGGCATCCGCTCGCCCGTCGTTGCTTCACGCTCCGGGGGAACGGCGGCGGCACTCGACTTGTTGACCACGAGGCACAACCTGGCCGAGCCGGCGCGTCGGTTTTCAAATGACATGCATCTCTTCCTTCGATATGAACAGCAGGTGTTTGTAATCCGCAACGTGTCTGGCAAGCTGCTTTGATTCCATTGTGCAACTCATGATACGAGCCAGAAGCTGAGCCGAAACGAGGGAACAGAGGGGCGATTGGGCCTCTATTCAGAGGCTTTTGAGCAAGCTCATCGAAGGCCATAACATAGGCCATTGAAAGCAGGATTCCAGTAAGAGACGTCGAAATCGGCAGCCTGAGCTTCAGCAATCCGGCGCTGAGCGACTAACCAGCTTCGCTTATCGGCGTTCGCGTATTTGCGTTCCTGCGCAGCATCTGTGAGCCCATCGTCCTGTTGACGCGGGGCCATGGCTTTTTTGTCAGGTCGGCCAGCGCTTCGACGCCCGCGGTGTTTTCTTTGCCTGGTTGAATTCGAGCAGCAGCATGTCGCGAAACCCTTTTGCCGCCGTAGACAACGGTCGAGCGGTCGACGTAATCAGATACGCGCGATAGTCGATGCGCGGCTTGAACGCGGCGATGTGATAGCCGAGATGCGCGAACTCGAGCGCCGACTCGCGGATCACGAGCCCGACGCCCAGACCATGCGCCACCATATGGCAGACCGTCGATGCCCACGGGGTCTCCGCACGAATGCGTCGCTCGACGCCGCTCGAATCGAACACCGCATCGATCGAAGTGCGCGCCTTCACCTTGGCTGCCATCGAAATGAAGTCTTCGCCGGACAGATCGGTCGGCTGCAACACAGGTCGTCCAGTCAGGCGGTGCCCTTTGGGCAGAATGCAGACGATCTCCGAACTGGTGATTTCCTCGCTGCGCAAACCCTCGCGATCCGATGCGCGCAGCGCGATGCCGAGATCGATGGTCTGCCGCGACACGGCTTCGATCACGCTATCGGTCGACATCGGCTCCAGCGACGTCAGCAGTTCCTCACGCCCCGCGACATAGCGTGTGATGCGCTCAGTGATCCAGCCCTCGGCGAATGCGGGGAATACGCCGACGCGCAAATAGCCGCGCCGCGTGGTGCCGATTTCTCTCGCCACTTCGTTCAGATAATCGAGGCCGCGATATACCTGCGTGACTTCGGCGAAGAAAATTTCCGCTTCTGGCGTCGGCACCAGCTTGCCTCGGCGCCGCTCGAAAGCGACGAAACCGGCCTCCTGCTCGAAGCGCTCGATCATCCGGCTCACGGCCGGTTGCGATACGTTAAGGCGCTGTCCGGCGGCGGTGATCGAGCCGTGCGTCATCACCGCGACGAACACTTCCATCTGCTTGGCATTGAGCCTGGCCACGAGCCTGTCTCCCCGATTATTGGCGCAACGCGGTGGTGTTGAAAGCCACCGTGCAGCAATCCTAGGGCATTACATAGAGTACGATCAAACGAACAAAATTGTACTGGATGTAATAGTTTTGCCTGCCTATAGTCGCTTCATCGACGCATTGCGCGCCTTTCAAAACGACTGCTTCACGAGGACAGGCCAGTGGACATTGAAGCTCGAGAAGACATGCAGGACCCCGCAGCGTTTTTCACGGAGACGCCGCTCGCCCGCAGGCAAAATGGCGCAGTGTGCAAGGCCGGCGTGCAGCAGCCTGCGGGCTTGCGCATTCACGCGCGCCCGAAGAGATCCGACTGGTTCTGGTACGCCATGCTGCTTGTCGTCGTCATACTGTTCGTCGAACTGGTCGTCGACAACCCGCGCTGGCAATGGGACATCGTCGCCCATTACCTGTTCAACAAGCGCGTGATGAAGGGACTAGGGAATACGCTGATCCTGACCGCGTTGTCGAGCGCGCTTGGCCTGTGTTTTGGGGTCGTGATCGCCGCCTGCCGGATGGCGGACAACGCAGTGCTGCGCGCCGCCGGTTACGTGTACATCTGGATCATCCGCGCGACGCCGCCGCTTGCGATGCTGCTGTTCCTGTTCTTCCTGTCGGCGCTAATCCCGCGGCTCTATCTGCCGCTGCCGTTCCTTCACGCGAATCTGTTCGACATCGACACCAACCAGATCATCTCGCGCTTCAGCGCGGCCGTGATCGGTCTTGCGATGTACCTCGGCGGCTATAGCGCGGAAATTTTTCGCGGCGGCGTCTCGGCCGTCGATCGCGGCCAGCGCGAAGCCTGCAAGGCGATCGGCATGAGCGATTTCCGCACGATGTGGCATGTAGTCATGCCGCAAGCGGTGCGCATCATCATTCCGCCGCTCGCCAACGAGCTGATCACGATGTTCAAGAACACGTCGCTCGTCACGGTCATCGGATATGTCGAACTCCTGACAACCGTGCAACTGATCTACGCGACCAACTTCGAAACGATTCCGCTGCTGACCGTCGCCTGCATCTGGTATCTGGCGCTGACGAGTCTCGCAATGGCGGCGCAGAGTCTGCTGGAACGTCACTTCAGGAAAGGGGTGCGGACGTGAACGGGATCCTCAAGGACACATCGGCAATGAACGACACGACACGCTTCCTGGACATGCGCGCCGTCACGAAGCAGTTTGGCGACTTCACCGCGCTGGATGCCGTGGACTTCTCGCTGTCCAAAGGCGAAGTCGTCGCGATGATCGGGCCGTCCGGTTCGGGCAAGAGCACACTGCTACGCTGCATCAATATGCTCGAGTTGATCGACGCAGGCAGCATCACCTTCAAAGGCGAAGTGCTCGGCACGGAAATGCGCGGTACGCGCTGCGTACGCCTGCCGAAGAAAGCGCTCGACCAGCAACGCCGTTACTTCGGCATGGTCTTTCAGGGTTTCCATCTATTCCCGCACTATTCGGCACTCGACAACGTGCTGGCCGGCCCGTGCATCGTCGGGCGCAAGCGCAAGCGCGACGTGATGGAGCGCGGCAAGTATCTGCTCTCGCGCGTTGGACTCGCGGACCGAATGCACCACTACCCGGCCGAACTGTCCGGCGGACAGAAGCAGCGCGTCGCGATTGCACGCGCACTCGCGATGGAACCCGAGGTGATGCTGTTCGACGAGCCGACCAGTGCGCTCGATCCGGAACTCGTCAACGAAGTGCTCAACGTGATCAAGGAACTGGCGCTCGCGGGCACCACGATGATCGTCGTCACGCACGAGATGGAATTCGCGCGCAAGGTGGCGAGCCGCGTGGTGTTGATGGACGCCGGCCGCATCGTCGATGAGGGAACACCGGCTTACATCTTCGACGGTGGTGGAACCGAACGCTGCAAACGCTTTCTTTCGAGCCTGCGCACCTAGCGCATGACGGTTAATCGGTGTTTTGGAAACTTCGATCGGGATTGTAAAAATGACTGCTACAGACGGAAAGATCAGAATTGGCCTGTCGATGCGCTATCTGGGTTATCACATGGCCGCATGGCGGCATCCGGATGTGCCGACTGCAGGCGCCATCGATTTCAATTATTTCCTTCGTACTGCAAAGAAAGCCGAAGAGGCAAAACTCGACATGATTTTTTTTGCCGACGGAATCGGCATCCGTGCAAACGATACGCCTAAAGGATCGCTCGCCCGCGACGCAAAGAATGCCGAACTCGAACCACTGACCTTGCTGGCGGCGATCGGCGCGTGCACGTCGCATATCGGCCTCGTCGCGACGGCTTCGACGACGTACAACGAGCCTTTCCATATCGCACGTAAGTATGCGTCGATCGACCATATCAGCGGCGGTCGCGCGGGCTGGAACGTCGTCACGTCGTGGTCGCAGCAGGAAGCGTGGAATTTCAGCCGCGACGAGCATCTCGGCTATGAAGAGCGTTATGAGCGCGCGGACGAGTTCGTCGAAGTGGTCAGGAAGCTGTGGGATAGCTGGGAAGACGACGCGTTTATCCGTGACAAGGCGAGCGGTGTCTTCTATGACGAGGCCAAGCTGCACGTGCCGGATCACAAGGGCAAGCACTTCAAGGTGCGCGGCCCGCTGAACTCCGCCCGCACGCCGCAAGGCCGTCCAATCATCGTGCAAGCCGGTGCCGCCGAAGCCGGACGCGGGCTTGCCGCACGCTATGCCGATGTCGTTTATAGCAATGCAAGCGGCATGGAAGGCGCTAAGGCCTATTACGACGATCTCAAAGGCCGCCTTGCGAAATACGGCCGCAGGCCGGATCAACTTTTGATCATGCCCGGCGTCACACTGTATGTCGGCAAGACGCGCGGCGAAGCGCAGGACAAGTTTGATCAACTGCAAAACCTGATCGATCCGCTTAGCGGACTGGCCATTCTGTACGGCGTGCTCGGCGATCTGTCCGAATACGATCTCGACGGCCCGGTGCCCGATGTCGGCAATCAGCGTGTGCGCAGTATCGCGGAGAATCTGCTGGCGCTGGCGCACAGGGAAAACCTGACGATCCGCCAGATGTACAAGCGCGTGGCCTCGGGCAATAACTGGCAAATCGTCGGTACCGCGGAAGACATCGTCGACGAAATGGAAAAGTGGTTCCGGGCCGGCGCCGCCGATGGCTTCAATATCTGCCCGGCGACGCTGCCCCAAGGTATCGACGACCTGACGCAATACATCCTTCCCGAGTTGCGCAAGCGCGGACTGTTCCGCACCGAGTACGAGGCGAGCACGCTGAGGGGCAATCTCGGACTGCAGCCCCTGCACTTTGGCGACTAGATTTCAGCGACTAAAAGAGTATCGTGCACCGCTTGCCAACGAGCGGTGCCTTTCTGACGCGAGGCGTTTCACATGAGCACCGACACGACCGACCAAAATTTCCGCAATGCGATGGCGCGCTTCACCAACGGCGTCACGGTCATCACGACCGCTACGAACGGCACGCCGTTCGGCCTGATCGCGACATCGGTGTGCAGTCTTTCAGCCGATCCGCCGACGGTGCTCGTCTGCGTGAACCGAAGCGCGAGCGCACACGACGTGATCCTGGGCGCGAAGATATTTGCCGTCAATCTGCTGTCCGCCGATCAGAAGAACGTCGCGCAACGCTTTGCCAGCGAGAAAGGGCCGTCCCGTTTCGATCCGGCGCAATGGACAGCGGGCAAGAGTGGCGCGCCGTTGCTGACCGGCAGTATCGTCTCTCTCGATTGCAAAGTCATCGCGACGCACAACGGGTATTCGCATACGATCTTTATCGGCGAGATCACCGATTCATCAACGCACGACGATCCGTCCGCGCACTGTCTGTTGTGGCATCAGCGTCATTTCGCGGCCGCGGCGATGCAAGCGCGATGAGCGTCACAGCAGAACATACGCTTTAGTCCGGTCAACCCTATTCGAATCATCCCCACATCATGACCAAGTCCGTCCGTTTCACCCGGATCGTTGCGCGACTCACCGTTGTCGCCGTGCTCTGTCTGAGCGTTGCACCGTGCGTCGTGTCACCCGCTTTCGCCGAAGACGCGGCGAATCTTGACGCGATCACCGCCAACCCCGCGCTTTTCGCGCTCGTGCCGGAGTTCTATCGTCAGAAGCAACCGATCACGGTTGCGGTCAATCCGGAGATCGCGCCCGTCAAGTTCATCGACGAAGACGGCGATGTGGCGGGTTTCGCGCCCGATCTGATCTCTGCCGCAGCTAAAGTGCTGGGGCTGAAAATCAAGTTTGTGCAGGCATCGTTCGATTCGTTGATTCCGGGCCTCGCGGCGAACCGCTTCGATGTGCTGCTGTCGCTTGGCGATTTTCCCTCGCGCCATAGCAAAGTGACGTTCATCGACTACTTAAACGTCGGCCAGACGATCGTCGCCTCGCCTAAGCGACAGATGACGCTCAAGTCGCTCGATGATCTATGTGGGATGCAGATCGCGCTGCCGCGCGGCACGGCGCCGATGCAACGGGCCAATGAAGTGAGCAACAAATGCGTAGCGGACGGTAAGAAAGCGATCTCGATCGCCACCTATCCGGACACCAACATGACACTGATGTCGCTGACCAACGAAGCAAGCCAGGCCGTGTGGGTCGACTCGCCCGCTGCGAACTACAACATCAAGAAGTTTCCAGACAAGTACCAGGCGGTGTATTACTACGACCTCTCGTCGTACGGAATCGGCTTTGGCGTCGACGAGAACGGCAAGCGGCTCGCTCATGCGTTCCAGCAAGCCCTGATCAAGCTGCAGAAGCAAGGGTTCTATCAAAGTGTGATGCAGAAGTGGGGGCTGTCGGCGAAGGACGGACGCCCCACCTTCCCCGTCAACGATCCGCAGATGTGAAGGCCCAGGCGGGAAGCGAGCCAACCTACGGCCTTTGTTTCTTCCTGCTCTGCGCCGCCACCCAGGCACGCGCGTGCTCTTGACATGCCTTGACTGACGTCTACCGGTCGCAAGGCAAGTACGGGAGAATCAATGTAGGACCGTCATCCGTTGGTCGCAGGTTCGAATCCCTCACGGTACCAAACATCAAACAGAAAGCCGGTCATCGCGACCGGTTCTTTGCATTTCTGGTGGGTGTCCGGTGTATTCCGGTTGAGGACCGTAAGGCCAAGTCGATCGCCCCATGCACTTGCCTCAGGGGGCAGCGATGCGGTGCTCCGTTCCGCCGCCCCCTTGACGCTTTGTTCACCATCCCCGAATAGCGCGTAAATTGTGTGCGACCAAGCGAAACGCCACAACCTGAGTACGGATTCGGGCACCGTCTCGCCCCGTGGAAAATTCCGCTTTGTTCCCGCGAGAGCCGTCCGTTTTGTGGGGGCAAACGTGGGGGCAAATTCCAACCCAAACGAAAAAGGCCTCACAAGCATTGCTTGTAAGGCCTTGATTTCATTGGTCGGGGCGAGAGGATTTGAACCTCCGACCACCTGCACCCCATGCAGGTACGCTACCAGGCTGCGCTACGCCCCGAACAGCACAAAATTATAACAGACACTTCATTCGATTAGAACCGCTTCGTACGAACAAAGTGACCTAATGCTTCAACAAATCGATCACGTGCAGCAATTCCTTGCGCAACTGTTCGACGTCCACCGCGGCTGTCGCAACCGCAGGCGCCTGCGCGGCGACTGCGCCCTCGCCTTCCTCGACCGATTCAGGCGGTGCACCATGCGCGCCGCCGCCGTGCGAATCGAGCCGGTTGCGCGCGCCGTTGATCGTGAAGCCCTGCTCGTACAACAACTCACGAATCCGCCGGATCAACAGCACCTCATGATGCTGATAGTAGCGACGATTGCCGCGCCGCTTGACCGGCCTCAACTGCGTGAACTCCTGCTCCCAGTAACGCAACACATGCGGTTTCACACCGCATAGTTCGCTGACCTCACCGATCGTGAAGTAGCGCTTCGCCGGAATCGGAGGCAAGACGACTTTTTCGATCGTCGCTGTCATCGTCAGTTAGCCGTCGTAGTGGTTGCGCATGAGCGCGCGAGTCAATCAGCGCGCGAAGCTCGCTTCAGCGCCGTTCTCAACCAGCGCCTTCAGCTTTTGACTTGCATGGAACGTCACAACGCGACGCGCGGCGATTGGAATCGCCTCGCCGGTCTTCGGGTTTCTGCCGGGACGCTGGGGCTTGTCACGCAACTGAAAGTTGCCGAACCCCGACAGCTTCACACTGTCGCCACTCTCCAGCGCATCGCGAATCACCTCGAAGAACGCTTCGACCATGTCTTTCGCTTCCCGCTTGTTGAGCCCGACATTGTCGAACAGCAACTCGGCAAGCTCCGCTTTGGTGAGCGTCGGCGTTTCAGTCGAAACGACGGCGGGTGATGTCGGAATATCGCGAATCATGGCGCTGCGTTGCGCCGTAAGAAGGGCTTCGAAATCACTCGAGTTCATTTCATTCATATCTATCAAATGGCGCGCCAAGCAAAAGACAAAGGATGCGGAAACAGCCGTGCAATTGTTAAATGCGGGTTATCCGCGCAACCGTGCGCCATATACTCGAGCCAGACGTTCCACCAGAGTTTGAATGGCCAGATCGACCGTTTCATCCTGAAGGGTTCCGCCAGTATCTTGCAAGGTCACACGGAACGCAAGGCTTTTCTCGTGAGCGGCCAAGCCACCGGAAGTGTTTGATTTTGGACGAAATTCGTCGAAAAGCGCAACCTTCTGAACGCTCTTGCAAGCGGGTTCGGACTGGGCTTTCTGGAGCTCGTCGAGCAGCGCCTGGACCTCGATTTTTTGATCGACGACCACCGCGATATCGCGACGCACCGGCGGGAATTTAGATACTTCCGCGGGAGTCGGCAATACGCGCTGCATTAATGCTTCCGCTTCGATTTCAAACAGAATCGGCGCATGCGGCAAATCGTATTTCTGCATCCAGCGCGGATGCAATTCGCCGATCCAACCCACTGCGCGGCCATTTACTTCGACACGCGCGCTGCGTCCCGGATGCAAAGCCGGATGCTCCGCTTTCACGAAACGCGCCACCGCCGGCGCCACCAGCGCTTCCAGATCGCCCTTCATGTCGAAGTAATCCACCGTGCGCGTCGGCGCGCCCCACTGCTCGTCGAGCGCGGAACCGTACGCGAGTGCGCCGATCATCTTCGGTTGCGCGAAACCTTCGACCGTCAGCTCACCCGCCTTGATCGACGGATCGTGCAGGAACACACGGCCGGCTTCGAACACGCGCACGCGATCCGCCGCGCGGCGATTCAGGTTCGTGCGCAGCACGTTGATGAGGCTGCCGAACAGCGTCGTGCGCATCACCGATAACTGGCTCGCGATCGGATTAAGCAGACGAACCGGCTTGTCGTTGCCGGCGAAATCCTGCTCCCACTCGGCGTCGACGAAACTGAAGTTCACCGTTTCAGCGTAATCGCGCGCGGCGAGCGCGTGACGGATCACGTGGATCGAGCGCTGCGTTTCGTTGGTCGGGAGCATTTCGCTGGTCGCGACCGGCGGGCGTGCCGGAATCTTTTCGAAGCCGTAGATGCGCGCGACTTCTTCGATCAGGTCTTCTTCGATTTCGATATCGAAGCGGTACGACGGCGGCATCACCGCGAAGGTATCGCCGTCGCGCTCGAACGAGAGGCCGAGGCGCGTGAAAATCTGCGCGATTTCTTCCGCGTCGATCTGCACGCCGATGATGCGGTTTGCACGCGACACACGCATTTTCACGGGCTCGCGCTTCGGCACGTTGACGATCTGGTCGTCGACCGGACCAGCCTCGCCGCCGCAGATATCGAGGATCAGTTGCGTGATGCGCTCGATATGATCGACCGTGGTCGCATAGTCGACGCCGCGCTCGAAACGATGGCCCGCATCGGTCGAGAAGTTGTACTTGCGCGAGCGGCCGCGAATGCTATCGGGCCACCAGAACGCGGCCTCGAGATAGATGTTGGTGGTGTCGAGCGTAACGGCCGTGCTGTCGCCGCCCATGATGCCCGCGAGACTTTCGATGTGCTGCTCGTCGGCGATCACGCCAACGGTTTCATCGAGCTCGACGGTGTTGCCGTTCAGCAGTTTGAGCGTTTCGCCCTTGCGGCCCCAACGCACGTCCATGCCGCCGTGGATCTTGTCGAGATCGAACACGTGCGACGGACGGCCCAGTTCGAGCATCACATAGTTCGAGATGTCGACGAGCGCGGAGATGCTGCGCTGGCCCGAACGCTCGAGGCGCTCGACCATCCAGTGCGGCGACTTCGCGCGCGCGTTCACGCCGCGAATCACGCGGCCGGAGAAACGGCCGCACAGATCGGGCGCGGAGATTTTGACCGGCAACGTTTCGTTGAGCTTGACGTCGACCGGCTTGATGTCCAACGGGCGCAACGGCGCGCCGGTGATTGCCGACGTCTCGCGCGCCACGCCGAACACCGACAGGCAGTCCGCCTTGTTCGGCGTCAGCTTGATCTCGAAAACGGTGTCATCGAGGTTCAGCGTTTCGCGGATGTCCTGGCCGATCGGCGTCGCTTCCGGCAGGATCATCAGGCCGCTATGATCTTCCGAAAGTTTCAGCTCACGTGCGGAGCACAGCATGCCTTCGCTTTGCACGCCGCGCAGCTTCGAGAGCTTGATCGCAAACGGCGCGCCGCCCTCTTCAGCCGGCGGCAGTTGCGCACCCACCAGCGCAACCGGCACCTTGATGCCCGGCGCCACGTTCGGCGCACCGCACACGATGTTCAGCGTCGCGCCGGTGCCGGCGTCGACCTGACACACGTTGAGCTTGTCCGCGTCCGGGTGCTTGACAACTTCCAGCACCTGGCCGACGACGATCTTCGAGGTCGGCGGCGCGGCCGGCCGCAGGTCTTCGACTTCGAGACCGGCCATCGTCAACGCGTGCGACAGTTCGTCGGTCGTCAGTTGCGGATCGACAAAGGTTCTCAGCCAGGATTCCGGGAATTGCATGGTTCTGTGTACGTTCTGATCAGGTTAGGTCCACGTCCGGCAGGGGCTTCGCGTGACTCGGGATTCGTACCCGTTTCACTCGCAACGCCCCGCCGGGGACGCTGGCGGCATGCACGAGGTGCGATGCCGCGCTCTATGCTTGTCGCGTTCGTACGCGCCGGTTCAGGCGAATTGACGCAGGAAACGCAGGTCGTTTTCGAAGAACAGACGCAGGTCTTGCACGCCGTAACGCAACATCGTGAGCCGCTCGAGGCCGCTGCCGAAAGCAAAGCCGATGTAGCGCTCCGGGTCGAGGCCCATGTTGCGGATCACCGTGGGATGAACCTGGCCCGAGCCCGAAATTTCGAGCCACTTGCCGGCGTTCTTGCCCGTTTCGAACAGCATGTCGATTTCGGCCGACGGTTCGGTGAACGGAAAATACGACGGACGGAAGCGCACGAGAATGTCGTCACGCTCGAAAAATTTCTTCAGGAAGTCGGTGTAGACGCCCTTCAGGTCCGCGAAGCTGATGTTCTCGTCGATCCACAGGCCTTCGACCTGGTTGAACATCGGCGAATGCGTCGCGTCGCTGTCCACGCGATACGTACGCCCCGGCACGATGACCTTGATCGGCGGTGTGTTGGTGCGCGCGTAGCGCACCTGCATCGGGCTCGTATGCGTGCGCAACAGCAGCTGGCGACCGTCGGCGTCTTTGCCGTCGACGTAGAAAGTGTCCTGCATCGAACGCGCCGGATGGTTTTCCGGGCTGTTCAGCGAGGTGAAGTTGTACCAGTCGGTTTCGATCTCGGGGCCGTCGGCCACGTCGAATCCGATCGTACGGAAAATCTGTTCAACGCGCTCCCATGTGCGCATCACCGGGTGCAGGCTGCCTGCAGCGGTGCCGCGGCCGGGCAGCGTGACGTCGATGGCTTCAGCGGCGAGGCGCTGATTCAGCAGCGCGTCGGCCAGCGCCTGACGGCGGGCCGTCAACGCGGCTTCCACTTGCTGCTTGACGAGGTTGATCCGTGCGCCTTCGGTCTTGCGCGTTTCGGGATCGAGTTTGCCAAGGCCCTTCAACAGCTCGGTCAGCGCACCCGATTTGCCGAGAAAGCGCGCTTTCTCGTTCTCGAGGGTGGTGACGTCGGAGGCTTCTGCGAAGGCTTTTTGCGCGTCGGCGACAATCTGGTCCAGATCCATTGATCCCATCATTTCAACGTCAGTGTTCAATCGAAGCAAACTGGTTCTACCAACAAAAACGGGGCTCGGTGAGGAGCCCCGTTTTTGCTGCAACGTCACCGAGACTACCGGATATTCGCTGCAACGAACCACGCAGTGTTAATTGCCAGAAGCGCAATCAGGCTGCAACGGCGGCTTTCACCTGCTGAACGATCGCAGCAAAAGCAGCCTTGTCGAACACAGCCATGTCGGCCAGCACCTTGCGGTCGAGTTCGATCGAAGCCTTCTTCAGGCCGTTGATGAACACGCTGTACGTCATGTCGTGCTGACGCACCGCCGCGTTGATACGCGTGATCCACAATGCACGGAACACACGCTTCTTGTTGCGGCGATCGCGGTAGGCGTATTGGCCTGCGCGCATGACCGCCTGCTTGGCGATGCGATAGACGTTATTGCGACGGCCGCGGTAACCCTTGGCCAGCTTGATGATCTTCTTGTGGCGGGCCCGTGCGGTAACCCCACGTTTTACTCGAGGCATGTCTTGCTCCTATGAGTGTCGGTTAAGGGTTAAGCGAACGGCAACATTGCGCGCACGGAGTTCAGATCGGAATCATGAACTGCCGTCGAACCGCGCAAATGGCGTTTGTTCTTGGTGGTCTTCTTGGTAAGAATGTGGCGCTTGAAGGCCTGACCGCGCTTGACGGTACCGCCCGGACGCACCACGAAGCGCTTTGCAGCACTCTTCTTGGTCTTCATCTTCGGCATGACAACTCCATTATTAGATGGATATGGGTGTGCGGTCGGCCAGATGGCCATCACCCGCCCTTCGAAACCCATTCCACTTGGTATGCAGACCGCCAACACCGCCGGCGGCCGCTTTTCAGGAATCGGCGCGCACTTGCATGCACGCCGCTCCGAAACCTGCCGACACCGCGCCGGACACCCGGCACCGCATCGTTTCAAACTTCAATTCAAACTTATAGCCACCGGAGCACGCACCACGTGGCGCGCCGCCACTCCAGCCACTTACTTCTTTTTCTTCGGAGCGAGCACCATGATCATCTGGCGCCCTTCCATTTTCGGCATCTGCTCGACCTGACCGACTTCGTCGAGGTCCGTGCGCAGGCGCTCGAGCATGCGCATACCGATTTCCTGGTGAGCCATTTCGCGGCCACGGAAACGTAACGTGATTTTCGTCTTGTCGCCGTCATCGAGGAAGCGGATGAGGTTGCGCAGCTTGACGTTGTAATCGCCGTCGTCGGTGCCCGGACGGAATTTGACTTCCTTGACCTGGACGACCTTCTGCTTGAGCTTGGCCTCGTGTTGTTTCTTCGCTTCCGAGTACTTGAACTTGCCGTAGTCCATCAAGCGGCAAACCGGCGGAACCGCTTGCGGCGCGATTTCGACCAGATCCACGTCTTGCTGTTCCGACATGCGGAACGCATCAGCGAGTTTCACGATGCCGAGCGGTTCGTTCTCGACGCCGACCAGACGCACCTCGGGTGCCGTAATTTCACCGTTGATGCGGTGCGCAGACTTATCAGTAGCGATGTTACGTTTCCTCTAAAAATTAAAAAAAACGAGCCGGCCTACCAAGTGGCTCAATTGAACGACTGCACGTCCTGGCGCAGACGCTCAATGAAGGCATCGAGGGGCATCACGCCCAGATCGACACCACCACGGGCACGCACGGCTACCGTTTGGGCTTCACGCTCTTTGTCGCCGACCACGAGCAGGTACGGGACCTTTTCCAGCGTGTGCTCGCGTATTTTATAGCTAATCTTCTCGTTGCGCAAATCGGCCTCAACTCTAACCCCTTGTTTTTGCAACGATTGGGCTAGCGACTGCGCATATTCGGTCTGATTTTCCGCGATATTCATCACGACAACCTGCATCGGCGCGAGCCATGAAGGCATTGCACCGGCATGGTGCTCGATCAGAATCCCGAGAAAACGCTCCATCGATCCGACGATTGCCCGGTGCAGCATGATCGGGCGGCGGCGGCTGTTGTCTTCTGCGACGTATTCGGCACCGAGGCGCTCCGGCAGCACCATATCGAGCTGCAACGTGCCACATTGCCACGAGCGGCCGAGCGCGTCCTTGATGTGGTACTCGACCTTCGGGCCGTAGAACGCGCCCTCGCCCGGCAACTCCTCCCACGTCACGCCGCAGGCCGTCAGCGCCTCGCGCAGGCCTTGCTCCGCGCGATCCCACGTTTCGTCCGTGCCAGCGCGCGCGTCCGGGCGCAGCGACAGCTTGATCTCGACGTTGTCGAAACCGAAATCCTTGTAGACGCTCATCGCCAGCGTGTTGAACGCGATCGATTCGCTGATGAACTGGTCTTCGGTACAGAAAATGTGAGCGTCGTCCTGCACGAAACCACGCACACGCATCAAGCCATGCAACGCGCCCGACGATTCGTTGCGATGGCACGAACCGAACTCCGCGTAGCGCAGCGGCAGATCGCGATACGAGCGCAACCCGTGGTTGAACACCTGCACGTGACCCGGGCAGTTCATCGGCTTGATCGCGTAGTCGCGCTTTTCCGATTCCGTCGTGAACATGTTTTCACGATAGTTCTGCCAGTGGCCCGACGCTTCCCACAGCGAACGGTCCATGATCATAGGCGTCTTGATTTCGAGGTAGCCGGCGTCGTTCACGCGACGGCGCATGTATTGCTCGACCTGCTGCCACAGCGTCCAGCCACGCGGATGCCAGAACACCATGCCCGGCGACTCGTCTTGCATGTGGAACAGATCGAGCTGCTTGCCGAGCTTGCGGTGATCGCGCTTCTCCGCCTCTTCGAGCATGTGCAGATACGCTTCCTGGTCTTCCTTTTTGGTCCAGGCCGTACCGTAGATGCGCTGCAATTGTTCGTTCTTCGAATCGCCGCGCCAGTAGGCGCCCGCGACCTTCATCAGCTTGAAGACTTTCAGCTTGCCCGTGGACGGCACGTGCGGGCCGCGACACAGATCGGTGAAGCTGCCGTGCGAGTACAGCTTGATCTCGTCGGTCGACGGAATCGATTCGATGATCTCAGCCTTGTACTTCTCGCCAATGCTCTTGAAGTAGTCGATCGCCTCATCACGCGATACGACGCGGCGCGAGACCGGCTCGTCTTTCTTCGCGAGTTCCTGCATGCGCTTTTCGATCTTTTCGAGATCTTCCGGCGTGAAGGGACGGTTGTACGCGAAGTCGTAGTAGAAACCGTTGTCGATGACCGGGCCGATCGTAACCTGCGCTTCCGGATACAGATCCTTCACTGCATACGCGAGCAAGTGCGCCGCCGAGTGACGAATGATATCGAGACCGTCTGCGTCTTTTTCAGTGACGATGGCGAGCGCCACGTCGCGATCGATCAGCGCGGAGGTATCAACCAGTTCACCGTCGATCTTGCCGCCGAGCGCAGCCTTAGCGAGGCCGGGGCCGATCGAGGCGGCCACTTCGGCGACGGTCACCGGATGCTCGTACTGTCGAACAGAACCGTCAGGCAGACGTATCGAAACCATTGCGTTCTCCGTGGTGCCGACCGGCGGCGGCACATACATCAAGGTCAAAAAGCCAAAAAAAATGCGGCCCCGCTTTCGAGGGGCCGCATTCACATTTCCTGCAAACTACATTGGCGAAAGTGGTCCTCGACTAGCGTCGCTCCGAAGTGCTTTCGGTCAACGTTCGCGGTGTCATAACCGTATTCGCCTTTTGCGCCACAAGCGCTTGCTGCAGTTCGCGAAACCCCGGCAAAACCGGAATTTCTCTTTCGTTGGTAGGCTCGATTGGACTCGAACCAACGACCCCCACCATGTCAAGGTGGTGCTCTAACCAGCTGAGCTACGAGCCTGAAGAAACGAGATTATATGGAGCCCCACACCGCTTGGCAAGTACTTTTCTGCACCGGCTTTAAATTTCTACCCATGTGCGCAAGTGCGTCCTGCGAATGCACGGCAGATAGATGCGCGGCAGAAGCTTCCACGCGCGCCATCTTACACACGCGTCAGTTCTTGCGTGATGCGCGCACCACGCCCGTCACCTCGCCGAGCAGCGTGCACGCGCGCTGGATCTGCGAGGCGCTCGACACTTCGACGGTGAATTGCATGAACGCGGCATTGCGGCGCGTTTGTGTCTTCACGCCGATCACATTCATCTTTTCACGCGCGAACACTTCGGAAATATCACGCAGCAAACCCTGCCGGTCCGTCGCTTCGATCGAGAGGTCGACAGGATATACGGATTGGCCACGGCCGCTCATCACATCCGCCGACCACGCCGTCTGCAACACACGCTCCGGCGCGCGCTCGGCCATCCGCCGGAACGTCGGGCAATCGCTGCGGTGAATCGACATGCCCTTGCCACGCGTGACGAAACCGCAGATGTCGTCGGGCGGTGCCGGCCGGCAGCAGCGCGCAAGCTGCGTGAGCAACGCATCGACACCGACCACCAGCACCCCCGTGGACGCTCCGCGCGCGACGCTCGCCCCGCTGCTGCGCTTCTCGAATTGCTCCGGCGCCTCGACCACGGGCTCCGGCGGCGGCGCGTCGTGCAGCGCCTGCTCGACGAGCCGCAGACTGAACTCCTCCTTGCCGACCACGGAGAACAGATCGTCGGTGGCTTTGAAGCCGAGCTTGGCGGCCAGCTGATCGAGATTGACCGACGTCTTGCCCTCGCGCTGCAAGGTCTTTTCGACCATTGCACGGCCGCTCGCGATGTGCTCCTGCAGCTCGACCGCGTTGAACCACGCCCGCACTTTCTGCCGCGCGCGCGGACTGTGCAGATAGCCGAGTTGCGGGTTGAGCCAGTCGCGCGAGGGACCGCCCTCCTTCACCGCGACGATCTCGACCGTCTGCCCGTTCTGCAACTGCGTATTGAGCGGCACCATCGCGCCGTCGACGCGTGCGCCGCGGCAGCGATGCCCCAGCTCGCTATGCAGGTGATACGCGAAATCGACGGGCGTTGCGCCGTGCGGCAGCGGAATCACCCGCGCCTGCGGCGTCAGCACGTAGATATGGTCGTCGTCGAGCGTGGCCTGGCGCAGTTGCTCCCACGGCTGCGCCGCACGCTGCTCGCCGTGCTCGCCCTCGGTGACTTCATCCTTCCACGCAAGCAGTTGCCGCAGCCACGCAATCTTCTCGTCGTACTTCTCGTTGGCGGCGAACTGCCCGCCATAACCACGCGTGCCGGCCTCCTTGTAGCGCCAGTGCGCGGCCACGCCGTACTCGGCGAACTGATGCATTTCCTGCGTACGGATCTGCACTTCGAACGCACGGCCGTCATCGCCGATCACCACCGTGTGCAGCGATTTGTAGCCGTTCGGTTTGGGCCGCGAGATGTAGTCGTCGAATTCTTTCGGCACCGGCTGCCACAGGTTGTGCACGATACCGAGCACGGTGTAGCAATCCTTGATGTCCGGCACGATCACGCGAAACGCGCGCACGTCGTAGAGTTCGGCGAAGTCGAGTTCCTTGCCGCGCATCTTGCGCCAGATGCTGTAGATGTGTTTCGGCCGGCCGCTGACTTCCGCGCGAATCTGCGCCGCGGCCAGCTCCTCCTGCAGGCGTTCGATCGCCTGCGCGACATAGCTCTCGCGCTCGACGCGCTTCTCGTCGAGCAGCTTCGCGATGCGCTTGTATGTATCCGGCTCTTCGAAACGAAACGCGAGGTCCTCGAGTTCCCACTTCAGCTGCCAGATGCCCAGACGGTTGGCGAGCGGCGCATAGATGTCGAGCGTCTCGCGTGCCACGTCCGGTGAAGGCGTGACTTTCGCCGCCGCGTAATACCGCAGCGATTGCAAACGTGACGCCAGACGGATCAGCACCACGCGAATGTCCTGCGCGAACGCGAGCAGCATCTTGCGCAGCGCCTCGACCTGCACGCGGCGCGCGGCCTGTGCATCGCGCCCGACTTCGGGTATCGCATGCTGCGCGGCGCGCAAGCTCACCGTGCCAAGGCGCAGCAGCTTGCGCACGTCGCCGACCAGTTGCGCGACTTCTTCGCCGAATTTGTCGGTGATCACGCGCTCCGGGTCCTGCAGATGCGGCGTCAACGCAAACAGCGCCGCCGCCAGTACCGCCGGCGGATCGACATTGAGCTTGCGCATGATCGACGCGGTCCCCGCCGCGTGATCCGCCAGCGATTCCCCCGACGACAGCCGCACCTCGCCCGCATGCTCGCGCACGAACGCCATCGCTTCGTCGAAAGAAGGAATGGGCTGAGGCGTGCTCGTAACGATTTCGGTATTCATGGTGCGACGGCCCGCCGGGCCAGACGAATCAAGGGAATTTCAACAACGGTGACCGCGCGAGGCCTAGCTGCGCTGCGCCGCGACCACGACGATTTCGACGAGGCACTTCGGGTTGGCGAGTTTGGCCTCGACGGTGGCGCGCGGCGGCGTGTCGCCTTGCGCGACCCACTCGTCCCACACCGCGTTCATGCCGGCGAAATGCACCATGTCCGAGATGTAGATCTGCACCGACAGCAGATGCGACTTGTCGCTGTTCACTTCACCCAGCAGGCGGTCGATGTGCCCGAGCACTTCGCGCGTCTGCCCCGTGATGTCCTGATCCGTGTCTTCGGCGATCTGGCCTGCGAGGTACACGGTGCCGTTGTGCACGGCGGTTTCCGAGAGGCGCTTGCCGACGTGATGACGAATGACTGCCATGAAAAATCCTGAGATGGGTTGAAAGTTGATCCGAATGCGCTCCGCATGGCGCCCATCGAAGACGCCGCGCGAAACCGTCTATTATGACGCGTCGAGCGCCGGGCCGATAAAGAACCGTCTTGCGAGTTCGATCTGATCGGCCGCGAGAAAGGCAGGTGCATGCCCGACGCCGGCGATCTCCGCGCTCGACACGGCACGTCCGGCCGCGACCATCTTCGTAACGGTTTCACGCGACAGCAGATCGGAATGCTCGCCCCGCACTACCAGCACCGGCCCCTGGAACGACGCAAGCGAATGCCAGAGTGCGGCCTCGCCGAGTTTCGTCGCTTCCTCGGTGGTCGCGGCAAACGGCTGCGCGATGCGCGGGTCATAACGGAACAGCCACGCGCCGTCCTGTTCGCGCAGCAGCGGCGTGTTGATTTCACGCCATTCGTCCGGCGTGAGCGGGCCGAAAGTTTGCGCAAGCAACGCGGCGTGGTCGATGCCCTGTTGCAGCGTCTCGAAGCGCGCAGGCTTGCCGAGGTAGTCGCCGATACGTTGCACGGCGCCCGGCTCCAGATGCGGGCCGACATCGTTCAGCAGCAGTTTGCGAACTGGCGTTTCCGGCAAACCGGCCAGCCCAAGCCCGATCAAACCACCCATCGACGTGCCGAACCAGTCGACCGTTTCGACGTTCAGGCGCGCGATCAGCGTGACCATGTCGGCGACGTATTGCGGAATGCCATATAAGTTGGGGTTCGCTAGCCACGACGACAAGCCCCGCCCCACCACATCCGGACACACCACACGATAGGTTCCGGCGAATTGCGCCGCGACGCGGTCGAAGTCGCGCCCGGAGCGCGTCAGGCCATGCACGCATAGCAGCACGCGCGGATTGTCCGGGTCGCCCCATTCGGTGTACGCGACGCGGTGCAAACCCGCAGCGCTCGCGCACTGCACGTAACGTTGGCGCGGCGCGGGCTGCCCGGCGGCGGAAGCGGAGGTCGGTGCGGTCATCTGGGTTCCTTGCGAAAGCGCTGCGGATTAGCTCGGGCACAGCAGGGACAGACAGGCGTTGAATCTTCAAACGATTGTAAACCGCTTTGCCGCGCGGCAAGGATCGGCCGGAAGACATAGGACAGGCTCGGCACGCGCAGTCGGCACAAGCTCGGCACACGCATTGCCCAGGCCCACGACGCGCGGCACAAAAACAGAACGGGCGAGACTCGCGTCTCGCCCGTTTGGGAAACCGTGTGGTTGCCGCCCCGCCGCTCAAAACTCCGATGGCCGGCCGGCGAGCCGCATCGGCCTCAGCTCACCGCGCTCACGTCGAGCGGTGCGCCGGTCTTCGCCTTGATTTCGTCGACGCTCACGCCCGGCGCCAGTTCGGTCACTTTCAGACCGGCATCCGTCACCTCGATCACGCCGAGGTCGGTGATGATCTCATTGACGACGCCCACGCCGGTCAGCGGCAACGTGCATTCGTCGAGAATCTTGTGCTGGTCGCCCTTCGCGACGTGCTCCATCAGCACCACCACGCGCTTGACGCCGGCGACCAGATCCATCGCGCCGCCCATGCCCTTGATCATCTTGCCCGGAATCATCCAGTTGGCCAGATCGCCCTTCTTGCTGATCTGCATCGCGCCCAGAATCGCCAGATTGATGTGGCCGCCGCGAATCATCGCGAACGAATCCGCCGACGAGAAAATCGACGAGCCCGGCAACGTGGTCACCGTCTGCTTGCCCGCGTTGATCAGATCGGCATCGACTTCCTCTTCGGTCGGCGACGGGCCGATGCCGAGCAGGCCGTTTTCCGACTGCAGCCACACTTCCACGCCCGCCGGCACGTGGTTCGCCACCAGCGTCGGCAGACCGATGCCGAGGTTCACGTAGAAACCGTCCTGCAATTCCTTCGCCGCGCGCGCGGCCATTTCGTCACGAGTCCATGCCATGATCAGTCTCCTTTCGCGCGGACGACGCGTTGTTCGATGCGTTTTTCCGGATGCGCATTCAGCACGATGCGCTGCACGAAGATGCCAGGCGTGTGGATCGCGTCCGGATCGAGTTCGCCCACTTCGACGATCTCTTCCACTTCCGCGACGGTGATCTTGCCGGCCATCGCGCACATCGGATTGAAGTTGCGCGCGGTGCGGCGGTAGATCAGATTGCCCGACTTGTCGGCCTTCCATGCCTTGACGAGCGCGACGTCGGCGGTCAGCGAATGTTCGAGCACGTAATGGTTCTCGCCGAACTGGCGGGTTTCCTTGCCCTCGGCGATCAGCGTGCCGTAGCCGGTGTTGGTGAAAAACGCCGGAATGCCCGAGCCGCCCGCGCGCAGCTTCTCGGCGAGCGTGCCTTGCGGCGTGAATTCAAGCTCGAGTTCGCCGGCCAGATACTGGCGTTCGAACTCCTTGTTCTCGCCGACGTATGACGAAATCATCTTCTTGACCTGGCGCGTTTCGAGCAGCAGGCCGAGGCCGAACCCGTCGACGCCCGCGTTGTTGCTGATGCAGGTGATGCCCTGCACGTTCGAATCGCGCAGCGCGCCGATCAATGCCTCCGGAATGCCGCACAGCCCGAAACCGCCGACGGCGAACGTCTGCCCGTCCTTGACGATGTCTTTCAGCGCCTCGGCGGCGCCTGGATAGACCTTGTTCATCAGTATGTCCCTTCCTCTTATGGAAATCCGCAGCCGGAAAAGCCGGCCTCCGGATCGTTGCGGCCGGTATGACGTTCTGCGGGTCGAACCCGACACGTCATTCTAGTCATCCCCAGCGAGCTGTGCGTCCAGGTTACCCTGGACTTCGCACGGTGCCCGCCGCGGACAGCCTGGCCGCGTTGTGATGTGCTCGAAAGAGTACGCTGCGCATGCCATACGGCACAATACGCAAAACTACATAAGTATTTGCCGCCAACCCATGCCCGCCCTGGATTACCGAACCGCATTCCACCTCGCCCCGATCGGACTCGTGCTGTCGCGCGAGCGAATTATCGAAGACTGCAATGACGAGCTCGCGTCGATTTTCGGCTGCAGCCGCGAGTCGCTGCTCGGCCAGTCGTTCCAGGTGCTGTATCCGTCGGCGGCGGAATTCGAGCGGATCGGCGCACGCATTCCGCCGATCATGACCGCGCAGGGCAGCTATGCGGACGACCGCATCATGAAACGCGCCAACGGCGAATTGTTCTGGTGCCACGTGACGGGCCGCGCGCTGCAGCGCGCCGACCCGCACGCGGCAGGCGTCTGGACCTTCGAGGATTTGAGCGCGACGCGGCGCGTGGCGGTGGAACTGACGCCGCGCGAACGCGAAATCGCCGCGCAACTGGTGACGGGCAAGACCAGCAAGCAGATCGGCCGGGTGCTGGAGATCAGCCCGCGCACGGTGGACGTCTACCGGGCGCGGCTGATGCGCAAATACGATACGGGGAATGCAACCGAGCTGTTGCAGCGGCTGCTTGGGAATTGAAGGACGGGCGTGAAAATGTGCGACTGATTCGCGTCTTCGCACTCGCGCGGTGAAACTGCGGCACTGGCCGGTCGGCTAACGAACTCCACCGGAGGATGAACGACATGTCCGGCAGCGTTCAGTCCACTGCACCCATCAAGCCGCCCTGACCAGCGCGGCACGCTCGATGGTCGCGCGCAGCAGATCGGGCACCGGCACCGACTTGCCCGCCGCGTAATCGATCCAGACGCAGCGCGCGGCGCCACGCGCATACACGGTGTGCGGGTCGTCGGCACGCACCAGCTCGAAGCCGGTGTCGAAGCTGCTGCGCCCAGGGGTTGCCACCGACATCCGGCCGATCACGTCGCCGGGATAGTGCAGTTGCTTGAGAAACTCCATCGACGCATTGACGATCACCGGCCCCTGCCCATTGCTATCACCGCCGATGAACCCCAGTTGCTCGAACCAGGAAATCCGCACCTGCTCCATGTAGCGGAAATAGACCGTGTTGTTCACATGGCCGAACGCGTCCATGTCGCCCCAACGGATCGGCATCGACATCTCAAAAACTGCGTGAAAATCGCTCATCGTACTTCCGTTCTTCTTACTGCCTGACAGGATTGAAACCCACTCGACACATGGGCTGACCGGCGTGTAGCCGGCCCGCCCATGCGCTGCAAGATAACGCGGGCGCTCCTGCAACGGAAGCCCCGCACGCGTAAAACACTTTCTGCGAACCAGCGTCAATCCGGCCCGCTCACGCGAGCCCGAAGCCGTCGTCGGCGGCGATGATCGAGCCGTTGATGAACTGCGATTCGTCAGCCGCCAGCAACAGCAGCAGCCCGTCCAGATCGTCCGGCTTGCCGACGCGATGGCGCGGCAGCATCGACACCAGCTTCTGCCCCTGCTCCGTCGACCAGTGATGATGGTTGATCTCGGTGTCGATATAACCCGGGCAGATCGCGTTGACGTTGATGCCGTGCTTGCCCCACTCCAGCGCCATCGCCTTCGTCATATGAACGACGGCCGCCTTGCTCATCGAATACAGGCCGATCTGCGGCAACACGCGCAGGCCCGCCATCGATGCGATATTGATGATCCGGTATGACGGCTTCTGCGCATTGTTGCCGCGCATGATCATGCGCTTGGCGACTTCCTGCGCGACGAAGAAGGCGCCGCGCGTATTCGTGTCGAACACATATTCGAAGTCGGCCGGCGTAACCTCGGTGAGCTTCTGCGTGGTCGACACGCCCGAGTTGTTGACCAGAATATCGATCGTGCCCGCCTCGGTCTCCGCGTGCGCCACCGCCGCCTTGATGCTCTGATAATCAGTCACGTCGAGCGACACGACATGTGCCGCACCGCCCGACGCCTCGATCTCCGCGCGCAGCTCCTTCAGCCGCTCGGTGCGCCGGCTTGCCAGCACGACCTTGGCGCCCGCCTGCGACAACACCTGAGCAAAGCGCTTCCCCAACCCGCTCGAAGCACCGGTAACCAGCGCGACCTTGCCTTCCAGATTGATCGAACGGCCCATTGACGTTCCTTGTTCGGTTGTAACGACAGATACGGTTGACAGGTGCGGTAGGACCGTCGCTGCGGGTCGATACCGTAACATACAAATAGAACGATCGTGCTAATCTATGCTCCTCCGGTTGCAGTGCGGGGATCGATCGCCCACAATACGAACCCGAAAAAAGCATTCTAACGGTAAGAGGAGCATCAATGACCCCCGCAAGTCTCATTGAGCAGTACGGCCCACGCGAGTCGATGGAATACGACGTCGTGATCGTCGGCGGCGGCCCGGCTGGCCTGTCCGCGGCGATCCGCCTGAAACAGCTCGCGGCTGAAAAAGGCGTCGAGCTGGGCGTGTGCGTACTGGAAAAAGGCTCGGAGATCGGGGCGCATATCCTGTCGGGCGCGGTGATGGACCCGCGCGCGATCACCGAACTGATTCCGGACTGGAAAGAAAAAGGCGCGCCGCTCACCGTGGACGTGACCGAAGACCGATTCCTCTTTCTCACGGAAACCGGCTCGAAGAGCGTGCCGGTCTGGGCGCTGCCGGACAACTTCAAGAATCACGGCAACTACGTGATCAGCCTCGCGAACGTCACGCGCTGGCTCGGTCAGCAGGCCGAAGCGCTCGGCGTCGAAATCTTCCCGGGCTTTCCCGCGGCCGAAGTCCTGTACAACGACGATGGCTCCGTCAAAGGCGTCGCCACCGGCAACCTCGGCATCGGCAAGGATGGCGAGCCGACCGAGAACTTCCAGCTCGGCATGGAACTGCACGCGAAGTACACGCTGTTCTGCGAAGGCGCGCGCGGCCATCTCGGCCGTCAGCTGAACGAGAAATTCAAACTGCGCGAAGGCGTCGATCCGCAGGTCTACGGCATCGGCATCAAGGAACTGTGGGAAATCGATCCGGCGAAGCACAAGCCGGGTCTCGTGATGCACACGGCCGGCTGGCCGCTGCAGAACGATACGTACGGCGGCTCGTTCCTCTATCACATGGATAACAACCAGGTGGTGGTCGGCTTCGTGGTGGGGCTTGGGTATTCGAACCCGTATCTGTCGCCGTTCGAGGAATTCCAGCGCTACAAGACGCATCCTGCGATCCGCGCGATCCTGGAAGGCGGCAAGCGCGTGTCGTATGGCGCGCGTGCGATTACCGCCGGTGGCCTGATGTCGCTGCCGAAGCTGGTATTCCCCGGTGGCGCGCTGGTCGGTGACGACGCGGGTTTCCTGAACGCATCGCGGATCAAGGGCTCGCATGCGGCGATCAAGACCGGCATGCTCGCCGCCGAGGCCGCGTTCGACGCCGTGCAGGCCGGACGCACCAGCGACGAACTCACGGCCTACCCGGAGAGCTTCAGGACGTCGTGGCTGCATACGGAGCTGTACCGCGCGCGCAATTTCAAACAGTGGATGAGCAAGGGCCTGTATCTCGGCACGCTGATGGTCGGCATCGAGCAGAAGCTGCTGGGCGGCAACGTGCCGTGGACGCTGCATCACCAGCATTCCGATCACGAGATGCTCAAGCCGGCCTCGCAGTGCACGCCGATCACGTATCCGAAGCCGGACGGCAAGCTGACGTTCGACCGGCTCTCTTCGGTGTTCATCTCGAACACGAATCACGAGGAGAACCAGCCGGCTCACTTGACGCTGAAAGATCCGTCGGTGCCGGTCAACGTGAACTGGCAGACCTATGCCGGTCCTGAGTCGCGCTATTGCCCCGCGGCGGTGTATGAGTTCGTCAAGAACGACGACGGCAGCGAACGGCTCGTGATCAATGCGCAGAACTGCGTGCATTGCAAGACCTGCGACATCAAGGACCCGACGCAGAATATCGTGTGGGTCACGCCGGAAGGTGGCGGCGGGCCGAACTATCCGAATATGTAAGCGCGGCTTTGCTTGTCTTCGCGTGGCGCCTGCATCTTCGCTGGCGCCGCGCGAAGGCGGAAGTTTCAACGACGCTCGCGCGTCATCGCTTCAATCCTCTCCCGCACCTTCGCCACGACCGGCGCCCAGTCGCCGACGCGCGGCTGTCGAACCAGCTCGATCGAATCGTACCAGGCCGTATGCGGCGATGCATCGCCCCAGAACCACGCGGAGACGTGATCGATCATCAAACAGGTCGGCACGCCGAGCGCCCCTGCCAGATGCGCGGGCCCGCTGTCGATCGTCACGACCAGATCCAGATTCGCCAGCAACGCGGCGACGTCGTCGAAGCCGGACTGAAAGTGACCGGTCATGTCGATCACGTCGAGACCCCTGGCTCGCCACTGCGCAGCCGTTTCGCCCCGCCCCGGCGACAACGCAAAATAACTCACGTCCGCCACGTTCAATAGCGGTTCAAGTCGCTCGACGGGCACCGAGCGCCGCATGTCGCGGATATGTTCGGGATTGCCGTTCCACACCACCCCGACTTTGAGATTGCCTCGCGTGGCCGCAAGTTGCGCGTCGACCCGCTCGCGCCATGTCCGCACATGCGCCGGATCGGCGCTCAGGTACGGCGCGCCCCACCCCGCTGCATCGACGATGCCGAGGCGCAGCGGCAAGCTCATCAGGCCGCAGTGGAAATCAGGCCGGGTGTCGAGACTCGTTTCGAGCGGCAGACCGGCGGGCAGTGTCCGCTCGAACAGATGACGCAGCGGCCCATCATGACCGAAGACCACCCGTCCGCCTTCGCACCGCGCCCGCTCGGCCAGCAGCGGCAGAAAGCGTACCGCCCACAGGCAGTCGCCATTGCCCTGCTCGCCGTAGACCACCAGCGTCTTACCGGCCAGCGATTCACCCTGCCAATACGCGCTGATCGCTGCGAGCGCATGCTGCGCGTTGTTCATGCCATCGGCGAACGCGATGCGCGACTCGTAATGCGCCCAACCATCGGCGAAACGGTCTGAGCGGATTTCGAGTTCAGACAGATCGAACAACGCATGCGCGTTGTTCGGCGACAGCGCCAGCACTTGCCTGAGCAATGCCTCGGCTTCGGCGAAACGCGCCTGCTCCTTGATGCACAGCGCGAGCTTGTGAAGCGCCACCGGATTGGCGGGCACGACGCGCAGCGCTTCGCGCAGCAAGCGTTCGGCGGTGGCGAAGTCATCGCGCTGCTGCATGACGGCCGCACGCCACATCAGCGCGTTGGCGTCTTCGGGATGGTGCGAGAGAAGCAGTCCGGCCGCCGAGTCTAGCAGTGCCCAGTCGCGCACGATAAAGGCCATCTGCGCAATCATGGGAAGCAAAGTGGGTTCGCTCGAAGGATCGAGCCGGTAGGCGCGCACCAGAGCGGCGAGCGCCTCGTGCCGGCGGGCCTTGTCGCGGCCGGTGTGCTGCAGCAGCAGTTGGCCGAACGCGAAGCAGTCGCCGGCGGACGCATCCGGCGCGGCGGCACGCGCGCGCAGCGCGGCGAGCTGGCTATCCGCCAGCCCGGCGTTTGAATCGGCCATGGGGATAGCGCCGCGCGCTCAGCGGGTCAAAAGACGTTCGACGCGCGCCGGTTAAGGCGCGCTCGCCGCGATCTTCGGCGTGCTGACGGACACGTCGCCGCACTGCGCGCGATGGCGCAACGCGTGGTCGATCAGCACCAGCGCGAGCATCGATTCGGCGATCGGCGTGGCGCGAATGCCGACACACGGGTCATGCCGCCCGAACGTTTCGACGACTGCCGGCTGGCCCGCCTTGTCGATCGAACGGCGCGGCGTGCGAATGCTCGAGGTCGGCTTGATCGCGATCGACACCGTGATGTCCTGCCCGGTCGAAATACCGCCGAGCACACCGCCCGCGTGATTGCCGACGAAGCCCTCGGGCGTCAACTCGTCGCCATGCACCGAACCGCGTTGCGCGACGCTCGCGAAGCCCGCGCCGATCTCGACGCCCTTCACCGCGTTGATGCCCATCATCGCGTGCGCGATGTCGGCGTCGAGGCGGTCGAACAGCGGTTCGCCGAGCCCGACCGGCACGCCGGAGGCCACGACGTTGATGCGCGCGCCGATCGAATCGCCGTCCTTGCGCAGCGCGTCCATGTACGCTTCGAGCTGCGGCACGATGTCGGCGTTCGGCACGAAGAACGGGTTCTCGCGCACCTGCGCCCAGTCGACGAACGGCACGTCGATCTCGCCGAGCGCTGCCATATAACCACGAATCTCGGTACCGAATTTCTCGCGCAGCCACTTCTTCGCGACCGCGCCCGCCGCCACTGTGGGCGCCGTCAGGCGCGCCGACGAACGGCCGCCGCCGCGATAGTCGCGAATGCCGTACTTCTGCCAGTAGGTGTAGTCGGCGTGACCGGGGCGGAACGTGTCGGCGATGTTGCCGTAGTCCTTGCTGCGCTGATCGGTATTGCGGATCAGCAGCGCGATCGGCGCGCCGGTGGTCTGCCCTTCGAACACGCCCGACAGGATCTCGACCTTGTCTTCTTCCTGGCGCTGCGTGACGTGGCGCGACGTACCGGGCTTGCGGCGGTCGAGTTCGAGCTGGATGTCGGCTTCGTTGAGCGCCATGCCCGGGGGGCAGCCATCGATCACGCAGCCGATAGCGGGGCCGTGCGATTCGCCGAAGGTCGTGACAGTGAAAAGCGTACCGAGCGTGTTGCCGGACATGGGCGTCGTCCAAAGAAATGCGGGGAAAGCGCTATTATGCCAGCCCCATCGCAGGGGGAACGGGTTGCGCGGCATGAGTGGACGATTGGCCAAGGCCAACTCAGCCGCAAGCTTGCGACGATTCGCGCGGGGGCGTCGGCAAACGCGCCGCCGTGAGTGGGGATTTTCGTTTTGACTGTAGGGTGTGTCGTCAGAACGGCGGCGGAGGCGGTTTTGGCTGCAGCGCCGGCCACCATCCCGGCCCGCTACTTCCGCGCCCCGCGCAACTCCGTGACGATCTGCTGCAATTTCTCCGGCGTCGCCTGCGCCGGATCGATCGGCTCGCCCACCGCGAGGCTCAACCGGCTCATCACGCCCTTGCGGATCGGGCGTGGCCAGTGCGTGTCGTTGCCGCGAGAAAACACGCTACCCCACAGGCCGCGCAGCGCCATCGGTATGACCGGCGCAGGCGTGCGCCTGATGATCTCCATCACGCCATGGCGAAACGGATTCATCTCGCCGGTTCGTGTGAGCTTGCCTTCCGGAAAGATGCAAACCAGTTCGCCCTCGGCGAGCGCCTGCGCGCAACGTTCGTAGGCGCGCGGGAGCAGTTCCGGGTCCTGATGCGCCGGCGCGATCGGAATCGCTTTCGCATGACGAAACACCCAGCCCGCGAACGGCGACCTGAAGATTTGATGATCCATCACGAAGCGGATCGGCCGCGGACTCTCGGCCATGATGACGATCGCATCCACGAAGCTCACGTGGTTGCACACCAGCACCGCCGCGCCCTCGTCCGGAATCCGCTCGGCATGCACGAGGCGAATCCGGTAGAACGTATGCACCAGCATCCACGCGATGAAGCGCAACAGGAACTCCGGCACCAGCGAATAGATGTAGGTCGCGACGACGATGTTCAGCAGCGCGGTGACGAGGAAGATCGCCGGAATGCTGAAACTGGCCGAGGTCAGGCCCATCGCCATCAACGCCGACACGATCATGAACAGCGAGTTCAGGATGTTGTTCGCGGCGATGATGCGCGCCCGGTGGCTCGGCTGGCTGCGGCTCTGGATCAGCGCATAGAGCGGCACGCTGTAGAAGCCGCCGAACATCGCGAGCAGGAACAGATCGGCCAGCACGCGCCAATGCGCGAGCCGCCCGAGGAACTCGCCGACGCTCAGCAGGTGCCCGACGGGCGGCAGCGCGTGGCTCGCGAAAAACAGATCGATCGCGAACACGCTCATGCCGATCGAGCCGAGCGGTACGAGACCGATTTCAATGCGCCGTTTCGACAGTTTTTCGCACAGCAGCGAGCCGATGCCGATGCCGATCGAAAACGTGCCGAGAAGCACGGTCACGACGTCCGGATTGGCGGAGAGCACATTCTTCGCGAAACTGAAGAACGACGACAGAAACGTCGCGCCGACGAACCACAGCCAGGAAATGCCCAGCAGGCTCAGGAACACGGTGCGGTTTTCGCGCGCCAGCTTGAGGTTGCGCCACGTCTCGCTAAACGGATTCCAGTTGATGCGCAGCTCGGGTTGCGGCGCGGCCGTGGCCGGCACGAAGCCCGACACGATGCGCCCCGCGAGCGCGATCGCGATGCACGCGGCGGCCAGCACCAGCGCGCCATGTTCGGCGAGCCCGGCGCCCGCGCCGCCGACGATCGTGCCGAGCAGGATCGCGACGAAGGTGCCCATCTCGACCATGCCGTTGCCGCCGACCAGCTCCGTCTTCGACAGATGCTGCGGCAGATACGAGTACTTGACGGGCCCGAACACGGTCGAATGGACGCCCATCAGAAACGTGCACAGGTACAGCAATGGCGCGCTATGCAGCCAGAACCCCGCGCCGCCGATCAGCATCACGACGATTTCGAAGCTCTTGACGAAGCGCGTGAGCATGGCCTTGTCGTACTTGTCGGCGATCTGCCCGGAAGTGGCCGAGAACAGCACGAACGGCAGAATGAAAATGGCCGCGATCAGAAACGCCGCAGTGGCCGGATCGACGCCGGAAAAGCGCGCTGCCTGATAGGTGACGAGCGACGTGAAACCGATCTTGAACACGTTGTCGTTCATTGCGCCGAGGAACTGCGTCCAGAAGAACGGCGCGAAGCGGCGCTGCCTGAGCAGCCGGAACTGGGATTCGTGCGAGTCATGCGCACGGGAGGCGCGACGGGCGGCAGGTAACGGACGATCGCTCATGAAGTTCGGAGAACGGCCCAGAAGAGCAACAACGGAGAAAGCGCGGAGAACGGCGCCGGGCGCAGGCGGCTCATCACATCACGCGAAACACGGAACGGAACTGCGGTACAACCGGGCGCACAGGCACCCGCTTCTGGCGGGCCGCCCACGACGCGGCCGGACACAAAAAAGGCGCACGCTTTCGCGCGCGCCTTGCCCGCCTCTTCGCGCTCATGACAATGCTGGAGCGCGACGGTCAGTCACAGCGCATCAACGCGCCGGTTGCTGTTCCTGCTGTTCTTCCGGCCAGTCGCGGATATACGCCTTGAGCATGCGGTTTTCGAAGCCCTGCTCTTCGACCACCGCCTTCGCCACGTCGTAAAACGAAATGACGCCCATCAGCGTACGGCTTTCCATCACCGGCAAGTAGCGCACGTGATGTTCGAGCATCATGCGGCGGACCTCATTGACGTCGGTCTCGGGCGTGCAGGTGAGCGGATGGTCGTCCATCACCTTGCGGATCGTGGAGGTGCCGACGCTGCCGCCGTTCTTGCTCAGCGTCAGAATGATTTCGCGAAACGTCAGCATGCCGACGAGATCGCCATATTCCATCACGACCAGCGAGCCGATATCGTGGTCGGCCATCGCATTGACCGCGTCGTGCAGCATGGTATCCGGTGTGACCGTGAAAAGGGTGTTGCCTTTGACTTTGAGAATGTCGCTGACTCGCATGATCTGTCTCCGTGATACCCGCTAGCTGGCAATGCATGAATGATTTTCGATCCTAGCGGAAAGGCCCATAAAAGGAAAGCGGCCCGCCCACCAAGGATCAGCGGGCGTTCGCCATCTCGAATTCGTACCGCGCCGGGCGCGCGCATCGGGAAAACCGCGCTTGATGCGGATCATGCCGGTGATAGGATGGCCGCCACTTTCCCCTTTCGCGAGGCCGCTCGTGGCCCCGCCGCCCACGATGTCCGCCAACCGTTTCGACACGCTTGCGCTGCATGCCGGCGCCGCCCCCGATCCCGCTACCGGTGCGCGCGCCACGCCGATTTACCAGACTACCTCCTTTTCGTTCCGCGACTCGGACCACGCCGCGGCGCTCTTCAACATGGAGCGCGCCGGCCACGTCTATTCGCGCATCTCCAACCCGACGGTGGCCGTGTTCGAGGAGCGCGTGGCCGCGCTGGAAAACGGCGCGGGCGCGATCGGCACGGCGAGCGGCCAGGCGGCCCTGCATCTGGCGATCGTCACGCTGATGGGCGCGGGCTCGCACATCGTCGCCTCCAGCGCGCTGTACGGCGGCTCGCACAACCTGCTGCACTACACGCTGCGGCGCTTCGGCATCGAGACGACCTTCGTCAAACCAGGCGAGCTCGACGCGTGGCGCGCCGCGCTGCGCCCGAATACGCGGCTGCTGTTCGGCGAGACGCTCGGCAACCCCGGGCTCGACGTGCTCGACATCGCCGCCGTCGCGCAGATCGCGCACGAGCACCGCGTGCCGCTGCTGGTCGACTCGACCTTCACGACGCCGTATCTGCTCAAACCGTTCGAGCACGGCGCGGACTTCGTCTATCACTCGGCCACCAAATTCCTTGGCGGCCACGGCACGACGATCGGCGGCGTGCTGGTGGACGGCGGCACGTTCGACTTCGACGCGTCGGGGCGCTTTCCCGAATTCACCGAGCCGTACGAAGGTTTCCACGGCATGGTGTTCAGCGAGGAAAGCACGATCGCTCCGTTCCTGCTGCGCGCGCGCCGCGAAGGTCTGCGCGACTTCGGCGCGTGCCTGCATCCGCAAGCCGCGTGGCAACTGCTGCAAGGCATCGAGACATTGCCTTTGCGTATGGAACGGCACGTCGCCAATACGCGCCGCGTGGTCGAGTTCCTTGCCGCTCACGACGCGGTCGAAACGGTCGCTTATCCGGAGCTGCCGTCGCATCCCGACCATGCGCTCGCGCAGCGCCTGCTGCCGCGCGGCGCGGGCGCCGTGTTCAGCTTCAATCTGCGTGGCGACCGCGCGGCCGGGCGCAGTTTCATCGAAGCGCTGTCGCTGTTCTCGCATCTCGCGAATGTCGGCGACGCGCGCTCGCTGGTGATTCATCCCGCATCGACCACCCACTTTCGCATGGATGCCGCCGCGCTTGCCGCCGCCGGTATCGCCGAAGGCACGATCCGCCTGTCGATCGGCCTCGAAGATCCCGACGATCTGATCGACGACCTCAAGCGCGCGTTGAAGGCCGCGCAGAAATCGGGCGGCGCTGCGGTGGCCCGAAGCGGCGCGGCGACTGCATCCGCCGCAGACACCGCAACCGCAAAAACCCGCTCGCCAGCCCCCTCCGACACCGCCGCAACCCCCCCGGAGTCCGCATGATCGTTACCGTTCAAGGCCAACCCGCTTACGCGTACACCGGTGGCAAACCATTCGACGCTGGCCTGCCTACCGCGGTGTTCATCCACGGCGCCGAGCACGACCACAGCGTATGGGCATTGCAAAGCCGCTACTTCGCGCACCACGGCTTCGGCGTGCTGGCGGTGGATCTGCCCGGCCACTGCCGCAGCAGCGGCCCCGCGCTCACCAGCGTGAGCGCGCTGGCCGACTGGCTCGCCGCACTGCTCGACGCCGCCGGTGTGCAGCGCGCATTCGTGGCCGGCCACAGCATGGGCTCGCTGATCGCGCTCGACTTTGCCGGCCGCTATCCGCAACGCGCGACGCATCTCGCGCTGCTCGCCACCGCGATGCCGATGGCCGTCTCCGGCGCATTGCTCGACGCCGCGCTGCATCGGGAGCCTGACGCGATCGGCATGGTCAACCAATGGTCGCATTCGACGCTCGCAGCCAAGCCCTCCTGCCCCGGCCCGGGCTTCTGGCTGCACGGCATGAATCAGCGCCTGATGGAGCGCGTTTCGGCGCGCGGCGAACCGCACCTTTTCCATACCGACTTCACCGCGTGCAACGACTACGCGGACGGTCTCGCCCGCGCCGCCCAGGTGCGCTGCGCGACGCGCCTGATCGTCGGCCGGCGCGATGCGATGACGCCGCCGCGCGCCGCCAAAGCGCTCGCCGACGCGCTTGCACAAGCGGGCGTGCCGGTCGACACCGTCACGCTCGACGCGGGCCACGCGTTGATGACCGAACAGCCCGACACCACGCTCGATGCGCTGTTCAGCTTCGCTTCCAGGCCGCCTCGCGAAGTCCGCTAGCGGCCGTGAGGCGTCGCGTAAACCGGCAAGTGAGTTAGCACGATACGCGTGCTGGAACAGCCGCGCCATCGTCCGAATGGCCAGGTTGCGCGCGGGGCCCGATAGCCGCACAATGGTTCAAGCCTGTCGCGTTGCGAACGCGTGCGAAGCATGGCGGCACGCGGCGAAACCACCCGGAGCGACGGGCATGACGGCGGCAAGCGTCCACATCGGAGGCCATCATGGCTCACACCGCGCATACCGATCACTTCGCGAGTTTCGCGGAGTTCTATCCGTACTATCTGAGCGAGCATCGCAATATGGTCTCGCGGCGGCTGCATTTCGTGGGATCGCTCGGCGTGATCGGCTGTCTGGCGATGGCGCTCGCCACCGGCGACTGGCTATGGCTGCCGGCAGCCGTAATTTGCGGCTACGGGTTTGCCTGGGTCGGGCATTTTTTCTTCGAGAAGAACCGGCCGGCGACCTTCCGCCATCCGCTCTATAGCCTGATGGGCGACTGGGTGATGTTCAAGGACATTTGCGTCGGCAGGATTTCGCTTTAGCTGGGCAGCGGGTTGGCCAATGTGATTGGCGCGTCAGCGGGCATGCCGTGCCGCTTTCTTTGCCAGCCTGCCTCGATCACTTCACCGCTATTTCCAGCGCGCCTGATGGCGCCATCATGCGAGCGCCGCCCGTTCGCGGGCGGCGCGCATTCGTCCCATATCCCGCGCCGCCAGGCATCAATCGCCCCGCATCGTGTCAAGCCGCCTGATGCGGCATCGACGGCGCGACGCGCTCGCTCTCCCCGGCACGAGCCGCTTTGGCCGCCGCGCGCGCCGCCAGCAAAGCGGCGAGCGTCACCTTCAGCTTGTCGTTGTCGAGCGAGGCCAGCAGCGTCGCGCCATCCACGCGCGTGGACTCCAGGTCGAGCTGGTACGCGAGCTCCGCGCGGTCGATCACGAACATGTCGAACAGGCGCTCGACCGTGACCTGCGCCGGGTTCGCCAGCAACAGGAAATGCGGACCGGCGTCGTCCTCCAGCCGCGCGATCCAGTCGATCTCCTCGAGCCGCTGCAGCAGGTAGAGCGTGATGTCCATATCGCGCCGAAGCATCCGCGCAAGTTCGGGCACCGTGTACCCGCGCCCGCCCGCGTCGCGTGCTTCCGAGAGCCGCGCGAGCAGTTCGAGCGAATCGAACAGATTGCTGCCGTCGAAGGTGGGCCGGTGAAACTGGCCGATGCGAATTGCCGGCAACGCGGAGGCGATCATCGCGCCCGCGAGCGTGATGAACCAGCACAGGTACATCCACAAGAGGAACAGCGGCACGGCGGCGAACGCTCCGTACACGGCGGTGTAGGTCGGAATGCGGCGCACGTAATAGCCGAAACCGCGTTTGGCGAGCTCGAACGCGATCGCGGCGGTGACGCCGCCGATCACCGCGTCGCGCCATTCCACGCGGCAGTTCGGCAGATAGACGTAGAGAATCGTGAAGGCGAGCGCCGTCAGCGGCAGCGCGGCGCCCGCCAGCGCCCATTCGATGAGCGGCGTGATGCGCTGCGCCGCGCTGAAGGTCATCGACTGCGTGAACAGATACGAGGAGATCGACAGGCTCACGCCGATCAGAATGGGCCCAAGCGTGATGATCGCCCAGTAGACCAGAATGCGCTGCGCGATCGGCCGCGCCTTGCGCACCCGCCAGATCACGTTGAACGCGGATTCGACGGTCATCATGGTCATCACTGCCGTGAGAAACAGCAGGATCATGCCGATCGTGGTCAGCCCCTTCGCCTTCGACGCGAACTGGTTCAGATACTTGAAAATCTGACTGTTCAGTTGCGCGGGCATCAGGTGGTCCGCGAGGAAAAGCTGCAGCGAATCCTGGAACGAACTGAAAATCGGAAACGCGGTGAACAACGCGAACGCGACCGTGGCGAGCGGCACGAGCGCCAGCATCGCCGTGAACGTGAGACTGCCGGCGACCTGCGGAATACGGTCTTCGCCGATGCGCTGCGCGGCAAACCGCGCGAGTCGTTTGAGCGTGTCGAGATCGAAACGCACCCTGGACAACAAACCCATCTCCTTGCCTCTTGAACCGGTGCCTGGGGAACCGCGCGCGGCACCTGGCCGAACGGCTATGAGTGGCCAGCAGAGCGGACCGAGCCCCTATAATACCCGTTCACCGATGGGGCCTATGAAAGACATTCTCGTGCTTTATTACAGCCGTCACGGCGCCACCCGCGAGCTCGCGCTGGCGATCGCGCACGGCGTCGACAGCGTCCCCGGCATGCAGGCGCGCGTGCGCACCGTGCCGGCGGTTTCCACCGTCTGCGAAGCGACGCAGCCGGACATTCCCGCCGAAGGACCGCCCTACGTCGAACTGCGAGATCTCGAAGAATGCGCCGGCCTCGCGCTCGGCTCGCCCACCCGCTTCGGCAACATGGCCGCGGCGCTCAAATACTTTCTCGACGGCACCACGCCGCTGTGGCTGGCGGGCGCCCTGTCCGGCAAGCCGGCCTGCGTGTTCACGTCCACCGGCAGTCTGCACGGCGGCCAGGAATCCACGCTGCTCAGCATGATGCTGCCGCTGCTCCACCACGGCATGCTGATCGTCGGCATCCCGTACACGGAGAGTGCGTTGAGCACGACCCAAACCGGCGGCACGCCGTACGGGGCGTCGCATTTCGCCCGCGCGGGCAGCGCCGCGCAAGGCATCTCCGCCGATGAGAAAACGCTCGCCATCGCACTCGGAGCACGCGTCGCGCGCACGGCGGCGTCCATGAGCGAAAGGCCGTGAGCGGGCCGGAGGTGACGTCCGGGATGAAGCATGAGTTGAAGCCTGGGTCGAAACCGGGCGGCGTGGTGTCGGCAGAGGCGGCGGCCCACCCAACCGACGACGCAACGGCCGCGTCCCTGCATTCCACCGCCCTGCCCGTAGCGTCCAAACCCGCTGCCGCGCTCGGCGCCATTGCCGCTTTGCTCGCGCTGATCGCGCTGGCCGTCGCATGGGAGTGGTGGCTCGCGCCATTGCGTCCCGGCGGCTCTGCGCTCGTGCTCAAGGCATTGCCGCTGCTGTGCGCGCTGCCTGGCGTATGGCGGCGCCGGCTTTACACCCTCCAGTGGGCGTCGATGCTTATCCTGCTGTATTTCGCCGAAGGCGTCGTACGGGGCTGGAGCGACCACGGGCTGAGCGCGCGCCTCGGCTGGTTGCAGGCCGCGCTCGCAGTGATATTTTTTGTTTGCGCGCTGACTTATGTCGCGCCGTTCAAGCGGGCGGCGAAGCGCGCTGCGAAGGAGGCAGCGAAGCAAGCCGCTGGCGATGCCCTTGAAAACCGGGTGAGCGATCGTGATGTCACCGAAGCAGCAGCGCAGTCAGCAGCGTCGCCGGCAACACGCACAGCAGCGACACAGTCAGCCATGCATCCAGCAGCGCATGCCGCAGCGCCCCGCGTAGCCACCGCCGCGCCGCCCGATCCCGACAGCCACTCCAACCCGAGCCCCTGACGAAAAACCGGCAAGACCAAGACAAAAGCACCCGCTCCGTCCGATCTTTCCGCCCGAACGCCGACCGACCAACATGACCCAGACCGCTTTCCTCACCGCCTGCCGCGACGCCATCGGCGCCGCGCAAGTGCTGACCGATCCGCACGACACCGCCCCGTATCTCACCGACTGGCGCCGCCGCTACAGCGGCGCGGCCTGCGCGGTGCTCTGCCCGGCCACGCCCGCGGAAGTCGCGGCGCTGGTCCGGCTCGCCGTCGAGCATCGCATCGCGCTGGTGCCGCAAGGCGGCAACACGGGTCTGGCCGGCGGCGCCACGCCCGATGCGAGCGGCGCGCAGGCCGTCATCAGCTTGCGGCGTTTGAATCGCGTGCGCGATATCGATCCGCACAACAACACGATCACCGTCGAAGCCGGCGTCATCCTCGCCGACGTGCAGCGGCACGCCGACGCGGCCGGCCGTCTGTTCCCGTTGAGCCTCGCCGCCGAAGGCAGCTGCACGATCGGCGGCAATCTCGCCACCAACGCGGGCGGCACCGGCGTCCTGCGCTACGGCAACACGCGCGAGCTCTGCCTCGGTCTCGAAGTGGTGACGCCGCAAGGCGAACTGTGGGACGGCCTGCGCGGACTGCGCAAGGACAACACCGGCTACGATCTGCGCGATCTGTTCATCGGCGCGGAGGGCACGCTCGGCATCATCACGGCGGCCGTGCTCAAGCTGCACCCGCAGCCGGCCGCGCGGGTCACCGCGCTCGCCGCTCTCGCCTCGCCGCACGCGGCGCTCGACTTTCTGTCGCTCACGCAGCGCGTCGCCGGGCCGCTTCTGACCGGCTTCGAACTGATGTCGGACTTCTGTCTGCGGCTCGTGGGCCGGCATTTCGAGCAGATGCGCTACCCGTTCGCCGAGCCGCACGCACAAGTCGTGCTGCTGGAACTGTCGGACAGCGAAAGCGAGGAGCACGCACGCGCGCTGTTCGAGCGTCTGATGGAAACCGCGCTCGACGAAGGTCTGGTGCAGGACGCGGTGGTCGCGGAAAACCTCGCGCAATCGCGCGCGTTCTGGAATCTGCGCGAACACATTCCGCTCGCCCAGGCCGAGGAAGGTCTGAACATCAAGCACGACATCGCGGTGCCGATTTCGCGCATCGGCGACTTCATCGAGTCAACCGACGCGGCCGTCGCGCAGGCGGCGCCGGGGGCCCGCATGGTCACGTTCGGGCATCTCGGCGACGGCAACCTGCACTACAACGTGCAGGCGCCCGAGGGCGTCGACGCGAAGGCGTTTCTCAAGCAGTATCAGAGCCCGATCAACCAGATCGTCTACGACAGCGTGCACCGGCATCGCGGCAGCATCAGCGCGGAGCACGGGCTAGGCCAGCTCAAGGTCGACGAGGCCGCCCACTACAAGCAGGACGTCGAAGTGCAAATGATGCGCGCCGTCAAGCGCGCATTCGATCCGCTGAACCTGATGAACCCGGGCAAGGTGCTACGCTAAGCTAACGTCCGAAGCCTCCGTCTCCCATGCGGAGGCCTTTGCAGGAGCCGTTGCCGTGAAGATTCGAGTGCTGTCCGATCTGCATCTGGAAAACGACGAGCCCGAGCTGATTCCGCATGCGCAAGCGGATCTGATCGTGCTGGCCGGCGACATCCACAATCACGCGGCCGGCCCGCGCTGGGCCGCGCAAACCTTCGACGGCGCGACGCCCGTGGTCTACGTGCCCGGCAATCACGAGTACTACGACGGCGAGTTCGGCGCGCTCGAAAGCGCGCTCTACGACGCCGCCGCGCAGGTCGACAACGTCCGCGTGCTGAACAACGCCGCGCTGGTCGATCCCCAAGGCCGCTGGCGCGTGCTCGGCACGACTTTGTGGACCGACTTCGCGCTGTATGGCGCCGACCCCGACGCGCTTGCCGAAGCGATCGACGCATCGAGCCGGGTCATGCTCGACTTCCGCGGGCTGATCCAGATGAACTGGCCGCACGACACCCACGACGCCACCCGCGACTTCACGCCCGCCGACTCGCTCGCGCTGCACCGGCAGGCACGCGCATGGCTCGAAAGCGAGCTGGCGAAACCGTTCGGCGGCAAGACGATCGTCGTCACGCATCACGCGCCGCATCGGCTGAGTCTCGCCGAGCGCTACGCGCAGGACCGGGTGTCGGCGGGTTTCGTCAATCATTTGCCGGAGCTGGTGCGCGCGCCTGTCGCGCTGTGGATTCATGGACATACGCATACGTCGTTCGACTATGCGGTGGACGGCACGCGCGTCGTGTGTAACCCGCGCGGCTATTTCGACCGGCGCACGGGGCAGTGGGAAAACCCCCTGTTCGCCTGGGATAAGGTCGTCGAGATTTAGCGTTGTGGCTTGGGGCTGGTCTGGGTAGCGCGGCTGGAGCGCAGGCATTACGCTGTGGGCGGGTGGTTGTGTGGTCGTGGCTGACGGGCTGCGGCTGGTGACTTGTGACGGGGCTGTGGTCGCTGGTTATCGGCGGCAGGTCACTGGTTGCTCGCCGAGCCTGGCATAAGGCTGATGCTCCCAAAACAAGCCAGCAAAGCCGGCCCGATCCACAACCGGCCAGGCCCAAATCGCGCCAACCCGCCACGCAGATCGTTCTCCGGAGGTCGCTCATGTGCGGTCGAATCAGCCAGTATCGCGATCCGCAGCGTTACGCCGGGCATCTCGGCCTGACCGATCCGTTGATGCTCTTCGACGCCGCCGACCGCCGCCCAGGCTACAACCTGGCGCCCGGCACGCATCCGCTTGCGATCTATCCCGATCAAACGCTGCGCGCGATTCACTGGGGATACCGCCCGGACTGGGCGTGCGAACAGCATCTACCGCAGACGATCAATGCGCGCGCCGACACCGCGCCGACCGCGCGTTACTTCGAGCAATTGTGGAAAACCGGCCGCGTGCTGGTGCCGGCGGACGGCTGGTTCGAATGGCGTGTGGAAGCCGCGTCCACCGACAGCAGCCCGGACGACCCGGCGCAAGCGAACGCAAAAAGCCGCCAACCCTACTTCGTGCATCTGAAGAAAGACGAGCCGATGTATCTCGCCGCGTTGTCGAGCGTGCGCGGCGCCGAGCCGCAAACGGACGGGATGGGATTCGTGATCGTGACGGCCAGCGCCGACGCGGGTCTGATCGACGTGCACGACCGCCGCCCGCTCGCCTTCGCACCGGACGCGGCGCGCCGCTGGCTGGATCCGGCATTGCGGTCCGACGAACTCGAGCAACTGGCGCGCACCGCCGGTTTGCCCGCCGGCCGCTTTCGCTGGCACCGTGTGAGTCACGAGGTGGACCGCACGCTCAACGACGAGCCGGGGTTGATCGAAGCGCTGCAATGACAGCGCAGGCGCGTCTCGCAAGAAATGAGACGCGAAAAACGACGAGCGAAGAACGACAAGCGGAACTCAGCAAGAGCAAGCCCGGCGGCCGCAACCTCGATTACGACAACGCGGCGTGCTCGAGCGAAGCGACGTGCTCAAGCTCAGCGGTCGCGCCGCTGTGCCCGCAGATCCTGGCGTTCAACCTTGATGGGAACCAGTTGCGGCTGCTGTTCGCGCAGGCGGCGCAACAGATCGCGCGATGCGGCGATCCCGATCAGTCCCAGCATGACGGCCACGCCGATCATCAGATGCGTATCCATGAATCCCTCGTCCTTCAGTTGTTGCGACGTGCCGAACGGCAGCGACCAGGCGCGTCCGGCTGAAGCGGCAGCGCGTGAACCACACGTTAGCAAATCGGCCGCGAACCGGAAGTAAGGAAATGTTGCGACGCGGCACGTGTGTGTAACAGGCCGCCGTGCGCGATTAGCCCGCCGCGTCGAGAATCGCGCCCCAAAGGGCGGCGCACGACGGCCTAAACGGGCACAGACGGGCACAAACGGGCCCAAGCGCGCAAACCGGCGCCGCGCCGCGTCAGGAGCGCGTGAACTGGCGCAATTCTTCCTGATCCACCGCCAGCGTGGCCGGCAGTTCGTCGCGCAAAAACTCGACCCATGTGCGGATTTTCGCGTCCAGATACTGCCTGGACGGATAGAGCGCATACAGATTCATTTCCTGCGACGTGTACTCCGGCAGCAGCCACACGAGTTCTCCGCTACGCAGACCGCCAATCGCCGAATAGATCGGAATCAGCCCGATTCCCATGCCCTGGCACACCGCGACTGCCATCGCCTCGGCGACGTTCACCTGAAACGTGGTCGAGCCGAGCGTGACCGTTTCCTCGCCGTTCGGACCGTCGAAGGTCCAACGGTCGGGCGGAAACACCGGCGTCACCATTTGCAGACAGGTATGGTTCGCGAGATCCGCGGGCGTTTGCGGCACGCCGCGCCGCTCCAGATAGGCCGGCGACGCGCACGCGATGCTGAACGCGCTACCGAGGCGCTGCGACACGAGCCCCGAATCCGGCAGACCGGTGGCGAGCGTCAGCGACACGTCGAAACCTTCGTCGAGCAGATCGGGCATGCGCTGCGCGAGCGTCAGCTCGATGTGCACGTCCGGATAGCGCTCCTGATAGCGGCCGACGGCCGGCACCACGTAGTGCTGGCCAAAGCTCGTCATCGCGTGAACCTTGAGTTTGCCTGACGGACGCGCATGCGCGTCGCTCGCCTCGGCTTCCGCCTGGTCCACGTAGGCGAGAATCTGCTCGCAGCGTTGCAGATAGCGCTCGCCCGCCTCGGTCAGCGCGATGCGGCGCGTGGTCCGGTTCAGAAGGCGAGTGCGCAGATGGGCTTCCAGATCGGAAACCGCGCGCGACGCGTAGGCCGTGGTCGTATTCAGATGCTGCGCGGCACCCGTGAAGCTACCCGCTTCGACGACCCGGACAAATACGCGCATGTTTTGAAGCGTATCCATACCTATTCCCTGTCGACCGGAGTTAGCGCTTCAGCGCTTACTCCGGTCCCATGCAACCCGTTGCGGTCGACCGGAGTTAGCGCTTCAGCGCTTACTCCGATCCCATGCAACCTGTTGCGGTCGACCGGAGTTAGCGCTTTAGCACTTACCCCGATCCCATGCAACCTGGCCACAGCCGACCGGAGCCAGCCCTTCAGCACCTACCCCGCTCCCCTGCAACCCGTTGCAATCGACCCAAAGTCAGCGCTTTATCGCCAACTCCACTCCCTACAATCCAGTTGCGATTAATCGGAAGCGATTGTTACACGATTCGCAAAGGCGATTGTCTCATATGCCGTAAAAATGCCTTGCATCTTTACCGGTTATTCCCCAATCAATCAAAAAATATAATGACGCACAAGCTTCTATAGTCAATTTTGGAGGAAATCGTGCAGTCTCCGGTACCGAAAAGGGTCTCCGCTGCCGCGGTTCTTACGATCCTATTAACAATCGCCGGCTGCGCAAGTACCGGAGGCGTTGCGCCGCAAAACCGTGGCGTCGAGGCGTCCTCGCTCGACGCCGGCAACGCGATTCGCGCCGCTAACGCCGACGCCCAATGGCCGGCCGCCGACTGGTGGCGCGCCTATAACGACCCGCAGTTGAACCAGTGGATCGAAGCCGCGCAGACTGGCAACCCGAGCCTCGCGGCCGCCCAGGCGCGCGTGCGCGAAGCGATGTCGATGGCGGGCGTCGCCCGCTCGGCCTTGGCGCCGCAGGTCAACGGCAGTCTGTCGATCCAGCGTCAGAAGTGGGCCGACAACGTGTACTACGGCCCGGGCCCGCTCGCGGGCGAGCAATCGTGGAACAACACCGGCACGCTCGGCCTGTCGTATCACCTCGACCTCTGGGGCAAGGACAAGAACGCCGCCGAACGCGCGCTCGACGCAGCCCACGCCAGCGCCGCGGACGCGCGCGCCGCCCAGCTCGAACTGCAGGGCAACGTGGTGCGCACGTACATCGGGATGTCGCTCGACTACGCGCTGCTCGACATCGCCAGGGCCACCTTGCAGCAACAGCAGCAGATCGTGGACCTGGCCAACCGGCGCCTGAAAGGCGGCATCGGCACGCAGCTCGAAGTGAGCCAGGCCGAAACGCCGATGCCGGAATACGAGCGCCAGATCGACGAAATCGAAGAGAAGATCGCGCTCGGCCGCAATCAGCTCGCCGCCCTGGCCGGCAAGGGTCCGGGCGCGGGCGACACGATTCAGCGCCCGACGCTGTCGCTCGCCGCGCCGGCCGGTTTGCCGAGCGCGTTGCCGGCGGACCTGATCGGCCATCGGCCGGACGTGGTCGCGGCGCGCTGGACGGTGGCCGCGCAGGCGCGCGGCATCGACGTCGCCAAGGCCGACTTCTATCCGGACATCAATCTGCTGGCGTCGATCGGCGGCTATGCGGCCATGGGGCCGCTGTTCCAGTTCCTGAAGAGTCCGTCGCATAGCTGGAGCGCGGGTCCGGCACTGTCGCTGCCGATCTTCGACGGCGGCCGGCTGCGCTCGCAACTCGGCGCGGCGTCGGCGGGTTACGACGAGGCGGTGGAGCGCTATAACCAGTCGATCGTCGGCGCGCTGAAGGATATCTCCGATCAGGTGATCCGCATCCGCTCGCTCGCCACCCAGTCCGACGACGCCGACCGCTCGGTCGCGGCGGCGCGCAAGAACTACGATCTGTCGCGGGAAGGTTACAAGCGCGGCCTGACCGATTACCTGAACGTGCTGATCGCGCAAAACCAGTTGCTGCGCGCACAGGAAGGCGTCGCGAAGATCCAGGCCGAGCGCCTCGGCGCGCATGCGTCGCTCGTCACGGCATTGGGCGGTGGGCTCGACGAGCCCGCCAACGGTCCGACGGCGAGCGAAACGCTGCCGGCGCACGGCAAGGGTAAAGACAACGCGTTGCCAGCGAACGGCGACGTCGCCGTGAAGCCGGCCAACGTTGCCGCGTCGGCAAGTCTCCCGGGCAGGGCCGACAACGATGCAACCAGCGGCGACAACGATGCCACCGGCAAGAGCAACGCCGCAACCGTCGCTCGCAAGCCCGCAGCCAAACCGGCAAAAGGCTCCGCGTCGGCAGGCGTAGCCAGCCAGGCAACCGACCGTACGCGCACCGGCAACGTCGCCGCAACCGGCACGACCACGACCACGGCTGCGGCGGCCACCGCCCCGCGCGCCATCGCCGCAACGCCGGCGGCGGAGTAAGGAAGCCGGCCATGTCAGCGTCTCGCTCCTCCACCGCGCGCCCCGCGTCGTTCGCCGCGCTATGCTCGGCCGCCGCCGAATGGGCGCGCACCGACGGCCTCACGTGGGTCTACATGTTCAAGGCGCTCGCCGCCTGCTTTCTCGCACTCGGCATCGCGATGAAGCTCGACCTGCCGCAGCCGCGCACCGCGATGACGACGGTGTTCATCGTGATGCAGCCGCAAAGCGGCATGGTGTTCGCAAAGAGCTTCTACCGGATCTGCGGCACGCTCGTCGGCCTCGTCGTGATGCTCGCGCTGCTCGGCCTGTTCGCGCAGCAGCCTGAGATGTTCATCGTGTCGACGGCGGTCTGGGTCGGCATCTGCACCGCGGGCGCAGCGCGCAACCGCAACTTCCGTTCGTACGGTTTCGTGCTGGCCGGCTATACCGCCGCGCTGATCGGCATCCCCGCCTCGCAGCATCCGGACGGCGCGTTTCTGAGCGCGCTCACGCGAGTCGCCGAAGTCGTGATCGGCATCATCAGCGCGGGCGCGGTGAGCGGCCTCGTATTTCCGCAGTTCGCCGGCTTGCAGTTGCGCGGCACCGTGCGCGCGCGTTTCTCGGCCTTCGTCGAATACGTGTCCGCGACGCTGGCCGGGCGCAACGACCGCGCGCAGATCGAAGCGACCAATGCGCGCTTCATCGCCGACATCGTCGGTTTCGAAGCGGCGCGCAGCGTGGCCGTGTTCGAAGGCCCCGATTCGCGGATGCGCGGCGGCCGTCTCGCGCGGCTGAACAGCGAGTTCATGACCGCATCGACGCGCTTTCACGCGCTGCATCAGCTGATGAACCGGCTGCGCGCGACCGGCACGAACGGCGCGCGCGACGCGATCGCCGCGCTCGATCCGTATTTCAAGGAGATCGCCCCGCTGCTCGCGAAGTCCGGCGCGCCGGTACTGAGCGCCGCCGATGCTGCGCACGCCGCCGCGCAACTCGACACCTACAAGGCCGAGTTGCCGAAGCGCGTGCGCGCGACGCGCGCCGAACTGGAAACGCATCCCGACGCGCCGCTGCTCGACTTCGACACAGGCGCCGAGCTGCTGTACCGCTTCATCGACGACCTGCATGCGTACGCGGCCACCTACGCTTCACTGGCGGTCGATACGCATGCGCGCGAACGCTGGATCGACCGCTACGAACCGAAGACGAACGCAATCGCCGCGGGTGTCGCGGGCCTGCGCGCGACCATCGTGATGATCGTGCTCGGCGCGTTCTGGATCGCGACCGCGTGGCCGAGCGGCTCGACGCTGACGCTCAACGCCGCGGCGGTGTGCGCGCTGGCGTCGTCGTCGCCGAATCCGAAACGCACCGCGTTCCAGATGGCGGGCGGCACGGTGGTCGCCACGCTGATGGGCATGATCGCGGTGTTCGGCGTGTTTCCGCACATCGACGGTTTTGTGATGCTGTGCGCGGCGCTCACGCCGTTCCTGCTGCTCGGCGTGTTCATGACCACGCGGCCGCTGCTGGCCGGCTATGGCGTCGGCTACTGCATTTTCTTCTGTTTCCTGGCCGGCCCGGACAACCTGATGCACTACGATCCGAGCTCCTTTATGAACGACTCGATGGCGCTGATCCTGTCGATGCTGGTGTCGTCGATCGCGTTCGCGGTGTTGCTGCCGCCGTCCACGCCGTGGCTGCGCAACCGCCTGCTGATGGACCTGCGCCGTCAGGTAGTACTGGCGAGCGGCGCGGGTTTGCGCCGGGTGCGCTCGCGTTTCGAAAGCGGCGCGCGCGATCTGATGTTCCAGATCAATGCGCTCGCGCAAAATGAGCCCGAACTCAAACGCGACACGTTGCGCTGGCTGTTCTCGGTGCTCGAAGTGGGCAATGCGCTGATCGATCTGCGCCAGGAAGTCGCGGCGCTGCCCGCCGACGCCCGCTACGCGCAATCGACGCCGTGGCGCATCTCGTTGCAGACGATGCGCGACGCGCTGAGCGCGCTGTTCGAGCGGCCGCGCGAGGCGCGCTTCGCGCACGCGCTCGCCAGCACGACCGATGCGATCGACCAGCTTCAGCAGGTGCTGGCCGGCTTCTCGCCGCCGCGCGAAGAGCGGCATCGGCTGCAACGCATTCTGAGTCAACTGCATTTCATCCGTACCGCGCTGCTCGATCCGCAATCACCGCTCGAACCGCTGACGAGCGGACGCGCCGGCGCGCCAGAAGGAGTTCTTCATGCCTCGTGATATCGCCATCCTCGATGCCTACATGCCGGCCATCGTGCTGCTGTTCATCGCGGGCGCCGCGCTTACCTGGGTGCTGGATCGCGTGATCGCCTATACGGGCCTGTATCGCGTGGTGTGGCATCCGTCCTTGTTCCGGGCCAGCCTGCTCGTGTGTGTGTGCAGCGTGCTGGGTCTCGCCGTTTATCGTTGATCAGAGTCGAAACATGACCATCCGAAATATCTTTGGCTTCGTCGCGACAGCCATTATTTTTATCGTCGCGATCCTGATTGGACGCGTGTTGTGGGTGCATTACATGGATGAACCCTGGACCCGCGACGGGCGCGTGCGCGCCGAGATCGTCAACGTCGCGCCGGACGTTTCCGGGGCGGTCGTCGATCTGCCGGTGAAGGACAACCAACTGGTGAAAAAGGGCGACCTGCTGATGCAGATCGATCCGTCGCACTATCAGATCGCGGTCGAGCAGGCGCAAGCCGCGGTCGCCGCGCGCAAGGCCGAACTGCAGATGAAGCGCGACGACGCGCAGCGCCGCGCCGACATGGACGCGCTGGTGGTATCGAAGGAAAGCCGCGAAAACGCGACGCATACGGCGTCGGCCGCCGAGGCTTCGTATCAGCAGGCGCTCGCCGCGCTCGACGCCGCGAAGCTGAACCTGGCGCGCACGCGCGTGGTGTCGCCGGTCGATGGTTACGTGACCAACCTGAACGTGTTCCGCGGCGACTACGCGAGCGCCGGCAACGCGAAGCTCGCGATCGTCGACAGCCACTCGTTCTGGGTCTACGGCTACTTCGAGGAAACCAAGCTGCCGCACGTGCGCATCGGCGACAAGGCGGAAGTCCGGCTGATGAGCGGCGGCACGCTGCAAGGCCACGTCGAAAGCATCTCGCGCGGCATCTACGATCGCGACAATCCGCAGAGCCGCGAACTGCTCGCGGACGTGAATCCGACCTTCAACTGGGTGCGCCTCGCGCAGCGCGTGCCGGTGCGCGTGAAGATCGATTCGGTGCCCAACGACGTGATGCTGGCCGCAGGCATCACCTGCACGATCGTCGTGAAACCGGGCGACGCGAAGGCGAGTTGACGGCGGCGCAGCTGGCTGCACGACGAAGTGCGGTGCCGTGTGGTGCCGTGCCGTGCCGTGCGGTGCCGCACGGCGCACCCGCTGCGAATAATCGTGCCGTTGAGCGAGCGTCTATCCTGCACTCGCGCAGGGTAGACGCTCTGCAAACACCGTCAGCGCCACCCCATCCGCTTACAACCTGAACTTCCCCACCATCGCCTTCAGGCCGCGCGCCTGATCGTCCAGCGAGCGGGCCGCGGCCGTGGCCTGCTCCACCAGCGCGGCGTTCTGCTGCGTGCCCGAGTCCATCTGCGTGACCGCGAGGTTGATCTCCTCGATGCCGGCGCTCTGCTCGGACGAGGCCGCCGAGATCTCGCCCATGATGTCGGTCACGCGCTTCACCGCCTTGACCACTTCATCCATCGTCTGCCCGGCATCCTGAGCGAGCGTCGAGCCGTTGCTCACGCGTTCGACCGACGCGTTGATCAATCCTTTGATCTCCTTCGCGGCTGCGGCGCTGCGCTGCGCGAGGTTGCGCACCTCGGCCGCGACTACCGAAAACCCCCGTCCTTCCTCGCCCGCGCGGGCCGCCTCGACCGCCGCGTTCAACGCGAGAATGTTCGTCTGAAACGCGATCCCCTCGATCACGCCGATGATATCGCCGATACTGCGCGCGCTCTCGTTGATGTCGTTCATCGTCGCGACCACGCGGCTCACCACCGCGCCGCCCTTCTCCGCGATCTCCGACGCGTTGTTCGCGAGCGTGCTCGCCTGCTTCGCGTTGTCCGCGTTCTGGCGCACCGTCGAGGTCAACTGCTCCATGCTGCTCGCGGTGCGCTCGAGCGCCATCGCCTGCTGCTCGGTGCGTTGCGACAGATCCAGGTTGCCCATCGAGATTTCGCCCGACGCGGTCGCAATCGCATCCGCGCTCGACGCGATGTCGGAGACCGTCGTCGCGAGTCCGCTTTGCATGTCGTGCAGCGCGTACAGCATGCTCGACTTGTCCTTGCGGCCGAGCGCGATCCGGTTCGACAGATCGCCCGCCGCGATCCGGCTGGCGATTTCCTTCGCATACGCGGGCTCGCCGCCGAGCTGGCCGGCCAGACGCCGCACCACCCACTCGCTGATGCCGAACGCGAGCGCGATCAGCCCGAGCGTCATCACCGCAATCATCACGAACGACGAGTGATAGATGAAGCCCGACGCGTCGATGGTCGCCTTCGCGGCGGTGCCGCGCTGCGCGACGAGTTCGTCGACGAGTTTTTCGAGCTTGCCGGTTTCGACCAGCAGTGACACGTCCTGCGTGCCGACCTGCCAGTTCATCTGCGACAGATCGAGCGGCTGCGCTTTCACGAGCGTCACGAAGTCGCGCAGATGGCCGCTCCATGTGGTGACGGCGGCGGCGAACGCCTTCTGCTGCCCGAGCGCCTTCGCGTCGGTGCTGTCGACGTACTGCTGGAGCGTGGCGAGTTGCGCGTTCAGACCGGCGAGACCCTTGTCGATGTCGGCGCCGAGTTCGTCGCGCTCTTTCGCGGTGGTCGCGGTCAGCAGCATTTTTTGCGCGCGGCTTGCGCGCAGCATGTGGCCGCGCGCCTCTTCGGCTGCGCGGCTCGCGACGTGGCCCTGATCGTAGATGGATTGCGCGGACGCATTCAGACGGCCGATCTGCATCAGCGAAAACACGCCGATCAGCAGCGTGCCGATCAGCAGCACCGCGAACGCGACGCGCAGCGTCGCCTTCACCGACAAGCCGCTGACCTTCACGGCGCGCGAGCGGCCGCCCTGTTTATGCGACGGCGCCGTGCCTGCCGCCTGTCCTTGCGCCAAGAACCCCGCGCCCTGCTGCCCGCCTGGCAAAACTGCTTTCATATTCCCCGTCCCCACGTATCGTCCTGCCGGAAAGGTCGGTTCCGGCATTGCTGCCTATCTCTCCGGGTTGACGGCAGCAAGTCTGCGATCTTTAAGCCGCTCGCGCCTGCCGACCGCGTGTCGCCCGGTCCTTGACGCTCCGCCTCGTAAGCTTCGCGCCCGCGACGGTTTTATACACGGCCAAAAATCGCCAGGCCGCATTTATCAGACGGCTGAATCGCCACCGGCGTACGAGGACGCGCTCCGCCAGCGACAGACCGTTGACGCCCATTCATATGACCCCATGTCCGATTCGCGACAAAACTTGTCCTTACAATTCACTCAAGCCACATTAAACTTCGATCAACGACTGAAAACACCGGAAATCGCGTCGAAATGCCGCAGCAGACCCCCCCAGAACGCGCGATCCGCCGGACTCCGCTGACGCCTTATTCGCCACCTTTGTTCTCTCTCATCTAGCGTATGGAAACGAGCCTCGACAAAAGCGCCCTCGCCGGCGCGCCACCCGCAAGCGGCACCCCTGCCGCGCAACCGGCCGCCAAGGTCCAGCGCACGGTGTATTCCGTGCTGGGTGCGATCAGCTTTTCGCACCTGCTCAACGACATGATCCAGTCGTTGATCCTCGCGATCTATCCGATGCTGAAAGACAACTTTTCGTTGTCGTTCGGGCAGATCGGGCTGATCACGCTGACCTACCAGATCACCGCGTCGCTACTGCAGCCGCTCGTGGGCGCCTATACCGACAAGCATCCGAAGCCGTATTCGCTGCCCGTCGGCATGGGCTTCACGCTCGCGGGCCTGCTGCTGATGTCGGTCGCGCCGAGCTTCGGCGTGCTGCTGGTCGCGGCGGCGCTGGTCGGCTGCGGGTCGTCGGTGTTCCATCCGGAGTCGTCGCGGGTCGCGCGCATGGCCTCGGGCGGCCGTCACGGCCTCGCGCAGTCGCTGTTCCAGGTCGGCGGCAACGCGGGTTCGTCGCTCGGACCGCTGCTCGCCGCGCTGATCGTGATTCCGCACGGCCAGCGCAGCATCGCGTGGTTCTCGGCGGCGGCGCTCGTCGCGATCGTCGTGCTCACGCAGATCGGCCGCTGGTACAAACAGCATCCGTCAGTCAGGAAGGCGCGTAGCAACGTGGCGCACGCGACGCTGTCGCGCAACCAGGTGATGCTCGCGATGGGCGTGCTGATCCTGCTGGTGTTCTCGAAGTACTTCTACCTCGCGAGCATCAACAGCTATTTCACGTTCTATCTGATCGACAGGTTCCATCTGTCGGTGCAGGCCGCTCAGATTCATCTGTTCGTATTCCTCGCGGCGGTCGCGGCGGGCACGGTGATCGGCGGCCCGATCGGCGACAGGATCGGCCGCAAGTACGTGATCTGGGTGTCGATCCTCGGCGTCGCGCCGTTCACGCTGCTGCTGCCGTATGCGAACCTGTTCTGGACCGGCGTGCTGACGGTGATCATCGGCGTGGTGCTGGCCTCGGCATTCTCGGCGATCCTCGTCTACGCCCAGGAGTTGATCCCCGGCAAGGTGGGGATGGTCGCGGGCATGTTCTTCGGCTTCGCGTTCGGCCTCGGCGGCATCGGCGCGGCGGTCCTCGGGCAACTGGCCGACGCCACCAGCATCGCGTTCGTCTACAAGGTCTGCTCGTTCCTGCCGCTGATCGGCGTGCTGACGGTGCTGTTGCCGGATGTCGAGGGCAAGCGCGCGAAAGCCTGATGGGTTTGAGCGGGCGTTGCATCAGGGAAAAGGCGCTGCGGCGCCTTTTTCTTTTGGTTATGCGCGTGCGCCGCTCATGGTGAACCCGCGTTGTCCGCCGCACTGCGCGTACTCTATGCTTGTGCGATGCTCAGGCGGTGCCTGTGTGATGCCTGTGCAATCGCACACCCAGCTCCCGCGCCGCGCAACACGGCCGTACGACCCGACCTCCGTTCACTTACGCAGCAGAAGGATCGCCGCAGATGACCAGCTATCGCGACTTCCACCGCCGTTCGATCGAGCACCCCGAGGCTTTCTGGCGCGACGAGGCGCAACGGATTCATTGGCACACGCCGTTCGACACCGTGCTCGACCGCTCGAATCCGCCGTTCGCGCGCTGGTTCGTCGGCGGTCGCACGAATCTCTGTCACAACGCGGTGGACCGGCATCTCGCCGAGCGCGCGCAGCAGAATGCGCTCGTGTACGTGTCGACCGAAACCGGTATCGAGCGGCGCTATACGTACGCCGAATTGCACGCGGAGATCAACCGCATGGCCGCGGTGATGCGCTCGCTCGGCGTGAAGCGCGGCGACGTCGTGCTGCTCTATCTGCCGATGATCCCCGAAGCGCTGTTCGCGATGCTCGCCTGCGCGCGCCTTGGTGCGATTCACTCGGTGGTGTTCGGCGGCTTCGCGGCACCGAACCTCGCGGCCCGCATCGACGACGCGAAGCCCGTGCTGATCGTCACCGCCGACGCCGGCGCGCGCGGCGGCAAGGTGATCGACTACGCGCCGCTGATCGACGAGGCGCTCGCGCGCGCGATGCACAAGACGCCGCGCGTGCTGCTGATCGACCGGCAACTCGCGCCCGAACGCCTGAACGCTCACTACTTGACCGCATACGAGCCGTTGCGCGAACAGTTCTTCGACGCGCACGTGCAGTGCGAGTGGCTCGAATCGAACGAGCCTTCGTATGTGCTGTACACGTCCGGCACGACCGGCAAACCTAAGGGCGTGCAACGCGACGTGGGCGGCTATGCGGTGGCGCTGGCGGCGTCGATGGAACACATCTTCCAGGGCAAGCCCGGCGACACGATGTTCACCGCGTCGGACGTGGGCTGGGTGGTCGGCCATAGCTACATCGTCTACGCGCCGCTGATCGCGGGCCTGACCACCGTGATGTACGAAGGCACGCCGATTCGCCCCGACGGCGGTATCTGGTGGCGCCTCGTCGAGCAGCACAAAATCAATCTGATGTTCACCGCGCCGACCGCGTTGCGCGTGCTCAAGCGGCAGGACCCTGCGCTGCTGAAGCAAGCCGATCTGTCGAGCCTGCGCACGCTGTTCCTCGCCGGCGAGCCGCTCGACGAGCCGACCGCCGCGTGGATCAGCGACGCGCTCGGCAAGCCGGTAATCGACAACTACTGGCAGACCGAGACCGGCTGGCCGATGCTGGCGATTCCGCGCGGGGTCGAAGCGCTGCCGACCAAGCTCGGCTCGCCGGGCGTGCCGTCGGCCGGGTTCGATCTCACGTTGCGCAACGAACTGACCGGCGAGCCCTGCCCGCCCGGCGCAAAAGGCGTGCTCACGCTCGGCTATCCGCTGCCGCCGGGCTGCATGTCGACGGTATGGGGCGACGACAGCCGCTTCATCGGCACCTACTGGTCGAGCATTCCGAACCAGCAGGTCTATTCGACTTTCGACTGGGGCGTGCAGGACGACGACGGCTACGTGACGATCCTCGGCCGCACCGACGACGTGATCAATGTCGCGGGACACCGGCTCGGCACCCGCGAGATCGAGGAAGCGCTGTCGAGTCACGCGGCGGTCGCGGAAGTCGCGGTGGTCGGCGTGACGGATGCGTTGAAGGGTCAGGCGGCGATGGCTTTCGTGGTGCTGCGCGGCGCGCAGCCGTATGCGGATAGCAGTGAGCGCGCCCGGCTGGAGGCCGAACTCGCGGCGACGGTCGAGCGCCAGCTCGGCGCGATTGCGCGGCCGGCTCGCGTGGTGGTGGTATCGATGCTGCCGAAAACGCGCTCGGGCAAACTGCTGCGCCGCGCGATCGCGGCGCTCGCCGAAGGGCGCGAGCCGGGCGATCTGCCGACTATCGAAGACCCGGCGGCGTTGCAGCAGGTGCGGGAGGCGTTGGACGGAAAAGTGTGACGTGAGCAGGCGCGGTGCGCTTGCCTCATCGCCCGCTTTCGAACCTCAGACCGCGGCGCCTCGCGTGTCGAGAAACCGCGTCAGGATCGCGTTCGAATACACCCCCGCGATTTCCGTCAAAAACGACACGAACGACGCCGGCGCATGATCGTCGGCGGTATCGGAGATCGTGCGCACGACCGCGCACGGCACGCCGTACTCATGGCAGACCTGCGCGATCGCCGCGCCTTCCATCTCGACGGCGAGCGCATCCGGCAGCGCAGCGCGCAGCGCCTCGACGCCCGCCGCGCTGGCAACGAACTGATCGCCGCTGATGATCAAGCCGCGATGCACGCGCGGCTCGCGTGTGCCGAAGCGCGCCGCCGACGCCGCGCCCGCTTCCGCGACGAAGCGCTCGCAAGCCGCCGCGAGCTGCTCGGCCAGCGCGACATCGGCGGCAAAGCGCGAGACGCCCAGCAAAGGCACTTCGAAGCGCGGAAACAGCGGCGAGGCATCGAGGTCGTGCTGCAACAGCGCTTCGGCGACGACGATGTCACCGACCCGCACCTCGGCGCCCACCCCGCCCGCGACGCCGGTGAACACGACCGCTTCGACGTCGAACGCATGAATCAGCGCACTCACCGTTGCGGCCGCCGCGACCTTGCCCACACGCGCCAGCGTCACGACGCACGGCGCGCCGTGGACGGTGCCGAGGTGATAGTCGCGCTGACCGTGCGTGATCGTGCGCACGCCGGACTCGGCGCGCATCGCTTCGATGAGATCGCCGAGTTCCTGCGGTAATGCCGCCAGAATCCCCAGCGGACGATGCGAATGCGGCGCGCCGCCGCTACCCAAAGCGCCGCTCATTCGACCGCCTGCAGTTTCGCGACCGCCAGCGCGAGCCACTTCTCGCCATGCCGCTTGAACTTGACTTGCGCCTTCGCGTCGGTGCCGCCGCCTTCGAGGGCGGTAATCGTGCCTTCGCCGAACTTGGTGTGGAATACCTGTTGCCCGACGCGAAAGCCCGTCTCGGCCGCGCGCTGCTCGTTCGCGAAGGACGGCAACGGCGCCGGCGTCGACGATGCGGGCCCCGTATACCCGGGCCGCGCAAACCAGTCGCGCCCATAACCCGCGTTATCCGAGCGGCCGCCCCAACGCGCGCCCGCCTCGACCTTCGGCGTGAGCCACTTGAGCGTTTCCTGTGGCAGCTCGTCGAAGAAGCGCGAACGGATGTTGTAGCGCGTCTGGCCGTGCAGCATCCGGCTCTGCGCGAACGACAGATACAAACGCTCCTTCGCCCGCGTGATCGCCACGTACATCAGGCGACGCTCTTCCTCCAGACCGTCCGATTCCATCGCGCTGTTCTCGTGCGGGAACAACCCCTCTTCGAGACCGGTGATGAACACCGCCGTGAATTCGAGCCCCTTGGCCGCGTGCACCGTCATCAATTGCACCGCTTCCTGGCCGGCTTGCGCCTGGTTGTCGCCCGCTTCGAGCGATGCGTGCGACAGGAAACCGGCGAGCGGCGTCATCGTGTCCGGGTTTTGCGCCGGATCGGCGATGCCGGGTGCGTCCAGCACGACCGTATTCGGATCGTCGGTGGCGACCGCCAGTTCGGGCGCGGCGCTCGCGCCGGGGCGCAGCGGAATCGAGCGCGCCGGCGTGTCCATCCCGTAGCCCTCTTCGCTGACGAACGCGGCGGCCGCGTTGACCAGTTCCTGCAAGTTCTCCAGCCGGTCCTGGCCTTCACGCTCGTTCTGATAGAAGTCCGCGAGGCCGCTTGCGCGGACCACGTATTCGACCGTTTCCGGCAGGCTCATCCGTTCCGTTTCCGCGCGCATCTTGCCGACCAGATTCGCGAACGCCGCGAGACTCGACCCCGCCTTGCCCGCGACGTAGGGAATCGCCGCGGCCATCGAGCAGTTGTACAGACGTGCCGCGTCGGCCAGCTGCTCGATCGAACGCGCGCCGATGCCGCGCGTCGGGAAATTGACGACGCGCGCGAACGCGGTGTCGTCGTTCGGATTGTCGATCAGACGCAGGTACGCGAGCGCGTGCTTGACTTCCTGACGCTCGAAAAAGCGCAAGCCCCCGTACACGCGATACGCGATGCCCGCATTGACGAGCGTATGTTCGATCGTGCGCGACTGCGCGTTGCTGCGGTAGAGAATCGCGATTTCGCTACGCGACGTGCCAGTGCTGATCAGCGCCTTGATTTCCTCGACGATCCAGCCGGCTTCCTGCGAATCGGTCGCGGACTCGTAGACGCGCACCGGTTCGCCGTGGCCGGCATCCGTGCGCAGATTCTTGCCGAGGCGCCGCGAGTTGTTGGCGATCAGCTGATTGGCGGCGTCGAGAATGTGGCCGTGCGAGCGGTAGTTCTGTTCGAGCTTGATGAGATGACGCACGCTGAACTCGTGCTCGAAGTCGCGCATGTTGCCGACGTTCGCGCCGCGGAACGCATAGATCGACTGGTCGTCGTCGCCGACCGCGAAGATCGAGTTGGTCTGACCCGCCAGCAGCTTGAGCCACGCGTATTGCAGCTTGTTGGTGTCCTGAAACTCGTCGACGAGGATGTGCCTGAAGCGCGCCTGATAGTGCGCGCGCAACGGCGGATTGTGCGCGAGCAGTTCGTAGCAGCGCAGCAGCAGCTCCGGAAAGTCGACCACGCCTTCACGCTGGCATTGCTGGTCGTAGGCTTCGTACAGCTCGACGAACTTGCGGTTGAAGTTGTCGGTGGCGTCGACGTCTTTCGGCCGCAGCCCCTGTTCCTTCGCGTTGTTGATGAAGTACTGGAGGTTTTTCGCGGGGTACTTTTCATCGTCGATGTTGAGGCCCTTCATCAGACGCTTGAGCGCGGACAACTGGTCGGCGGTGTCGAGAATCTGGAAGGTGGCCGGCAGCCCCGCGTCGCGATGATGCGCGCGCAGCATGCGATTGCACAGGCCGTGGAAAGTGCCGATCCACATGCCGCGCGTGTCGATCGGCAGAAGCGCCGACAGCCGCGACATCATTTCGCGGGCGGCCTTGTTGGTGAAGGTCACCGCCAGAATCGTGGCGGGCGACGCGAGACCGTGCTGGATGAGCCACGCGATACGCGTGATCAGAACGCGGGTTTTACCACTGCCCGCACCGGCGAGAATCAGCGCGGGCTCGTTGGGAAGCGTGACGGCGGCGTGTTGTTCGGGGTTGAGATTGGCTAGCAGATCGGGCATTTTTTTGGAGGGGCGGCAGTTCGTGCGTCATTATATGCCCCGACGGGGGTTGGGTTTTTTTGGGTTTGTTGGGCTTTTTCTGGTTGTGTTTTGGAGTTTTGGCCTTTTCTGGAGGTCGTGGGGTTTTGGCCTTTCCTTGAGGTCCCGGGGGTCTATTAGCGTTGCCCCTATGCGGGGATTTGCATACATCGCACGGGTGCTCCATAACGCATACTATCGTTATAAATCAATATCTTAACGATATACGACAGCATGCACCTTGTGCATGCCAACGCCGACGGAAAACTGTTGGTAGCAGCGGTTCAGTTCGTGACGGGCGCGCCCAATGCGTGCAGATTGATCCGAGCGGTCTATTGCCCGCTAAGCTGGATTACTACACCTATTCCGGTTCGCTCACCACACCGCCTTGTAGCGAGGGCGTTACCTGGATCGAGTTGAAACAGCCCGTAACCATAGCGCCGCGGCAACTGGAAGCCTTGCGCAAGATGTACAACCACAATCAGCGTCCTGCGCAACCGCCCAACGGCCCAACGGCCGGCAAATCTGGAAGTGAACCCGTAAGAATTCACTAATCCCTCTGCACATTACCGCGCCGTCGCGACCGCCTTCGCCAGCTCCGGGCCGAACACGCGATTGAAGTTTGCCGAGACGACCGTGCGCGCGACCATCAAAACCAAGACGCTTTTTTCGACTGGCGTATGGAATGCCACCCGCAGCTTGAGCTTGCTGGCCGTGTTGACGGGTCGATCCTTGCGGCACCGTCGCGGGGAATCGCGCCCTGCTCGCGGCCACGCTCCAGATAATCAGCGAAAAATGCGCGGCTGAGGTGAACACACACATGGGTCCGCTAGCTGCAATCAGCGCACTGCAATGGTCTGCCGGACCCGTTGAGGACGGCATGTGCAATCCGTGGCCATTCAAGGCATCAATCATGTGTTCACCAGGTATTGTTTTCCCGGACGGTTTTTTCTGCCTCAAAAAACAGGAGTCCTATGGACGATCCATCAATACTTTATCTCTTCGTAGCGGCGGGTTGTGTCGCGCTGTTCTGTGTTGTCGTGACTGCCGCGACTCTTGCTGATAGATGGTGGGAAAGAAACTGTCACTTGTCGGGACGCGGTGACAGAATCCGCCCTGATACGCCATGAATCAGACGTGCCGGATTTTCTTCAAGAATTGTCAGGACTGGTCTATCCCATATTAATTCCGTTAACCTAACGGTTTTTTAATGCTCAGCTAGCAGGTTTGGCAGCTAACGCTGCGTCGCGGGTCTTTTTCAGGGAGCACGGAGTGGCAGAATTTGATTCATTCCGCCAGGGTGTCGCGGGACGCCAGGCGTATTGTCTCGACGTGCTTGGCACTGCCAGTGCAGCGGCGCTCTCGGTCATGTCGTTCAAGGCAACAGAAAAGATGTCTGAGCTTCCGCTTTCTCCTGACGAGCGCCTTCTCAGCAACCGGGTTGACCTTTCCGGGCAGGTTTTACCGCAGAGAGTCTCGACCATCCCCGGGCGAACTTTCCCTATGTCGTGACGAGCAGGACGGGCACCCAACCGGATTCTGGCCTGCTGGACCAAGCGGGCACCGGCTGGCGCTTCTTCAGCCGGAAAGCCACAGATGTGCAGGTATGGGTTGGCGCCACGGGATGGGATGCAGAAGAGGAAACGCTACCAGACAACGGGGATGAGGAGAAACCGTATGAGTTCCAATCCGATGACGGACGCGCCGGAAGTCTATGTCGTCCAGCCCGGCGATACGCTGGGCGGGATTGCACGGACCCATGGCACGACAACTCACGTGCTTGCAAAGATGAACAGGCTTCAGAATCCCGACCGGCTAGCCGTTGGTCAGCGGTTGGTGGTCAGCGAAAAGAAGGTGTGCGCGGGTCGTGCCACTGTTCATTGATCGGGACCGCAATCCAATCAAGGGGCTGCGCTACCGTATCGAAAGCAGGCTGGCGTCGACGTTTGAAGGGGTGAGCCAGCTAAATGGTCTTGGTGAGCGGTTCATCACAAAGGCCGAAGGCGATGTTGTTCGCATTCAGGTGCGCAAGCTCGATGGCACGTGGAAGCTCATACACGAAACCCAGGCGAGGGTTGGCGAGAAGCTTGTCACGCTGAAGAGCGGCAAGATTCGCCTGCCCCTCAGGATGGAGCCGCATCCGCAGACGCCGGACGGCTTGCCGGTCAGCGATCCACCATCGGCACCCAAGCCCAAGCCTGTTCCGATTGGTACGCCGCGCCACGCCAGCGGAGACATGCATCATCCGGCGGCGCAAGGCGCGGACAAGGGTATGAAGGGGCGACCGGGCAGGTCTCCTGAAGGAGCTGCCAACACTAAATTCAGCAAGGATTTGCCTGATCTGCGCAAGTATTTTGCGCTGTACACAGGGCAGAAAATTAGCGAGGACGATTGGGTCCAGGCGGCAGGCATTATTAGCTGTGAAATCGAAGTCATCAAGGCATTCGCGCATGTCGAAACGAAGCGCGCCCCGTTCGACCAGTTCCTTCGTCCGGTGATCCAGTACGAACGGCATAAATTCGCCAGGCATACGCATCATCGGTTTGATGCCACGAACGCGGACATTTCAGGGAAGGCCTATACGAGCGCGAAATTCACGAAAGACGGAACGCCGATTGCCGCGACGGATCGCTATGTGTCTGATGCATATGCCCGATTCGAGCGGGCATATCTGCTGGACGCCGATGCGGCAATCCAGGCCTGTTCGTGGGGGATGTTTCAGGTATTGGGTGAAAATTATTCGGACATGCAGATAGACAGCCCTGAAAAATTCATGCAGATGGCCTGCACGTCGGATAGGGAACATTTGCTTGGATTGTTTGTTCCGTTTGCAATGGCCAGGCACGATCCCAAATATGGTCACGGCACACTGAGAAATGCCCTGATACAGAAAAACTGGGCAAATGCAGCGTGGCTGTACAACGGCCCGGACTATCAAAAAAATGACTACGCCAACAAACTCAAGGACGCATATGAAGCAATCAAGGCTGGCCATCTGCACGTATAGTCTTATTCTGCTTTTTGCGTGCGGCATTGCCCGCGCGCAAAATAGCGATCTCAAACTGTATAGACGCGGCCTTGATTATGATCGGCTGCAACAGGCTACGGGACTCCCTTGGGACAAGTTTCGTATAGCCCAAACCCAATCCTTTCGGGCGACCTTGGGCAAAGCCAACTATTTTCTTGTGTCTGGCACAATCTATGAACCCGATCCCTACTTTAGCGGTCACGGCTATCCGGGTGGGCACGGCTGGTGCGAATTCGATTTCTTCGACCAGAACTATAGGTACGTGAATGGCATCCGGGTCAATATTCAGGACCATAGCGACACCAACGTCTGCAACTGGATCGAAGGTGTTTCTGCCGTGACGTATAAGGGCCGGCCCGCATTGCTCACGACGGTTCAATACCATCGCGGCATCGATCCCGCTAAAACCCTGGATGAGATTGGGAACAACTACCACCGTTTCACCGCCCTGCTGCTACTGACGCCTCACCCGGATGGCTCACTCTCGATTCGCGAGGACGATAGTTGCCTGGGTTCGGGGAATCAGATTGGAGAGCTTGCTATCGCGCGTAAGCGCATCGCCGAATGTAGCCAATAGCAAGCCCTTGCTGATGCGTCTGTCCTGCGCAAGGCGAGGTTCAGCTTGAACATGCTTCTCCACAGACTTAGTTGTATGAATTATTTTTTCTTTTTTGCTCGACTTGCAGCGGGCGCGGTTCACGCAGCGGAATGCCGGCCAACGTCGTCAAACTCATACCGAAGGGGTTTGAGGTCTTGAGCTACGCAGTGGGCCAGCTAACTGATGATAATCGTCAAGACTATCTGGCAGTCATCCATCATCCTGTTGACTCTATATAAGAGGCATCTGCGCGCCCTCTACTTATCTTTACTGGCAGTTCCGCCCCATGTGACGAAAGCAGGCGGAAAGCATCCGATTACGTTCGAGGCCTGGAGACCAACTCAGTCATTTACTCTCTGGGAGACTGCCAGCGCTGAGTGCCGTTCACGCCACGGAACAGATAGGCGCCACCCACACTTCCCATCAACGGCCGTTCTGTTCAAGTAAGTCAGTCCGGTGACTCGTGCGTGAGCCCGCGCAACCAGGGGCGCTCTGCGCACGTTCCTGACCTCCGGAGGGGACGCATGTAACGCGTGGGCTTCCGCAAAGCTGCCGCGAATTCCTCACTGGCTCCCACGGCACCTGTTTCAGTGGATGGTGCAAACAGGAAAACGTTGAATCCTTTTCTAGCAAGGGTTCAAGAGAATACGGGTTTACCCGCACGACGCCCCGCGCAGGGGCAACGCTAATAGACCACCGCGACCTCAAGGAAAGGCCAAAACCCCCAAAGCCCCCCTCCACCGCGCCAGGCGCAAAAATCCCCCGGCGCCCCGCGCCGCTTATAATCGAGCATTCTTTGCATCCACCAGCCGATCGACACATGAGCGAGACCCCGAGCGACACCACCTCAACGCTTGCCAAAAGCTTCGAGCCCCACACCATCGAAGCCCACTGGGGCCCTGAATGGGAAAAGCGCGACTACGCCGCGCCCTCCTTCGACGAAAACCGCAAGGATTTCTCGATTCAACTGCCGCCGCCGAACGTCACCGGCACCCTGCACATGGGCCATGCGTTCAACCAGACCATCATGGACGGCCTCACCCGCTATCACCGCATGCTCGGCGAAAACACGCTGTGGGTGCCGGGCACGGACCACGCGGGGATCGCCACGCAGATCGTCGTCGAGCGTCAGCTGGACGCCACGGGCGTGTCGCGCCACGACCTCGGCCGCGAGAAATTCGTCGAACGCGTGTGGGAATGGAAGCAGCAGTCCGGCTCGACCATCACGAATCAGGTGCGTCGCCTGGGCGCGTCGATCGACTGGTCGCGCGAATACTTCACGATGGACGACAAGATGTCGGCCGCCGTGCGCGACGTGTTCGTGCGCCTGTATGAACAGGGCCTGATCTATCGCGGCAAGCGTCTCGTCAACTGGGACCCGGTGCTGCTCACCGCCGTGTCCGATCTCGAAGTGGTCAGCGAGGAAGAAAACGGCCACCTGTGGCACATCCAGTACCCGCTCACCGACGGCTCGGGTCATCTGACGGTCGCCACCACGCGTCCGGAAACCATGCTCGGCGACACCGCCGTGATGGTGCATCCGGAAGACGAGCGCTACGCGCAGCTGATCGGCAGGACGGTCACGCTGCCGCTGTCGGGCCGCGAAGTGCCGATCATCGCCGACGACTACGTCGACCGCGAGTTCGGCACGGGCGTCGTGAAGGTCACGCCCGCGCACGACTTCAACGACTATCAGGTCGGCCTGCGCCACAAGCTGCCGATGATCGAAATCCTCACGCTCGACGCGAAGATCAACGACAACGCGCCGGAAAAATACCGCGGCCTCGATCGTTTCGACGCCCGCAAGCAGGTGGTCGCCGACCTCGAAGCGCTCGGCGCGCTCGAATCGGTCAAGCCGCACAAGCTGATGGTGCCGCGCGGCGACCGCACCGGCGTCGTGATCGAGCCGATGCTGACGGACCAGTGGTTCGTCGCAATGAGCAAGCCGGCGCCGGAAGGCACCTTCAATCCGGGCAAATCGATCGCCGAGACCGCGCTGGACGTGGTCCGCAGCGGCGAGATCAAGTTCGTGCCGGAAAACTGGACCACCACGTACTACCAGTGGCTCGAAAACATCCAGGACTGGTGCATCTCGCGCCAGCTCTGGTGGGGTCATCAGATTCCGGCCTGGTACGGCGAAAACGGCGAAATCTTCGTCGCGAAGACCGAGGAGGACGCGCGCGCCAAGGCCGCCGCAGCCGGCTACACGGGCGCCCTGAAGCGCGATGAAGACGTGCTCGACACGTGGTTCTCGTCCGCTCTGGTGCCGTTCTCGTCGCTCGGCTGGCCGAACGAAACGCCGGAACTGCAGCACTTCATGCCGTCGTCGGTGCTGGTCACCGGCTTCGACATCATCTTCTTCTGGGTCGCGCGCATGGTCATGATGACCACGCACTTCACCGGCAAGGTGCCGTTCGACACGGTCTACGTGCACGGTCTCGTGCGCGACGCCGAAGGCCAGAAGATGTCGAAGAGCAAGGGCAATACGCTCGACCCGATCGATATCGTCGACGGCATCGACCTCGACGCGCTGGTCGCCAAGCGCACCACCGGCCTGATGAATCCCAAGCAGGCCGCCTCGATCGAAAAGAAAACCCGCAAGGAATTCCCCGACGGCATTCCGGCGTTCGGCACCGACGCGCTGCGCTTCACGATGGCGTCGATGGCCACGCTCGGGCGCAATGTCAACTTCGACCTCGCGCGCTGCGAAGGCTATCGCAACTTCTGCAATAAGCTGTGGAATGCCACGCGCTTCGTGCTGATGAACTGCGAAGGCCACGATTGCGGCTTCGGCAAGCCGGAACAATGTGGCGAATGCGGCCCGAACGGCCACCTGAGTTTCTCGTCGGCGGACCGCTGGATCGTGTCGCGCCTGCAACGTGTCGAAGCGGAAATTGCCAAGGGCTTTTCAGACTATCGTTTCGACAATGTGGCCAACGCCCTGTACAAGTTCGTGTGGGACGAATACTGTGACTGGTATCTCGAACTCGCGAAAGTGCAGATCCAGACGGGTCAGCCGAATCAGCAGCGCGCCACCCGCCGCACGCTGCTGCGCGTACTCGAGACGGTGCTGCGCCTCGCGCATCCGGTGATTCCTTTCATCACCGAAGCGCTGTGGCAGAAAGTGGCGCCGTTGGCCGGACGTTATCCCGAGGGTGCAGCCGAGGGCGAAGCGTCCATCATGGTGCAGCCTTACCCCATCGCAGAGCCGTCGAAGATCGACGAGGATGCCGAGCAATGGGCGGCCGACCTGAAAGCGGTGATCGATGCGTGCCGGAATCTGCGCGGCGAAATGAATCTGTCGCCGGCGGTCAAGGTGCCGTTGCTCGCCACCGGCAACGCGGAGCGCCTGCGCACCTTTGCTCCGTACGCCCAGGCATTGGCCCGTTTGTCGGAAGTGCAGATCATTGCCGACGAGGCCGCGCTCGACGCTCAGGCGGATGGCGCGCCAATTGCTATCGTTGGCAATGATAAGCTCGTGCTGAAGGTGGAGATCGACGTCGCGGTCGAGCGCGAGCGTTTGTCGAAGGAGATTGTGCGGTTGAGCACGGAAGTCGGCAAATGCAATGCCAAATTGCAGAATGAAAGTTTCGTTGCGAAGGCACCGCCGGCAGTCGTTGAGCAGGAGCAGAAAAGACTGGCCGAATTCGAAGCCACCGTGGGCAAGCTGAAAGCCCAGCTGGCGCGCTTGCCGGTCTGATTAACGCTCCTCGCCCGCCGCTGAAGGCGGGCAAGGACTGATAGCTAACCAGAGGATGCAGGGTATTCACATGCTAAAAGTTACAAAAGCGGTCTTTCCGGTAGCAGGTCTTGGCACCCGGTTCCTGCCCGCCACGAAGGCGAGCCCGAAAGAAATGCTGCCGATCGTCGACAAGCCGCTGATTCAATACGCGGTTGAAGAGGCGATGGCGGCAGGCATCACCGAAATGATCTTCGTCACGGGCCGCAGCAAGCGCGCGATCGAAGATCACTTCGACAAGTCCTACGAAATCGAAGCCGAACTGGAAGCGCGCGGCAAGGACAAGCTGCTGGAACTGGTACGCAGCATCAAGCCGAGCCACGTCGACTGCTTCTACGTGCGGCAGGCGGAAGCGCTCGGCCTCGGCCACGCGGTGATGTGCGCGGAAAAGCTGGTGGGCGACAATCCGTTCGCCGTGATTCTCGCGGACGACCTGCTGTACGGCACGCCGCCCGTCATGACGCAGATGATCGAGGTGTTCGACCACTATCACAGCTCGGTGATCGGCGTCGAAGAAATCCCGCCGCAGGAAACCAAGTCGTACGGCATCGTCGACGGTAAGGAGTGGGAAGATTCGATCATCAAGATGTCGGGCATCGTCGAAAAGCCGGAGCCGAATGTGGCGCCGTCGAACCTCGGCGTGGTGGGCCGCTACGTGCTCAAGCCGCGTATCTTCGATCACCTTCGCTCGATCAAGCCGGGCGCGGGCGGTGAATTGCAGCTGACGGACGCGATCCAGTCGCTGCTCGCCGACGAACAGGTGCTCGCGTACAAGTATCACGGCACGCGTTTCGATTGCGGCAGCAAGCTCGGTTACCTGAAGGCGACGGTCGAGTTCGCGCTGCGTCACCCGGAAGTGGCCGCCGACTTCGCCGAATACCTGCGCACGCGTTCGCCGGTTCTGGAAGGTTGAGCGGCGCTTGCGCGCGCATCTTCCGGTTTCATCGAACTGAAATGAAAAAGGCGCTGTGTCCCGCATTGGCGGACACAGCGCCTTTTGTTTGACGCGTGCGTGTTCGAGCGCCGTGAAGCCGTGAACGCCGTGGCTTCCGTGGCCTAGCGGCGTTTCATCAGGAACGTGAACACCTTGTCATGCGCCGAGCTTTCGACGATTTCATTGCCGGTTTGCCTGGCAAACGCGGCGAAATCGCGCTGCGAGCCCGGATCGGTGGCCAGCACCTTGAGTATCTGGCCGCTTTCCATGTCGGCGAGCGCCTTCTTGGCACGCAAAATGGGCAGCGGGCACATCAGCCCGCGCGCATCGACTTCCTTGTGAATCTGAATTTGCATCGACGATGACCTTCGGGACGAGGCGTCGTGAGCGACGCCGGACAGAGGGTCAAATTCTACAGCAGGCCGCGCGTCGCCGCCCGAGACGGCACCGGCGCGCCGATTGCAGCGCTATAGCGTCACCGCCTCGCCGCTTTCCAGCGACCGCCGCAACGCGACGCCGATGCGCGTCGCTTCCAGCGCGTCGGCCAGACTCGCTCCCGCCTGCGCATGGGCCGCCGCGCCGCCCTGCACCGCCGCGACGAACGCGCGCGCCTCGTGCAGAAACGCTTCTTCGAAGCGATCGAAGAAGTTCGGCGTGCATTCGTTGCGAATTCCCGTCGCGTCGTATATCTCGACGCGATTCGCGCGCGGATTGTGACCGATCGCAAGCGCGCCGGCCGTGCCGATCACCTCGCTGTGCGTGTCGTTGCCGTGCGCCTGGGTGCGCGAAGCGTAGAACATCGCAAGCTTGCCGTCTTCGAACTCGCAGATCGCCACGCCGTTGTCGACGTCGCCGAATTCACGCAGGCCATCGTGGAGCGCGACCGCGCCCGCCGCGAACACGCGTTTCGCGCGCGGCTTGCCAAGCAGCCAGCGAGCGACGTCGATATCGTGCACCGTGCAGTCGAGGAAGATGCCGCCCGAGGTTGCCGCGAAGCGCACGAAGAAGCCATCGGTGTCGTTCCTGTCAGTGGTCTGCGAGCGCACGAGGAACGGCCGGCCAATCTGGCCCGCGGCGATTTTGTCGAACGCATCGCGGTAGCTCGGATCGAAACGGCGCATGAAGCCGATGGTCGCCTGCAGATGCGGATGCCGCGCGGCTTCGGCGAGCACGCGCTCGCACTCGGCGAGATCGAGCGACAAAGGCTTTTCGCAGAACACATGCTTGCCGGCGCGCAACGCGTCGATGATCTGCTGCGCGTGCAACGACGACGGCGTGACGAGCCACACCGCGTCCACGTCGGGATCGGCGAGCAGGTCCGCGTAATCGGCGTAAAGACGCGGCTCGGGCAGCGTCTCGCGCGCCCATGCCCGCTCGTCTTCCAGCGGACTGCACGCGGCGGCGAGCGTCGCGCCCGGCACACGATACGCGAGATTCTCCGCGTGCCGTTTGCCGAGCCGGCCCAACCCGACTACGCCGACACGAAGCCGCTGCGCGACCGGCCTCATCACGAGGCCTCGCCAAGTGTGACCGCACGGCCCTCGCGCCACGAGCGGGTCGCGGCGTCGGCGAGTTCGAGTGCTTTCAAACCGTCGGCGACGGTCGTGCGCACCGGCTTGCCGTGCGTGACCGCGTCGAAGAAATGCGCGATTTCGAGCGCGTAGGCCGCGCGATAACGTTCGAGGAAAAACGCCTCGGGCACGTCGGTCGACACTTCGGTCTTCGAATATGCGGTGACTTCGGTCGGCCGCACGTTGCCCGCCTGCAGCATGCCGGTACTGCCGAGCACTTCGAAACGCTGGTCGTAGCCATACGCGGCGCGGCGCGCGGTGTTGATCTGGCAGAGGCGCCCGCGCTTCGTACGGATCGTCACGGCGGTCGAATCGATGTCGCCCGCGTCGGCGATCGCCGGGTCGCTCAGACAACTGCCGGTCGCGTGCAGCGTGTCGGCTTCATCGTCGAGAATCCAGCGGAAGATGTCGAAGTCGTGGATCAGCATGTCCTTGAAGATGCCGCCCGAGTGCTTGATGTAGTCGACGGGCGGCGCGCCCGGATCGCGGCTCGTCACGACGAGCATTTCCGGCGTGCCGATCTCGCCCGCGTCGATGCGCGCTTTCAACGCGGAGAAGGTCGGATCGAAGCGGCGCTGAAAACCGATCATGCACACGATGCCCGCGCGCTCCACTGCGTCGGCGCACACCCGCGCGCGCTCCAGCGTCAGATCGACCGGCTTCTCGCAGAACACGTGCTTCTTCTGCGCGGCCGATTTGACGATCAGGTCCGCATGCGTATCCGTGCTCGAACAGATCACGGTTGCGCCCACGGCGGCGTCGCCCATCGCGCCGTCGATATCCGCGACCTGTGCGCCATGCTCGGCGGCGAGCGCCGCGGCGGCCTCGCGATTCACATCGACCACGTACTTGAGCCGCACGCCCGGATGCCGCGCGAGATTGGCCGCATGAATCTTGCCGATGCGCCCCGCGCCGAATATCGCCACATCGATTCTGTTTGCCGCGTCAGTCATCGTACCCTCCAGTGTCTTTGGATTCTTCAACATTCAATTCGAGCTTGTACGCGAGCGCGATGAACAACGCCTGGCACAGGCAGATCGTGCTGGTCAGCGAGCGGAACGCGAACGCGCTGCCCTCTTTCACATACAGTTGCGTAGTGGCGTAGCGCGACAGCGGCGACAGTTGGCTATCCGTAATAACCAGCGTCTTCGCCTGATGATGATGCGCGACGCGCAGGCAGTACTGCGTTTCCTTGCCATACGGCGCAAAGCTGATGGCGATCACCACGTCGCCCTTCTTCACGCTGCGAATCTGTTCGCGGTACATGCCGCCGAAGCCGGACACCAGATGCACGCGCTTGGGCGTGTGCTGCAACGCATAGACGATGTAGCTCGCCACCGGAAACGAGCGCCGCACGCCGACCACATAGATGTTGTCGGCCTGCTGGAGCATCTTCACCGCGGCGTCGAACTGCTTGTCGTCGAGTCCCGCTTCGAGCTCTTCGAGACCGCCGCGCGACGCCGCGATGAATTCTCGCGCCACCGCGCCGCCGGACAACGCGCCGGGCTTCTCGTCGATCAGCTTGCGAATGCGCTGCTGATAACTCGGCGAGGACGTGCCCTGCCCCGTGTAAGCCTGACGAAACACCGCCTGCAGATCGGAGAAGCCGGAAAAACCGAAGCGCTGCGCAAACCGCACCACCGCCGACGGATGCACGCCGCAGCTCGCGGCGATGTCGCTCGTGCGGTCCACCATCACGCTCGAGCGATTCTGTTCGATATAGGTCGCGACGTTCTTCAACTGCCGCGGCAACGCCTCGTAGTTTTCCGCGATGCGCTGCATCAATTCCTCGACGCTCGGCAATTCCTCGGTGCTCTCTTCCGCCATGACTCTCTCTCAAGTGCTTTATTGCAGTGCGGCAGCCATGTGCGAAGCCCGCCGCACGGCATTCCGACGCTGCCGATTATAGGCAGGCTCCCCACCAAATGGAACGTATTTTCCATTTTTATTTGTCATGAAATTTTCATTGCAACGCTTCGGAAGATGACCTACTCTTGGTCGTGAGCGATGGTGCTCGGTGGACCTGCGCCGGCCAGTATGCGGATGGAAAGCCGCCCGCCAGACGCTCCCTCAATAACGACAGACCGAGAAAGGTGGAGACAATGAGACTTTGCAAGGGCAAGGCTACGCTCAGGGTTCTGGTGACGGCGTTGACGTTGGCGACGGGATTCGGCGCGGCATCGGCCGCCCGCGCGGCTGACGCTCACTTCGTGCTGATCAGCCACGCGCCGGATTCGGACTCGTGGTGGAACACCATCAAGAACGCGATCAAACAGGCCGACGAGGATTTCAACGTCGAGACCGACTATCGCAATCCGCCGAACGGCGACATCGCCGATATGGCGCGTCTGGTCGAGCAGGCCGCCGCGCGCAATTACGACGGCGTGATCGTCACCATCGCCGATTTCGACGTGCTGAAAAGCTCGATCGGCAAAGTGACCGCGAAGAAGATTCCGCTCGTCACGATCAATTCCGGCACCGAAGAGCAGAGCGCGCAACTCGGCGCGATCATGCACGTGGGCCAACCCGAATACGTAGCCGGCAAAGCGGCCGGCGAAAAGGCCAAGGCCGCGGGCGTGAAGTCGTTCGTGTGCGTGAATCACCTGGCCACCAACACCGTGTCGTTCGACCGTTGCCGTGGTTTCGCCGATGCGATCGGCGTCGACTACAAGACCTCGACGATCGACTCCGGCCAGGACCCGACCGAGATTCAATCGAAGGTCAGTGCGTTCTTGCGCAACCATCCGAACACCGGCGCGATCCTGACGCTCGGACCGACCCCGGCGTCGGCCACCTTGAAAGCGGTGCAGCAGATGGGTCTGGCCGGCAAGATCTACTTCGCCACCTTCGACTTCTCCGATGACATCGCGAAGGCCATCCAGAACGGCACGATCCAGTTCGCGATCGACCAGCAGCCGTACCTGCAGGGCTATATCCCGGTCGCCGTGCTGGCGATCGTGAAGAAGGAGCACACCACCGACCCCGTGAAGATCCGCCAGATTCTCGAAGCGAATCCGAAGTTCAAGGCACGCCTTGCCACCTATGGCCTCGCGCCGTCGTATGGGCCGAAGAACATCCGTTCGGGTCCGGGCTTCATCACGAAGGAAAACCTCGACAAGGTCATCAAATACGCAGGGCAGTATCGCTGATTCTTTTCTTTAGCTAGTCACGCGCGAGGCGGGTCACGCTCGAAGTCGGAGCGGGCCGCCTGCCGCCCGCGCGCATTTCACCGGCTGTCGTCCTCTCAGTGCGTCCCCGCCTGGCCAGAGACGCAACCGGGCACCAAGGAGACATCATGGGTGTAGCCGGCAAACACTTCCCACCGCACGTCAAGACCACTCCCGGCGCGCCGCGCGAGAACGCCGCGCCGCCACTGCCGGATGCGGATGAACGCGTGCGCAAGGAATCGAAGTTCGGTCACTTGCTCAATCGCCCGGAATTCGCCGCGATTTCCGGCGCAGTGCTGGTGTTTCTCGTGTTCGCGTTGAGCGCCGGCAACTCCGGCATGTTCAATCTCGACGGCGTCATGAACTGGTCGCAGGTGTCGGCGTATTTAGGCATCCTGTCGGTGGGCGCGTGCCTGCTGATGATCGCAGGCGAATTCGATCTGTCGATCGGCTCGATGATCGGCTTCGCCGGCATGATGGTCGCGATTCCCTCGGTCTATTTTCACTGGCCGATTTCGCTCGCGATCCTGTTCGCGTTCGTCGGTTCGATGCTGCTCGGCGCGCTGAACGGTTATCTGGTGATGCGCACACGCCTGCCGTCGTTCATCGTCACGCTCGCGTTCCTGTTCATCCTGCGCGGCCTCACGCTTGCGCTGTCGATCATGTTCGCCGACCGCACCATCGTCTCCGGCGTCGGCGATCTCGCGCAACAGGACTGGCTCGCGAACACGCTGTTTCACGGCGTCGCCTTTCACGGCCTGTTCCTGATGCTCGCGCATCACGGCATCGGCACCCTGCTAGACAACGGCCACGCGCTCGTGCCGGGTATTCCCAAAGTGATTCTGTGGTGGCTCGCGCTCGCCGCGATCTGCGCGTTTGTGCTCGCGAAAACGCGCGCCGGCAACTGGATTCTCGCGGTGGGCGGCGACGCGAACGCGGCGAAGAACGTCGGCGTGCCGGTGCGTCGCGTGAAGATTTCGCTGTTCGTGCTGACCGCGTTCTGCTCGTGCCTGTTCGCGGTGCTGCAAGTGTGCGACATCGGTTCGGCCGCGGCCGACCGTGGTTTGCAGAAGGAATTCGAAGCGATCATCGCCGCGGTGATCGGCGGCACGCTGCTGACGGGCGGCTACGGGTCGGTGATCGGCGCGTGTTTCGGCGCGCTGATCTTCGGCGTGGTGCAAATCGGCATCACGTACACCAACGTCAGTTCGGACTGGTTCCGCGTGTTCCTCGGCGTGATGCTGCTGATCGCCGTGCTGTTCAATCACTACGTGCGCCGCCGCGTCGCGCAGTCGTAACGAGGAGACGATCATGTCCGATACGAATACCGTGACCCCGCCGCCGAATGCCAACGAGGCGCCCGGCGACGACGTGATCCTCGCGCTGGAAAACGTCAGCAAGTACTTCGGCAAGGTGATCGCGTTAAGCGGCGTGACCTTGCGTCTGAAACGCGGCGAAGTGCACTGCCTGCTCGGCGACAACGGCGCGGGCAAGTCGACGCTGATCAAGACCCTGGCCGGCGTGCATCAGCCCTCCTCCGGCCAGTATCTGGTGGACGGCCAACCGGTGCTGTTCGAGTCGCCGAAAGACGCGCTCGATCTCGGCATCGCCACCGTCTATCAGGATCTCGCGCTAGTGCCGCTGCTCTCGGTGGCGCGCAACTTCTTCATGGGCCGCGAGCCGCAGAAGAAACTGTTCGGCTTCCTGAAGGTGATGGACCTCGACACTAGTGCCACGACCGCGCGCGACAAGCTCGCGGAAATGGGCATCAACGTACGCGACCCGCATCAGCCGATCGGCACGATGTCCGGCGGCGAGCGGCAATGCCTCGCGATTGCACGGGCGATTCACTTCGGCGCGCGCGTGCTGATTCTCGACGAGCCGACTGCCGCGCTCGGCGTGAAGCAGAGCTTCAACGTGCTGAAGCTGATTCACAAGGCGCGCGCCAAAGGCATCTCGGTGATCTTCATCACGCACAACGTGCACCACGCGTATCCGATCGGCGATTCGTTCACGCTGCTCAACCGCGGCAGGTCCCTCGGCACGTTCACCAAGGACACCATCAGCAAGGACCAGGTGCTCGACATGATGGCCGGCGGCGCCGAGATGCAGAAGATGATCGGCGAACTGGAAGGCGCGACGATCTGACCGATTCGCGCGTATCGACCGGCGCCTCGTTCGCCGGTGACACGCGCTCAGCTACTCAGGGATACTCATGGATCACTCCAGCACATCCAGCGGGACCACGCCCGCTTCGGCGGACAGCGGACGGTTCGCGCCGGGCCGCAGCCGCGACATCGTGTGCCTCGGCCGCCTCGCCGTCGATCTCTACGCACAGCAGGTCGGCGCGCGGCTCGAAGACGTGTCGAGCTTCGCGAAGTATCTCGGCGGGTCGTCGGCGAACATCGCATTCGGCTGCGCGCGGCTCGGGCTTTCGGCGGCGATGCTCGCGCGCGTCGGCAACGATCACATGGGGCGCTTTCTCGCCGAGACGCTCGTCAAGGAAGGTTGCGACGTCAGCCACGTGCGGATCGACAATGAACGCCTGACCGCGCTGGTACTGCTCGGCCTGAAAGACCGCGACACGTTCCCGCTGATTTTCTACCGCGAGAACTGCGCGGACATGGCCGTCGACGAAGCCGATTTCGACGAAGCGTTCATCGCGTCGTCGAAGGCGCTCCTGATTACCGGCACGCACTTCTCCACCGAACAGGTGAACCGCACGAGCCGCCGCGCGCTCGACTACGCGCGCCGCAATCAGGTGCGCACGGTGCTCGACATCGACTATCGGCCGGTGCTGTGGGGGCTTACCGGCAAGGCGGACGGCGAGACCCGTTTTGTCGCGAGCGAAGGCGTCACCGCGCATTTGCAAAGCATGCTGCCGCTGTTCGATCTGGTGATCGGCACCGAGGAAGAGTTTCGCATCGCCGGCGGCAAAGCCGAACTGGCCGATGCGCTCGCGGCGGTGCGCGCCGTCACGCCCGCGACGCTGGTGTTAAAACGCGGGCCGCTGGGCTGCCAGATCATCGACGGCGCGGTGCCCGCTTCGCTCGACGCGACGCCGCTTCACGGCGGCGTGGAAGTCGAAGTGCTGAACGTGCTCGGCGCGGGTGACGCCTTCGCGTCCGGCTTTCTCTCCGGATGGCTGCGCGATGAACCGCTCGAAGCCTGCGCGCGCGCCGCGAATGCGAGCGGTGCGCTGGTCGTGTCGCGACATGGTTGCGCGCCGGCCATGCCGACGCCAGCCGAACTCGACTACTTCCTGCGCGAAGCGAAAGCCGATCCGCAACGGATGCGCCGCCCCGATCGCGACGCGACGCTCGCGCGTCTGCATCGCGTGTCGCCGGCTCGCAAGCCGTGGCGCGAAGTGCTCGGCTTCGCATTCGATCATCGCAACCAGTTCTTCGAACTCGCGCAGCAAACTGGCGCCGACGAAGCACGCATCGCGCGGTTGAAGGGGCTGTTCGTCGAAGCCGTCGCGCAGACCGAAAGCGCGTTGGGCTTGCAGGATCGCATCGGTGTACTGATCGACGACCGCTACGGTCAGGACGCGCTGAACGCCGCCACCGGCCGTGGCTGGTGGATCGGCCGCCCGGTCGAATTGCCGGGCTCGGTGCCGCTGGTGTTCGATCATGGCCGCTCGATCGGCACGTCGCTGATCGCGTGGCCGCAGGAACACGTCGTCAAATGCCTCGTGCAGTTCCATCCCGACGAGCCCATCGAACAGCGGCTCGAACAGGAGGCGCAACTGCGCGCGCTCTATGACGCGGCGCAGGCGAGCGGCCATGAACTGCTGCTCGAAGTGATTCCGCCGAAGCACGCGCAGCTGCCGCAGGCGCCGGACATCGTGTACCGCGCGCTGAAGCGGCTGTACAACATCGGCATCTATCCGGAGTGGTGGAAGCTCGAACCGATGGACGCCTCGCAATGGCAAGCCGTCGACGCGCTGATCGCCGAACGTGATCCGTATTGCCGGGGCGTGGTGCTGCTGGGGTTGTCGGCGGGCGTCGAGCAGTTGAACGAGGGCTTTCGCGCGGCCGCCCGATCGGCCACGTGCCGAGGCTTCACGGTGGGTCGCACGATCTTCCACGAGCCGAGCCATGCATGGCTCGCCTGCGAAATCGGCGACGACGAGTTGATCGCGCGCGTGCGCCATACCTTCGAAACGTTGATCGCGTCATGGCGTGCAGCACGTGACGCGAGCACGGGGGACAACAGCGGCAACGTACCGGCGGCGGGCGCATCGAATCACGTTCATCAGGAGCAGGCGGCATGAACCAGCGCGCAATGCACAATGAGCATCACGACACGGCGTCCGCGAGCGACGCCACGCCGGCGCGTCCGCTTTCAGGCGGCACCGTCCGTCTGACGACGGCCCAGGCGCTCGTGCGCTATCTCGCCGCGCAGCGCGTGACGACCGAGGACGGCAACGGCACCGAGCCGCTGTTCGGCGGCGTGTTCGCGATCTTCGGCCATGGCAATGTCGCGGGCATGGGCGAAGCGCTCTATCAGCATCGCGAGGAATTGCCCACGCTGCGCGCCCACAACGAACAGGCGATGGCGCACAGCGCGATCGCGTATGCGAAGGCGCATTTCCGCCGCCGCATGATGGCGGTCACCACGTCGATCGGACCGGGCGCAACCAATCTGCTGACGGCGGCGGCGCTCGCGCACGTGAACCGTCTGCCGGTGCTGTTGCTGCCGGGCGATATCTTCGTCTCGCGCGCGCCCGACCCTGTGTTGCAGCAGGTCGAGGATTTCAACGACGGCGGCGTGTCCGCGAACGATGCGTTCAAACCGGTATCGCGTTACTTCGACCGCATCGTGCACCCCGCGCAATTGCTGAGCGCGCTGCCGCGTGCGCTGCGCGTGCTGACCGACGCGGCGTTGTGCGGCCCCGTCACGCTCGCGTTGCCGCAAGACGTGCAGGCGCAGGCGTGGGATTTCCCGGCGGATTTCTTTGCGCCGCGCGTCGTGCGTTTTCATGCACCCGCGCCGCGCGTCGACGAGCTCGACGCCGCTTGCGCGCGCTTGCGGCACGCGAAACGTCCGTTGATCGTGGCGGGCGGCGGTGTGCTCTATAGCCGTGCGGCCGATGCATTGCACCGCTTCGCGACCACGCACGGCATCCCGGTCGCGGAGACGCAGGCTGGCAAGAGCTCGCTCGCATGGAACGATCCGCTGAACGCAGGCGCGTTGGGCGTGACCGGCTCGCCGGCCGCGAACGCACTCGCGCATGACGCGGACTGCGTGCTCGCGATCGGCACCCGCTTGCAGGACTTCACCACCGGCTCGAACACGCTGTTCACGCAGGCCGACGTGATCGCCATCAATGCAAACGCGTTCGACGGCCTCAAGCATCGCGCGCTGGTCGTCGAAGCGGACGCACGGCTCGCGCTGGACGCCCTCGCCGAGGCGCTGCCAGGCTGGCATGCGGAGCGCACGTGGACCGCGCGCGCACACAAGCTCGCGTCCGGCTGGCGCGATACGGTCGGCACGCTCACGCATGCGCCGCAACGCGACACCGTGCTGCCCTACGAGGGCGATGTGATCGGCGCGGTGCAGCGTTCGAGTGCCCACTCCGCGACGCACGACATCGTGGTGTGCGCGGCCGGCACCCTGCCCGCCGAATTGCATAAACTGTGGCGCGCCGGCAAGCCGGGCGCGTACCACGTCGAGTATGGCTATTCGTGCATGGGCTACGAGATCGCCGGCGGCCTCGGCGTGAAACTCGCGCGACCCGAGCGCGACGTGATCGTCATACTCGGCGACGGCAGCTATCTGATGATGAACAGCGAGATCGCGACCTCGGTGATGCTCGGCGCGAAACTGATTATCGTGGTGCTCGACAATCGCGGCTTCGGCTGCATCAACCGCTTGCAACAGGCATGCGGCGGCGCGCCGTTCAACAATCTGCTCGAGAACTGCGTGCAAGGACCGCTCGGCGCGCCCCCCATCGACTTCGCCGCGCATGCGCGCTCGCTCGGCGCGCAAGCCGAACATGCCGCCAATATCGCCGAACTCGAAGCCGCGCTGCAACGCGCGCGCGACGCGGATCGCACCTACGTGATCAGCATCGACACCGACCCGGCCCGCACTACCGACGACGGCGGCTGGTGGTGGGAAGTCGCCGTCCCCGAGGTCTCGTCACGCGATGCCGTGCGGGACGCACGCGCGCAATACGACGCACAGCTCGCCGCGCGCGCCGACCCGGCCGCCTCCGACGAACCCGCCGACCACGAATGAGGACATTCGCATGACTGCTTTCGAGGTACGCATCGGCATCAACCCGTTGTCGTGGATGAACGACGATCTGCCGTCGCTCGGCGGCGAGACGCCGCTCGACGTTGCGCTGACGGAAGGCCGCCAGATCGGCTATCAGGGCTTCGAACTCGGCAACAAGTTTCCACGCGAGCCGCACGCGTTGAAAACACTGCTCGCGCAGTACGATCTCGCACTGGTCTCCGGCTGGTATTCGGGACGCCTCGCTCGACGCAGCGTCGAAGAAGAAATCGCCGCGGTCGGCCCACATCTCGAGCTGCTCGCGCAAAACGGTGCGACAGTGATGGTGTATGGTGAAGTGGCCGATTCGATTCAGGGCGCGCCGCAGCCGCTCTATCAACGGCCGCGTTTTTTCAGCGACGCGCAGTGGGCCGCGTACGCGGCACGCGTCGACGAATTCGCGCGCTATACGTTAAGCCGCGGCGTGCGGCTCGCGTACCATCATCACATGGGCGCGTACGTCGAGACGCCCGCCGACGTCGATCAACTGATGGCGCGCACCGGCGAGGCCGTCGGGCTGCTGTTCGACGCCGGGCATATCACGTTTGCCGGCGGCGATCCGCTTGCGGTGCTCGACAAACACATCGCACGGGTATGCCACGTGCACTGCAAGGACGTGCGCCCTGCCGTGATGAAGCTCGCGCGCAATCGCAACTGGAGTTTTCTCGACGCGGTGATTGCCGGCGCGTTCACGGTGCCAGGCGACGGTGCGGTGAATTTCGCGGCGATCATCGAGCGCCTGAAGCGGCACGGTTATCGCGGCTGGCTGGTGGTCGAGGCGGAACAGGACCCGGTGGTGGCGCCGTCGTTCGACTACGCGCAAAAAGGCTACCTGACCTTGCGTGCGTTGGTCGATGCGCCGCTCGACACCGCGAACACAACGACGAAGGAGGCAGCATGAGCTTATTGGTGAAAGCACAAAGCGAAGGCCAGACGATCGTGCGAGTGACGCCGCAGTCCGCATGCTGGCGCTACGTGGGCTTCGCCGCGTATCGGCTGGAGACGAACGAAGTCGTGCACGTGCTCGAAGCGTCGCGCGAAGTGTGCATCGTCGTGCTCACCGGTGCGGTGGATATCGAAACCGCCGACGCCACGTGGAGCTCGCTCGGCTCACGCGACAGCGTGTTCGAAGACGCCGCGCCGTATGCGGTGTATCTGCCGCCCAACGTGCGGGCGACGGTGCGCGCGTGCCGCGCTGCGGAGATCGGCGTGGCGAGTGCGCCTGCCAAGGGCGAGTTTCCTGCACGCCTGATCGAACCGGCCACCCTGAAGCGCTCCACGCGCGGCAAAGGCCTGAATACGCGCTACGTATGCGATATTCTTCCGCAAACCGAGCCCGCCGAATCGCTGCTCGTGGTGGAAGTCAGAACGCCGGGCGGCCACGCGTCGAGCTATCCGCCGCATAAGCACGACACCGACAACATCCCGCAGGAGAGCTCGCTCGAAGAGACTTACTATCACCGGCTCGACCCACCGCAAGGATTCGCGTTCCAGCGCGTGTACACCGACATGCGCGACATCGATGAGTCGATGGCGGTGGAGAATCACGACGTCGTGATGGTGCCGCGCGGCTACCATCCGGTCGTCGTGCCGTATGGCTACGACTCGTACTATCTGAACGTGATGGCCGGCGCACAACGGGTCTGGCATTTCCGCAACGACCCGGCGCACGAGTGGATCATTAATAAGGATGCTTGATCGTTTCGCCCGCGTTGCGCGGGCGAAACATGCCTGCTACTTTCGCACCGCCAGATCGACACTCAAGCCGCCGTCGGCACCCATGCGCACCGTGCCCTTCGCCACGTCGCGGCGGTAGCCGTACAGGTCGAACTTCATGACGCCGGAGTTCGAACTGTCCTCGATGTAGGTGCGCGTATTCGTGACCAGTGAATTGAACATCTTCACGTCGCCGGACTTCAACCGACGCCCAACCACTCCTGTATCACGTCGGCGCGCTTCAGAAACGACGTCATCTCACCGTCGAACACGATCTCGCCATGCCCCATCACGGCGACACGGCCAGCAATCTCCCGCGCGATCACGAGGCGTTGTTCGATCAGCAGCATCGCGACGCCACGCTCGCGCAGCATCCGCAGACAGTCCGCGACCTGCTCCATCACGAGACTCGCGAGACCTTCGCCGGGCTCGTCGATCACCAGCAAGTCGGGATCGCCGAGCAGCGCCCGCGCGAGCGTGAGCATCTGCTGCTCGCCACCCGATAGCGCACCGGCCCGCGTGCGTCTGCGTTCGGCGAGAACGGGAAACAGCGCGTAAGCGTCGTCGAAAGTGAAGCGCGGCGTGCGGCCGCGAGCGCGTGGCGCGACGCCGAGTTGCAGATTCTCGTGGACGCTCAGCGCCGGAAACACGTCCCGATGCTCCGGCACATAGCCCAGCCCGAGGCGCGCTCGCTCGAAAGTGCGCAGACCGTCGAGCGGGCGGCCCGCGAAGCGCAGTTCGCCCTCGCTGCGCACGAGGCCCATGATCGCGCGTGCCAGCGTCGAGCGGCCGGAGCCGTTGCGCCCGACCAGCGCGAGCACTTCGCCTTGCTCGATGCGCAGCGTGACACCATGCAAGGCCTGGCTTGCGTCATACCACGCGTTCAGTGCGCGAATGTCGAGCAGTGTGCTCATGCGTCTCCTCGCGTGTCGCGACGGTTGACGGGTCTTTCGGCGGTCTTTTCGCCGGACGCTGTGCCGGACTCTTTGCCGATCTGTCCGCGCAACTGTTCGGCGGTCTGTTCTCCGGTCCGTCCGCGAGCCTGTTCGCCGGCCCTCCCGCCGGATCCTTCACCCAGATACGCCGCGCGCACCGCCGCATCCGCGCGAATCGCCGCCGGCGTGCCGCTCGCGATGATGCGCCCTTGCACCAGCACGGAAATCCGGTCGGCGAGCGCGAAGACCGCGTCCATGTCGTGCTCGACCATCAGCAGCGTGCGGCCTGCGGTCGCCTCGCGAATCAGTTCGATGGCGCGCACTGCTTCCGCGCGGTTCATGCCGGCGGTCGGCTCGTCGAGCAGCAACGTATGCGCGCCGCCCGCGAGCGCGATGCCGAGATCGAGCGCGCGCTGCTCGGCGTAGCTGAGCGTGCCGGCCTGCATGTCGCGGCGCGCGCTCAGGCCGACCGCGTCAAGCACCTGAGCGGCGTGGGCATCGACCGTACGCGCGCCGCTCAAACGCTGCCACCAGCGCATGCGGCCGCGCTCGGCCAGCATCGCCGCGCAGCGCAGGTTGTCGAACACGGTGAGGCGCGCGAACACGCTGGTGCTCTGGAAGCTGCGCGCGAGCCCGCGACGCGCGATCGCGGCCGGCGCGAGACGCGTGATCTCCACGCCGAACAGATCGATGCGCCCCGCGTTCGGCCGCACGCCGCCGGCGATCAGATTGAAGAGCGTCGACTTGCCCGCGCCGTTAGGGCCGATCAGCGCATGGCGCTCGCCGGGTTCGATCGCGAGGTCGACGCCGCGCAGAATCTGCGTGGACCCGAAACGCTTTTTGATGCCGTAGAGGGCGAGTGCGGGGATCATCGCGGATCTCCGGGCGGTGACGTCGGGCCTGGGTGAACGGCGAGACTTGCTGGCGTGGGAGATTGAATCATCGCGGACCTCTAACCGTCTGCGCCGAGCCCAACTGAGCAGCGAGTCGCGCGCGAGCGCGACTCGCATATCGCGTGGCAAGCGCGCCCGACACGGCAAGCATGAAGACGATGACGCCGAGCCAAAGCGGCGACACGGCCAGCGGCCACGGCGCGCCAGCATCGCCGAAAGCGGGACCGTCATCGACACCAAATTGCACCGCGTAGGCCCACTGCACTACGAGCACGACAGCCGCACCCCACAACAACGCGCCAGCCGTGCCCCACAGATAAACCGGGCGGCATCGACGCCAGCCATGCACCGCGAGCCGCGTCGCATGCCGTTCGACGAAACCCGCCAGACCATCCGGCGACGCCACCACGACGACGACAAAGAAAAGCCCGAGATAGAACAACCACGCACGCGTCACGCTCGCCACCACGACGCTGAAAAACGTCAGCACGAGCGCACCCGCGACCGGCCCGAAAAATGCCGCCGTACCGCCGATCACCGTGGCGATCAGCACCGCCCCCGAGCGCATCATGCCGACGCTTTCCGTCGATACCAGTTCGATATTGATCAGCCCCAGCGTGCCCGCGATACCCGCGAAAAACGCCGCCGCCACCACTACGCCGTAGCGAACGCGCCGCGGATAGCAGCCGATCGCCGCGGCCCGCGCCGGGTTGTCGCGCACCGCGTTCGCCAGCCGCATGAACGGCGTGCGCGACAACGCGAACATCGCCGCACTCGCCAGCACGCACCATAGCGCGATCAGCGCATAGGCTTCGCGCGCCGGACCGAAACGCCACGCGCCCAGCGGTGTTCCGCTCGCACGATCGATCGCCACGCCCGCCTCGCCGCCGAACCAGTCGGGCAGCGCCCACGCGGCCGCCACCACGAGTTCGCCGAGGCCGAGCGTGATCATCGCGAACGCGGTGCCTGAGCGCCGCGTCGCGATGAAGCCGAACACCACGCCGCACAGCGCGCCGCCGAGCCCGCCGATCAACGGCAGCAGCGCGAGCGGCGCGCCGATCCGGTTGAACACCTGCGCGGCGGCAAGCGCGCCGAGCCCGGCATACACCGCATGCCCGAACGACAGCAGCCCGGTTTCGCCAAGCAGCAGGTTGTATGAGAGTGCGAAGACGATCATCGACGCGCTCTGCGCCAGATAGGCGAGCAGCCAGCTTTGCGGCCAGACGAACGGCGGCACCGCGAGGAACGCGACGAGCGCCAGCCACGGCGCGACAGTGCGCCAAAGCCCGCGAACGGGTGGCGCGGGCGCTGCCGGAGGACCCGGCGTGCGGGACGGTTCAGCCACCCTGCCGCGCTTACGCATGATCGCCGTGCCGTCCGAACAGCCCGCGCGGACGCAGTACCAGCATCGCGACGAGTAGCAGGTAAGGGATCAGCGGCGCGAGTTGCGCGAGCGTCAGCGCGTCCCATTCGGCCGGCGCCGATGCCCCGATGATCGACAGCACCTCGCCCAGCGACACAGTGCTCGCGACCGCCAGCGTCTGCACACAGCCGACCAGCAGCGACGCCACGAGCGCGCCGCTCAACGAGCCGAGCCCGCCGATCACGACCACCACGAAGACGATCGAACCGAGCGACTCCGCCATCGCCGGTTCGATCACGAAGAGTGGCGCGCCGATCACGCCGGCCAGCGCGGCGAGCGCTGTGCCGGCGGCGAACACGCCGGTGAACACGCGCGGGACGTTGTGGCCGAGCGCTTCGACGGCGCTCGCGTGAGTGAGCGCCGCGCGCACGATCAGCCCCGCCTTCGACACGCGCAATACCGCGTACAGCACCGCCAGCATCGCCAGCGAGACCGCCATCATGAACGCGCGGTAACGCGCGAACGCCGCGCCGTAGACGGTGAACAGCGGGCCGTCGAGCATGGGCGGCACCGTCGCGGAAAGCGGGTTGAGGCCCCAGCCGAGCTTGACCAGTTCGCCGAGCAGATACGCGGCGCCGAACGTCAACAGCAGTTCGGGCAGATGGCCATGCACGCGCACGCGCCGCAACAGCCAGCGCTCCAGCGCCGCGCCGACGAGGCCGACCACGAGCGGCGCGACCACGAGCGCGCTCCAGAACCCGGCGCGCGCCGCCACCGAGAAACCGACGTACGCACCGAGCATGTAGAAGCTCGCATGCGCGAAGTTCAGCACGCCGAGCATGCTGAAAATCAGCGTCAGCCCGGCCGACAGCATGAACAGCAACAGGCCGTAGCTGACGCCGTTGAGCAGATTGATGACGAACGACTGCACGCGGCTATTCCGTCTGGTCCACCCGCACGGCGGCGCAAAGCGGTTCGAGCGCCGCGCGCAACTCGGCGGGCAGCTTCACGGGACGCCGCGTGACGCGGTCCACGTAGACGTGCACGAAGTGCCCCTGCGCGGCGGGCTGCGCGGCGCCTTCCTTGAAAAGCCCCACTTCGTAGCGCACGCTCGATGTGCCCAGACGCGTCACCCGCAAGCCCGCCTCGACGCGATCGGGAAACACCAGCGGCGCGAAGTAGCTGCAATGCGTTTCGACCACGAGTCCGATCGTCGCACCATGTTCGAAGTCGAGCACGCCCGCGCGGATCAGATACCCGTTCACCACGGTGTCGAAGTAGCTGTAGTAGACGACGTTGTTCACGTGGCCGTAGACGTCGTTGTCCATCCAGCGGGTGGTGATCGGCAGGAAATGCGGATACGCGGTGCGGACGGCGGGAGCAGGTTTGTTCATTGGACGTGTGGCGTGGCCGTTATGCGGTTGGGTAATTGCGCCGATGCGGCTCGGGCGGCTCGGGCGACTCGGGCGGTATGCGGCGGCGGCCGTCGGCGAAGGCTTCGTGGATGACGGCATCATCCGCGTAGCCGGTTGCCTGCGGCTTCGCTGCTTGGTCCGCGTCGGCCTGGATGGCGCGCTCATCGCGTTGCTTACTGCCCCGGCTTCTCAACGAACTCGAACGGCAAGCCGCGCCGCCGCATCCATTCGCCGAGCGCCTGACCGGTGCCCGCGCGCCACGGCCGCAATTTCGCCGGCTCGACCAGCCGGTACTCGAGCAACTCGGGCGACAGCGCAACGGTTCCATGCGCCTTCACGTGATACGCGATGATCAGTTCGTTCTTGCGGATGAACTCATAGACGCCGATCAGCTCGACCGTCTCCGCATGCAGCGAGGTCTCTTCGAACACCTCGCGGGCGATGCCCTGTTCCGGCGTCTCGCCATTTTCGAGGAAGCCGGTGATCAGCGCGAACATGCCCTCGGCCCACGCGGCATTGCGCGCGAGCAGAATCTTGCCTTCGTATTCGACGATTGCCGCCACCACCGGCAGCGGATTGTTCCAGTGGACGTAGCCGCACGCGGCATCGGGACAGCTTTGACGGATACGGCCGCCTTCATGCGCGGGATCGGCGCGCTCGGCCAGCGGGGTGGCGCAGCGAGGACAAAATCGGTATTCGGTCATGGCGTGAGGTGTCGTGAGGTGTCTCTTCTGGCTTGTGTCTGTTTTGCCTGATCGTGTCTGGCTGTGTCTTGTGCGCGGTGTCAGGCACGGCTTCGGCCACTCACCGCGTCACCACGCTTTCACGCCGCGCACAACTCGCGCACTTCGGCGGCGAAACGCTCGACCGTCTCCGGCTGCGTGTCCCACGCGCACATCAACCGGCAACCGCCCGCGCCGATGAACTCGTAGAACTTCCAGCCGCGCGCGCGCATCGCCTTCGCGGCCTGCGCGGGCAGTTGCGCGAAGACCGCATTCGATTCACGCTCGAACATGATGCTCACGCCGGGAATTTCCCGCAACCGCGTCTGCAGCAATTCCGCCATCGCATTCGCGTGACGCGCATTGCGCAGCCAGACGTCGTTGTCGAGCAGGCCGAGCCACGGCGCCGAGATGAAGCGCATCTTCGACGCCAGTTGGCCCGCCTGCTTCAGGCGGTAGGCGAAATCGTCGGCGAGTGCGCGGTCGAAGAACACCACCGCCTCGCCGACCGGCAAACCGTTCTTGGTGCCGCCGAAACACAGCACGTCGACGCCCGCGCGCCACGTGATCTCCGACGGATGCACGTCCAGCGCCGCGACCGCGTTGGCGAAACGCGCGCCGTCCATATGCACTTTCAGATGACGCCGTTTGGCGATCGCCGCGATCGCCCGCACTTCCTCGACGCTGTAGACGGTGCCGACTTCCGTCGATTGCGTGAGCGTGACGACCTTCGGCTTCGGGTAGTGGATATCGGCACGGCGCGTAACGACCGCCTCGATCGCATCCGGCGTGAGCTTGCCGCCGATGCCCGGCGCGGTCAGCAGCTTCGAGCCGCCCGAGAAGAATTCCGGACCGCCGCATTCGTCGGTTTCGATGTGCGCGAGTTCGTGGCAGATCACCGAGTGATACGACTGGCACAGCGACGCGAGCGCCAGCGAATTGGCCGCCGTGCCGTTGAACACGAAGAAGACTTCGCAATCGGTCTGAAACAGCTCACGCAGACGGTCGCAGACCTGGTTGGTCCAGGAGTCGTCGCCGTAGGCCGGCTCGTGACCGCTGTTGTTGGCGGCAATCAGCGCGTCGAGCGCTTCGGGACAGATGCCGGCGTAGTTATCGGACGCGAAATGTTGCATGGGAGGCGCAGCGCCTGGCGACGGGCGCGGTAATGACGGAAAGCGGTCATTTTAGTGCGGCGGCGGGTTATTTGTTTTCCGCTTGCGCGTTGGGCCGGGCAACTCCGCGAGCGCTAATTGCAACCGCAGTCCGGCATACGCCCCCGGCCTCGGCCATGCGGCACGCGCGCCACCACGACCAGACCCGCCGCGCCGAGCAGCAGCGCGGCCGCCGCCAGCCAGAGCGCCGGCGAGAACGATCCCGTGTGCCCGGCGATCGGCGCGGCAACCAGCGGCCCGACGATCTGACCAATGCCGTAGGCCGCCGTCGCGTAGCCCATCAGACCGGCCGCGTCGTCGCCGCGCAGACGCCGCGCCTCGCGCATGGCGAACAGCGTGATCGCGGTGAACGGCAGGCCGATCAGGATGCTGCCCAGAGAAAAGCCACCCGCCGTCGGCCAGACGATCCCGAGTGCGATGCCGAAGGCTTGCAGTACATAGCTGCCGGCGAGCAGTGTGCGGTTATCCCAATGCGTCGGCAGACGCGCCGCCAACAGCGCGCCGACCATCAGCGCCACGCCGAACATCGGCCAGAACAGGTCGGGCCACGACGATCCAGGCAGCGCATGACGTGCGATCACCGGCAGGAAAGTCGCAGTGATGATGTAGCCGAAGCCGGGGATGCCGTAGAGCAGGATCAGCCAGAGGGCGTCGGCGCGGTGCGGAGCGGGGGTTGGGTGGGCCTGGCCGGGGTTTGACTGGCTAGCGGGATGTTTGCCGGGGAGCGCTGCGTCGGGTTGGCCCACGGCGCGCTCGCCAGAAGCAGGGTTGGCGGTGAACCGGCTCGCCGCCCGTTCGCTGACCGCTTGTTGCCCGCCGACACGCCGCGCCGCATCCCCGCTGTCCGCTGGAGCGGCCTTGCGAGCCGCCGCCAGTTTCCCACTGACGCCGGACGCGCCGCCAAAGACCGGCCAAACCACAATCGACAGAACCGCGCCGATCAACCCAAAGCCGATCCACCCAGCGGCCGCGCCATAGCCGCCTGCAGCACTCACCAGCAACCCGGTCCCGGCGATCCCCAGCCCCGGCCCGGTATAAATCACCCCACTCCACGCCTGCGCGCCGAGTTCGGCGAGCCGCCGCAGGCCCCACTGCGACGCGAAGACGAACGTCCACGCGCTGACCGCGCCGGCGATAAAGCGCACCGCCGCCCACACCCAGAACTGGCTCGTGACGCCCATCGCCAGCGTCAGCAGAACCGTGGCGACAAGCCCCACACGCACCATCCGAGCCGGTTCGACCCGCAACGCGGCGCAACTGACCGCGCCGATGAAATAGCCCGCGTAGTTGAACGACGCCAGCCAGCCGCCCTGCTGAATGTCGAGCTGCGGCTGACCGGGCGCGCCGCCATGCAGCATCAGCGGCAGCAGCGGCGTGAACGCGAATCGCCCGATGCCCAGCGTGACGGCCAGCGTCACCATGCAGGCGAGCGCCGCGCGGCGCGCGGCATGGGGCTCGGAGAAGCGATCGTAGGTGCGGGAAGCGAGGTCGGTCATGATCGGCGATAGATGACGGTGAGGCGGGCCGGCGCAGCAGCCGGGTCGGTCGGTCAAGTGCATATTAGCTTGACCTTTTGATCACGAAAAATGAATAATTCGGATACAAGCCATCACCCGGAGAGAATCATGGATCTGGCCGCCTTGACCATTTTTCGCGCGGTCGTGCGGGAAAACGGCGTCACGCGCGCCGCTGCCAAGCTCAATCGCGTGCAATCGAACGTGACCACACGCATCAAGCAGCTCGAGGAGCAACTCGGCACCGACCTGTTTATCCGCGACGGCCGCCGGCTCGTCCTGACGCCGGCGGGCGAAACGCTGCTGCCGTACGCCGAGCGCCTGCTCGCGCTCGCCGACGAGGCGCGTCACGCGGTGCGCGAGGATCGTCCGAGCGGTCGCTTGCGTTTGGGCACGATGGAAAGCGTCGCGGCGACGCGCCTGCCCGCCCTGCTCGCGCAATATCACCAGCAGTGGCCAGCCGTCGCGCTGGAACTGGAGACTGGCACGACCGGCAAGCTGATCGAGCGAGTGCGCGAGTTCGAAGTGGATGCGGCGCTCGTGGCGACGCCGCCGGACCCGGCTTCGCTCGGCGACCTGTTCGAGACGGTGCCGGTGTTCAAGGAAGAACTGGTGATGCTCACGCCGCGCGGACATCGGCCGATACACGAAGTGCGCGACATCGCGCTATCGACGCTGATCGCGTTCGAGCGTGGCTGTGCGTACCGGGCTTATATCGAGAAGTGGTATCTGGAGCACAGCGTGCGGCCGGCGCGCGTGCTGGAACTCGGCTCGTATCACGCGATCGTCGCGTGCGTGGCGGCCGGTGCGGGCGTGGCGGTGGCGCCGCGCTCCGTGCTGGATCTGCAAGCCGACGCCAGCAATATCACGGTTCACGAACTGCCCGATATCGGGGCGATCGAAACACTGCTCGTGTGGCGACGCGGCCATTTTTCGTCCGCGCTCAATGCGCTGCGGCGCACGCTCGTGCCGGCCGAAGACGGAGGTGTGGCCGCACCGGTGGACGCAGCGACCGGGATGGACACAATGGCCGCGACGGCCAGGGCAACGGCCGCGAATGCGGGCGCCGTCTGATCGTTGCCAGCGGCGCCCGCACAAGACGCCACTGCCGAATCCGCACAAACGCCGGGAACCGACCGCAGCCCCGCTCGCGTGCGAACCCGTGAATCGCGCCGCGTCAGCACACAACCCGGCGCGACGACGGCACGGCAAAAAACCTGGGCCACGCGACACGCCCAACTTCTGGCGCCCTACGTGGCCCAAACGGTTCAATCAGACTCGAATCAGAGCTGGCCTTCGACCCAGGCCTTCACGCCAGCCAGCGCAGCAGGCAGATTCGCCGGCTCGGTGCCGCCAGCCTGCGCCATGTCCGGCCGGCCACCGCCCTTTCCGCCGACTTGCTGCGCAACGAAGTTGACCAGTTCGCCCGCCTTGACCTTCTTGCTTGCATCGGCGGTCACACCGGCGATCAGGCTCACCTTGCCGCCTTCGACCGAAGCCAGCACGATCGCCGCGCTCTTGAGCTTGTCCTTGAGCTTGTCGACCGTCTCACGCAGCGTCTTGACGTCCGCACCGTCCAGCGTGGCCGCCAGCACGTGCACGCCGGCGACTTCGATCGCCTGACCGGCCAGTTCGTCGCCCTGGCTCGACGCCAGCTTCGACTTCAACGCGCTCAGTTCTTTCTCCAGCGACTTCACCTGCTCCTGCATCTGGCTGATCCGCTGCGTCAGTTCCGACGGCTGCGCCTTCAACACCGCCGCGGCCGCATTGATGCGCGCGTCGAGGTCCTGCACGAAGCGCACCGCGTTGTCGCCCGTAATCGCTTCCACGCGGCGAATACCCGCCGCCACGCCGCCTTCCATCACGATCTTGAAGAGGCCGATGTCGCCGGTGCGATGCACGTGCGTGCCGCCGCACAGCTCACGCGAGAAACCGAGGTCGAGTACGCGCACTTCGTCGCCGTACTTTTCGCCGAACAGCGCCATCGCGCCGCCCTTCACCGCTTCGTCGTAAGGCATCACACGCACGATGCCCGGCGCGTTCGCCAGCACTTCGGCGTTGACGATTTCTTCGACGCGGCGAATCTGCTCGTCCGTCATCGGCGCGTTGTGCGCGAAGTCGAAACGGGTCTTGTCGGCGTCGACGAGCGAGCCCTTCTGCTGCACGTGCGAACCGAGCACTTCGCGCAGCGCCTTGTGCATCAGGTGAGTAGCCGAATGATTGCGCTCCGTGCGGGCGCGGCGCACCGCGTCGATTTCCGCCTTGACGACGTCGCCCACCTTCAGCGTGCCCTGCTCGAGCGTGCCGTGATGGCCGACCACGTCGGCCTGCACCTTCAATGTGTCGGCGACGGCGAAGCGCACGCTGGCGTTCGCCAGCAGGCCCTGGTCGCCAACCTGGCCGCCCGACTCCGCGTAGAACGGCGTGTGGTCCAGCACGACGACGGCCTGCTGGCCGTGCGCCACTTGCTGCACCGATGCGCCGTCCACGTACAGCGCGATCACTTTGGCGTCGTCGAAGACGATTTCTTCGTAGCCATGGAACGTGGTCTTCGCGCCCGAGTATTCGAGGCCTTGCGCCATCTTGAACTTGCCCGCCGCGCGCGCCTGTTCGCGCTGGCGCGCCATCGCTTCGTCGAAGGCCGGTTCGTCGACCGTCACTTCGCGCTCGCGGCATACGTCCGCAGTCAGGTCCAACGGGAAACCGTAGGTGTCGTGCAGTTTGAACGCGAGTTCGCCGTCGAGCGTCTTGCCGCCTTTCGCTTCGAGGTCGGCCAGCGCGGCGTCGAGAATCGACATGCCGTGCTCGATGGTTTCGAAGAAGCGCTCTTCTTCCTGACGCAAGACATCGGTCACGCGCTGCTCCGCGTCCTTCAGTTCCGGATAGGCGCCGCCCATCTGCGCGACGAGATCCGCGACCATGCGATGGAAGAACGAACCCTTCTTGCCCAGCTTGTAGCCGTGACGGATCGCGCGGCGCACGATCCGGCGCAGCACGTAGCCGCGGCCTTCGTTGCCCGGGATCACGCCGTCGACGATCAGGAACGAGCATGCGCGGATGTGATCGGCGATCACCTTCAGCGAGTTGTTGGTCAGGTCGCTCACGCCGGTTTCGCGGCCCGCCGCCTTGATGAGCGCCTGGAACAGGTCGATCTCATAGTTGCTGTGCACGTGCTGCAGCACCGCGGCGATACGCTCCAGACCCATGCCGGTGTCGACGCACTGCTTGGGCAGCGGCGTCATGTTGCCCTGGGCGTCGCGGTTGAATTGCATGAACACGAGATTCCAGATCTCGATGTAGCGGTCGCCGTCTTCTTCGGGCGATCCCGGGGGCCCGCCCCACACGTCCGGGCCGTGGTCGTAGAAGATTTCCGAGCACGGGCCGCACGGGCCGGTGTCGGCCATCTGCCAGAAGTTGTCCGACGCGTAGCGCGCGCCCTTGTTGTCGCCGATGCGGATGATGCGCTCGACCGGCACGCCCACTTCCTTCGCCCAGATGTCGTGCGCTTCGTCGTCTTCGTGATAGACGGTGACCCAGAGCTTGTCCTTCGGCAACTGGTACACGCCCGTCAGCAATTCCCACGCGTAGTGAATCGCATCGCGCTTGAAATAGTCGCCGAACGAGAAGTTGCCCAGCATTTCGAAGAACGTATGGTGACGCGCGGTGTAGCCGACGTTTTCCAGATCGTTGTGCTTGCCGCCCGCGCGCACGCTGCGCTGCGCGGTGGTGGCACGCGAATACGGACGCGATTCCGCGCCGAGGAACACATCTTTGAACTGCACCATTCCCGAATTCGTGAAGAGCAGTGTCGGGTCGTTGCCGGGCACAAGGCTCGACGAGCGAACGATCGTATGGCCCTTCGATTCGAAGAACTTGAGGAATTTCTCGCGGATTTCGGCGGCTTTCATAGCGTGCGGGGGACGGTCCTGGCTGTTACCGGCGGCATCATGGGATGCGCCAACTGTTTGTTTCTTAAACGACTGATTATACGGGATCGGCGCGGCTGCGCGGCAGCCCGCCCAGCACGGTTAGCCGTTTGGCCAGGTTTGCCTGAGTAGCCTGTGGTATCGAGACAGGCGCGGGATGCGCGCCGGGCCAGGTGCGGGCTACGCGCGATTCGTCCTATGACCTTCGGCTGACTGCGCCGGCATGCGGGAATCGCTTAAGATTGCCCCCATCCGTGGCGCCTTGCGCGCCGCTTGGGCTACCTAGGAGACATTCAACAAGATGGGCGCTCTCAGTCATATCCGCGTGCTGGACCTCACTCGCGTGCTCGCCGGGCCCTGGTGCGCGCAGACGCTCGCCGATTTCGGCGCCGACGTCATCAAGATCGAACGTCCCGAAGTCGGCGACGACACTCGCCACTGGGGGCCTCCGTATCTCAAGACACCGGAAGGCACGGACACGCGTGAGGCCGCGTACTACCTCGCGGCGAATCGCAACAAGCGCTCGGTCACGGTCGATATCGCGTCGCCCGAAGGCCAGCGGATCATCCGCGAACTGGCCGCGCAAAGCGACGTGGTTCTGGAGAACTACAAGGTTGGCCAGTTGAAGAAGTACGGGCTCGACTACGCGTCGCTCAAAGAGGTGAAGCCCGACCTGATCTACTGCTCGGTGACAGGTTTCGGACAGACCGGCCCCTATGCGCAGCGCGCCGGCTACGACTTCATCGTGCAGGGAATCGGCGGCTTCATGAGCATTACCGGCGAGCGCGACGGCCAGCCAGGCGGCGGCCCGCAAAAGGCCGGCGTCGCGATCGCCGACCTGATGACCGGCATGTATTCGACCATCGCCGTGCTCACCGCGCTCACGCACCGCGACCGCACCGGCGAAGGGCAGTACATCGACATGGCGCTGCTCGACGTGCAGGTGGCGATGCTCGCCAACATGAATTCGAACTACCTGGCGAGCGGCCAGCCGCCGGTGCGCTGGGGCAACGCGCACCCGAATATCGTGCCCTACCAGACCTTCCAGACGAGCGACGGCTGGATCATCGTCGCGGTCGGCAACGATGGGCAGTTCCGCAAGTTCGTCGAAGCGGGCGGCCGCCCCGAACTCGCCGACGACGAGCGTTTCGCGACCAACCCGGCGCGCGTGCGTCATCGCGACATCCTCGTGCCGATCCTCGCCGACATGGTTCGACTGCAAGGCAAGCAGCAGTGGATTGCCGCGCTCGAGGCGGCCGGCGTGCCCTGTGGGCCGATCAACGATCTCGGCGAGGTGTTCGAGAACGAACAGGTGGTGGCGCGCGGGATGCGAGTCGATCTGCCGCATCCGTCGGGCGGCACGGTCAAGCTGGTACGCAATCCGATCAACATGAGCGGCACACCGCCCGAAGCGCTGGCGCACCCGCCTATGCTCGGCGAACACACCGGGAGCATTCTGCGCGACGTGCTGGGCTATGACGAAGCGAAGGTTGCGGAGCTGCGGGCGAAGTCGGTAATCTGAGTCGAGCGGCGTGGCGGGGCGGGGTTCGGAGCGGTGCGGTCGTGACGGTTTGATGGCCTGGCGGCCGCCACATCGCGCACCATGCGGTGATCACGCTCTCACGTCGGCCCTGCTGGCGGCGCAGTGCAGCGCCGACACCCGGCTCAACCCCGCGCGACCACCGAAGCCAGCCAGCGCCGCCCCTCGTCCCAATCGCCGAGTCCGCTGTCCGCGTTGATGTGGCCGCGCGCGCCGATATCGATCCAGCGGCTGCCCCACGCGTTCGCACAGGTCTGCGAAAACGGCACGTCGCCATAGGGATCGTCGCTGCTCGCCACGACGATGGTCGCGAACGGCAAGCGGGTGAGCGGCACCGGCGCGAAGCCGCTGGCGTCCTGTGGAAAGTGAGGCTCTGAGGGGTCGGGCACCGCAACCAGCAATGCGCCCGCCACCTTCGCAAGCTGCGCCGCGCTCGCGTAGTGCGACGCCCAGAAAGCGGCCGTCAGGCAGCCGAGACTATGGGCGGCGAACGCCACCGGCGCATCGGCGGCGGCCACGGCGGCGTCGAGCGCGCGGCACCACGCGTCGCGCGCGGGATGGTCCCAATCCGGCATCTGCACGCGCGTGAGCGCGGGATCGAGTGCCTCCCAGCGGGTTTGCCAGTGGCCGACGCCGGAGTTCTGGTAGCCCGGCAGCACGAGTATGTTCAGGTTTTCGCTCATTGTGTTTCCCCGCCTGTAGTTGTTTTTTGCCGTTTGCCGTTTGCCGTTTGCCGTTTGCCGTTTGCCGTTTGCCGTTTGCCGTTTGCCGTTTGCCGTTTGCCGTTTGCCGCTTGCCGCTTGCCGTTTGCCGTTTGCCGTTTGCCGCCGGCCTCGTGCCGTGCCCGCCCATTACAACTAGCCTATTGCATCCGGCTCATTGCGGCCCCGCCTCTCACAACCCACTGCCAAAGCCCGCGTCATAGCCGCTTCCCTCATTTCCGTACGCCCCCCGGTTCACCGCATCACCCGCCCCACCCCCACACCGCGCGGATCCGCCGCCGGCTCAGGCGTCGCGCCCTCGACACGAATCATCTGCACATCGCCATTGAACGACTGTTCCTCCAGCGTGTAGCCCATCGCCTTCAACTGCTCGGCCAGCTCGCCGCTAACCGGATGAAACGGCTCGAAGTAGATCGTCTTCTGCGGCAGCAACTGATGGTGAAAACGCATCGCGGCCAGCGCATCCGTCGGCGTCATGTTGAAGTCGTACAGGTTGGTCATCACCTGGAAAATCGACGTCAGAATGCGCGAGCCGCCAGGCGTGCCGATCACCAGCGCCACACGGTCGTCCTTCAGCAAAAGCGTCGGCGTCATCGACGAAAGCGGGCGGCGTCCCGGCGCCACCGTGTTGAGTTCCGCGCCGCTCGGGCCAGCCGCGCCCTCGCCGCCCGGCTTGGTTACGAAATCATCCATCGCATCGTTCAGCAGGAAGCCGCCGCCGTCCACCACCACGCCCGCCCCGAAATCTCCGTTCAGCGTATAGGTGTTCGACACCGCATTGCCCCACGTGTCGACCACCGAGAAATGCGTGGTTTGCGCCTTCTCCGGCATCGCGTCGCCGAGGCCGGGCTTCACCAGCGCCGCGCCCGGCACTTCGTCGGGCTTGACTTCGTCGGCGCGCTGCGCGAGATAAGCGTCGTCGATCAGCTTGTCGGTCGGCACCTTGTACGAGTCCGGATCGGCGAGGTATTGCTGCCGGTCGGCGAATACGTGGTCCTCGATCTGAGCGATCAGATGAATGTACGGCGCGGAATTCAGCTCGAGACCGTCGAACGCCTGCTTCAGATCGGCTCTCATCTTCAGCATCTGGATCAAGCCGATGCCGCCCGAGCTCGGCGGCGGCGCAGTGATCACGCGGTAGCCGTTCCAGTCGGCCGAAAGCGGCTGGCGCCATACCGCCTTGTACTGAATCAGGTCCTGCTTCGTGATAAGGCCGTGACCGTACATCTGCTGGGCGATCAGGTCCGCGGTGCGGCCTTCGTAGAACTCGCGGCCGCCGTCGCCGGCGATCCGCGACAAGGTCTGCGCGAGTTCGGGCTGGCGGAATGTCGCGCTTGCCTTCAGGGTCGAAAAGTAGGCATCGAAATTGGTCCTGCCGGCGAAATTTTTCAGAGCAGCATCGCGACGCTGTTGCAGCGACGGGTCGACCATGAAGCCATCGGTCGCATAGCGGATCGCGGGCGCGAGCACCTGCTTCCACTTCAGCTTGCCGAAACGCCGCTGCGCCTCCCACATGCCGTCGACGGTTCCCGGTACGCCCACCGCGCGATGGCCGACCACGCTCATGCCGGGCACCAGGTTGCCCTTGTCGTCGACGTACATGCCGCGGGTCGCCTGTTGCGGCGCGCGCTCGCGGTAGTCGAGAAAATACGGCTTGCCGTCCATGAACACCGTCATGAACCCGCCCCCGCCGATGTTGCCCGCGTCCGGCCGGGTCACGGCCAGCGTGAAGGCGATCGCCACGGCGGCATCCACCGCGTTGCCGCCCGCAGCGAAGATCTGCTGCGCGGCGTCGGCGCTATAGCGATCCGGCACGGCTACCGCCGACGCGTCGAGCACCGTCCTGGGCGGCGGCGTTTTCGCCAGCGCGGGGGCCGGTGCGACCGCGCCGCCGACGAACGCGGCAAACAGGGCCGAAGCCATGACGATCCGGGAGCGGTAAAAAGAGGAGCGGCAAACAGAAGCCAAAGGCGCGCGTAGCGCGCCGTGCGTCGGGACAGACATCCGAGAACTCCGGCAACGAAGGGCGCCATGGTGCACGAACGGCGGCCGTTCGTGCAAGGCGACAACGGGCGGTGCGGCCTGTGCGGACGGCTGCGGCAGGTGCAAGCACTGCGCGCCGACGCGCAGGCCGCACGGCCCAGGGAAATTTCGAGCGGCGGGTAAGGCGGGCCTCGAAGAGCGGGCCTCGCCTCATGCGAGGCGTGTGACCGGCCGCCGTTGTGTTCACGCAGTCGCGGGCGGCCCGCAGGCGGCCTGATGCGGATCAAGGCGAATTAAAACCGTCCGTCCGCCGGGTTGACATACGTTCGACGTGAACGCGACGCGGCTGCGATGGGAATACGGCCAACACCGTGCGGCCAACCCCACGCCCACGCCACGTCACGGACCACCTCCCGCGGCTTCGAAAACCCCGATAAACCCGAGGCAAGGAGGCCCAGGCCTGCCAGCGCCGCGTGCGTCGGACGAACCCCGCGCCGCTGGCATACTAAGTCGCTCGCGAGCACGCGAACAAAACGTTTTACCTCCTGTTACAGCGCCCCGGCACCCCCAAAATCCGCGCCAGAAGCGCTCAACCGTTGGCTGCGCGCCGCATTCGCCTGTCGTCGCCGGACTGCTCAGGTAGAATTGTCGGATAAGTGGACGCACCACGCGCCCCCGACAGACTTTCACCTTCTCGCATGAATACCGAACGCAACGACGCGCCAGCGGCATCCAATTTCATCCGCAACATCATTGACGACGACAACCGCACCGGCAAGTGGGACCAGCGCGTCGAAACGCGCTTTCCGCCCGAACCGAACGGCTATCTGCACATCGGTCACGCGAAGAGCATTTGCCTGAACTTCGGCATCGCGCGCAGCTACGGCGGCGTGTGCCATCTGCGCTTTGACGACACCAATCCGGAAAAGGAAAGCGTCGAATACGTCGACTCGATCATCGACTCGGTGCGCTGGCTCGGCTTCGAGTGGGAAAAAGACGGCAAGGAGCAGCTCTACTACGCGAGCGACTACTACGACAAGCTGTACGAATTCGCCGAGCTGCTGATCGAGCGCGGCAAGGCCTACGTGGACAGCCAGTCGGCCGAGGAAATGCGCGCGAACCGCGGCTCGGCCACGGAAGTCGGCACGCCGTCGCGCTTCCGCGAGCGCTCGGTGCAGGAGAACCTCGACCTGTTCCGCCGCATGAAGGCGGGCGAGTTCAAGGAAGGCGAGCACGTGCTGCGCGCGAAGATCGACATGTCGTCGCCGAACTTCAACATGCGCGACCCGGTGATCTACCGCATCCGCTTCGCGCATCACTATCGCACCGGCGACAAATGGTGCGTGTACCCGATGTACGACTACACGCACTGCATCTCGGACGCGCTGGAAAACATCACGCATTCGCTGTGCACGCTCGAGTTCGAAGATCATCGGCCGCTCTACGACTGGATTCTGAACGAGCTCGCCGACGCGGGCATCTTCACGCGCCCGCTGCCGCAACAAATCGAGTTTTCGCGCCTGAACCTCACCTACGCGATCACCAGCAAGCGCAAGCTGCTGCAACTCGTCAACGAAGGCCACGTGGACGGCTGGGACGACCCGCGTTTGCCGACCATCGTCGGCCTGCGCCGGCGCGGCTTCACGCCTGAGTCGATCCAGCTGTTCTGCGAGCGCATCGGCATCACCAAGGTCGATTCGTGGATCGACATGAGCGTGTTCGAAGGCGCGCTGCGCGACGATCTCGACGAGAAGGCGCCGCGTATCGCCGCCGTGCTCGATCCGCTCAAGCTGATCATCGACAACTTCCCCGAAGGCGTCACCGAGCCGTGCAGCGCGCCGGTCCACCCGCATCATCCAGAACAGGGCGTGCGCGAATTTCCGATTTCGCGCGAACTGTGGATCGAGCGCGAGGACTACAACGAAGCGCCGCCGAAGGGCTACTTCCGCCTGTTCCCAGGCAACAAGGTGCGGCTGCGCTACGGCTACGTGATCGAATGCACGGGCGCGGACAAGGACGAGAACGGCAACGTCGTCGCGGTCCATTGCAACTACTTCCCGGACAGCAAGTCGGGCACCGAAGGCGCGAACACCTACAAGGTCAAGGGCAACATTCACTGGGTCAGCGCGGCCGCCGCCTGCCCCGCCGAAGTGCGCATCTACGACCGGCTGTTCAAGGAGCCGCAACCGGACGCCGGCGGGCGCGACTTCCTCGAAGCGCTGAATCCGCATTCGAAGCGCGTGGTCAACGCCTACCTGGAGCCGGGCGCGCGCGACGCGCTGCCGGAGCAGCGCTATCAGTTCGAGCGCCACGGTTATTTCGTCGCCGACCGCGTCGATTCGAAGCCGGGCAAGCCCGTGTTCAATCGCATCGTCAGCCTGCGCGACAGCTGGGGCAAGCCGGCGTAAGCTGGAGCGGCCGCCGGTCTTCGCGCATCTGAAGTTGCAGACGGCGTGCATCCCGCTTCACGGGCTGCACGCCGTTTCGTTGCATGATGGTCTATCGACAGTCACAGCGCGGCCTGGTGGGCGCGCCGGTCCGGGAGGCCCGATGAAAGTTGCAGCCCGCCACCGCGGGGCAAGTGCCGGAGCAAGTACCGGAACGTTGACGACGCCGGGCACGGCTCACGGCGCACGCCACGCACAGCGCACATGCGCCGTTCGTGCGGCGCGCGCCGCCTACCCCGCACGTTTCGCCTATCGGGCGCGTTGCGCGCTCGTGGCGCTCGCCACGCTCGGCGCGGCTTCGCTTGTCGACCCCGCTCACGCGGACGAACTCACCGGCACGCTGAGAAAAATCCACGACGACGGCGTGATCGTGCTCGGCGTGCGTGAAGCGTCGATCCCATTCTCGTATTTCGACGGCAAACAGACGGTCGGCTATTCGCAGACCATCGCGCTGCAGATCGTCGATGAAATCAGGAAAACGCTCGGCATGCCGCAGTTGAAGGTTCACGAGATCACCGTGACCTCGTCGAACCGCACGCCGATGCTGCTGAACAACCAGATCGATCTGGAATGCGGTTCGACCACGCACACTGTGGAGCGCGAAAACGTGGCCGCGTTCTCGAACAGTTTTTTCCAGTACGCGGTGCGCATGATCACGCGCAAGAACAGCGGCATTACGGATTTTCCGGATCTGGCCGGCAAGACGGTGGTGACGACCGCGGGCACGTCCGACGAACGTCTGTTGCGCCGCCTGAATACCGACAAGCATCTGAACATGCGCATCACCAGCGCGCGCGATCATCTGGAAGCCTTTACCGCGGTCAAGGAGGACCGGGCCGTGGCCTTCGTGATGGACGAGCCGATCGTGTATGGCTTCAAGTCGACCGATCCACGCCCCGACGACTTCGTCGTGACGGGCACGCCGCTCGGCTACGAAGTCTACGCGTGCATGTTCCGCAAGGGCGACGAACCTTTCCGCACGCTCGTGAACCGGGTGATTTCGCGCTCGCAGACTTCCGGCGACGCGGAACGTCTGTACAGGCAGTGGTTCACGCAGCCGATCCCGCCGCACGGCATCAATCTGAATTTTCCGCTGTCGGAATCGAACCGCGCACTGTTCGCGCATCCGAACGACCGCGCGCTGGATTAAGCGTGGCGCGTGGCGCGTCAGGGAGTGGGGGGCGAACGGCAAACGGTCGCCGTCTCCGCCTCTATAAGGACCGATGCAACTCCGCCAGCGATAGCGTCGTCTGAAAGAGCCGCGCGAGACTGCGGCTCGCATACTTAGGAATTTCATCGATCGCGGCCCAACGGTACGCGTCCATCTCGGGAATCAGCGTGCCATCGGAGCGCCGCGGGAACAGCGACGTGCAGGTGCATGCGCTCAGATCGAGTTCGTCGGCGCTGGCGCGCGCGGCGAACAGATGCAGGTCCTTGTCGCGCCGGTAGACGAACAGGCCGAGATCCTTCAGACGCTCCGGCGCGATCGCGATGCCGGTCTCCTCGACCATCTCACGCAACGCGGTGACGTGCGGCGCTTCACCCTCTTCGCCGTGCCCCTTTGGAATGTCCCAGTGCGACGTTTCGGTGGCGTGCGCGAGCAGCAACCGGCCATCCGGGTCGAGCAGAACGATCCCGCAAGAAACGACCCGCGGGCTCATCGACGCTCCGCGCCGCCGCAGCGCGCGGCTTCGAGCGGCGCCGGCAGCAGGCCGGCGCGCGCAGCCATCACGACCTGCATCCTCAGTTTTTCTTCTGCAATTGCCAGGCGGCGCCTTGCTTGCAGAACTGCGGACGCAGATGCATCGACTGGCCCTTCGCATTCAGTTCGACGGCCAGATTGCGGCAGGTACGCCCACCATCGTTGGTGGTGTCGACGACGGCGATCGTTGCGTCGATCTTCACGCTGTTGCCTGTGCCTTCGTTGACCCAGTGGGCGCTTTCGCCGTCCTTCGTGTCGTTGAGCGCGGCGAAGACGGCCTTCTTCACGGACTCCACGTCGCGCTGCTTCATGTAGGACATCGGCGTGTCATTCAGAAAGCCGAGATTCGCCGCCTGCGCGCCGATTGCGCCGCCCAGCAGCAGGCTCGCGCAGGTCAGATGAAGCAGCACACGGGTTCGTATCGACATGAAAGATTCTCCTCGAAAGTGTTCGGAGCGGTTTCGAGCGCGTGGGCCGCGGCTCTTGATCTGGACCCCAAAAGGATAGCATGCCCTCGGGAAAGGCCAGCGCGACGCGGCTTGCCATTGACGCGCGGCAAGCGGATCGACTCGACGCGGGCCTGCAGGCCTTCAGCTACCGCATCGTCCGCCAACGGCGCGGCAGACGCTGTCGATTTTAGGGCGATTCCCCTAGCGTCTTATGAAGCGTCTTATGAAGCGTCTTATGAAGCGTCTTATGAAGCGTCTTATGAAGCGTCTTATGAAGCGTCTTCATAAGATTAGCGATTCCCTTCCCACAGCCGTCAAGCTTCCGACTGCTCGTCCTGAACTTCTTTCTTGCCCGGGAGATTTTCGCCGCCACCCTCGCGCTGCTGTGCGTCGCGCTCGTGCCGGCCGCGAGCGGCCCCGATCCCGGATTGACGCAACGTATCGTACGGATGGGCGGCGTGCCGGCCGCGCGCTGGCCCACTCTGCGCATGCGCGTCGGCGTCACCTGTGTGTCCTTCGCTGCTGATCGGCGCCTGCTATTGCATCCTCGCCGGTTCAGGTCGACTGAGCGCAGCCGCTCGTCACCCGGAGGCAGGCCACGGAAACCATAGCCCGGCCTGCCCTCTTCCACCGTCAGTTTGCGGCCGCACCGGTGGTCGCCACATGGACCCGTGCGCCGGGCGCCTGGTACCCATCGGTCAGCGTCTTCAGAAACGCCACCACATCCTTGATCTCAGCTGCGTCGAACACCGGCTTGTCGCCCGGTTTGCGGTCGAACGGCGCGTCGGTATTCAGGTTGGCCCAGTAGCGCTGCGGCAGATCGTCGAACTTCTGCACCTTGCCCTTCGAGACCGGATAGAACTTTGCCGGGTTCGTGTCGCGTTCGGCGTAAAAGCGCACCGCCTGCTCGAGCGAATGATAGATGCCGTTGTGGAAGAAGCTCTGCTTCAACGCGACGTTGCGCAACGTCGGCGTGCGGAAAAGGCCGCAGAATTCGTCGCGCCCCTTCAGGTCGGTGCGCTCCGGGCCGCATGCGCCGAGGTCGTAGAAGCGCGGATCGCGATTCACCGGCAGCGCGCGATTGCGCGGCACGCCGATCGCGATCAGACCGAAGTCGCTGAACTGCGGCGGCGCGCCGTCCCGGGTGCGCTGGCTGATGTGGCAGCTCGCGCAATTGCCCTTCTGTTCGTCGTTGAAGAGTTGCAGGCCATGCAGTTCGGCTGGCGTCAGCTGTGCCTTGCCCGCCAGATACGCGTCGTACTTGCTGGTGTACGGATAGAAGACCTCGGGCGTTTGCTCGAACGTTTCGAGCGCCTGCAGCACGGCCTTGAAGGTGGCGGCGTCGTTGTCGAAAATGTGCTCGCCGAAGGCCGCGCGGAACGCGTCGGCGTATGGCGCGGCCTTGACCGCCGCGGTGACTTTGGCCGGCGTGCTGCCCATCTCGAACGACGACAGCAGCGGAATGCGCGCCTGCTCGCCACCACGGTCGACCCGCCCGTCCCACGTGAGGCCGCCGGTGGGTCCGGCATCCACGCTTTCGTCGCCTTCGTCGTCGGACTCGTGGTAGTGCTCGGCGAACGCAGGCACCGCTTGCAGATACTTCAGCGTCGGCGCGGCGCGCATGCCGGTGCGGTGCATGTCGCTGCCGCCCAGCTGTACCGACAACGCATTAGCCGGCGCAAAGCCGTGCCCCGGACTGTGGCACGACGCGCAAGCGAGCTTGCCCGAGCCGGAGAGCGACGCGTCGAAAAAGAGCTGCTTGCCGAGCGCCGTCATTTGCCGCACGGATTCGTAGACCTGCGCGCGCGACCGGCCGGCGTCATGGCCTGCGACCTTCACGGCGGAGGCCGCCTCGGGTGCGGCGGAGACGGGCGCATTGGCGTGGTTCGCCGCGGAAGTTGCGCCTGCACTCGCTCCGGCTTTCGCGCCGCCCTGCGCATTCGCTCCTGCGACGGCATCCGCGCTGACACCGCCCGCATCGCAAGCCGCCAGCATGACGGTCACCGTCATCGCGCTCATCGCGGCGAACACCGCCCGCCGCGCACCCGCTCCCGCTTGCCCGGCGCTCCGCCGTTCGCCTCGTCGCATCATTGTTTCCCGAATCCCCGTCAGACCAAGCCGCATATGAACGATGTGAGTGTGCGATATCGAAGTCGGCGAGCATATTTCATTTTCATGTCTATCAAATGACACTCAGCCGACGGAAAATTCCCGACAAAGGCGTTTCGTAATTAATTACATCTCTCTGTCAAATTCCCTTGCGAAACTTTCGCCGGCGGTCGCTCGTGTAAGGAATGCGCGCGGCCCGTCCCCAACGCGAGAGAGAGAGAAATCATTCAAATGAACAAGAAACTGATCTGCGCGACGCCCATCGCGATCGCAGCGGCACTGAGTCTGTATGCGTGCGGCGGCAGCGAAGTCACGCAGCGGGACATCACGTCGATCAAGACGGTCGTGGTGATCTACGCGGAAAACCGCAGCTTCGACAATCTGTACGGCAACTTCCCGGGCGCGAACGGTCTGCAGAACGTGAGCGCGGCGAACTCCACCCAGGTGGACCGCGACGGCACGCCGCTCGCGACGCTGCCGCAGGTATGGAACGGCCTCACGCAAACCGGCGTGACGCCGGTGGTCACGCAGGCGATGACGGCCAATCTGCCGAACAGCCCGTTCGCGATCGACGACCCGAAGGGTTTCAACACGCCGATCACCGCGACGACGCGCGACCTCTATCACCGCTTCTACGAGAACCAGATGCAGATCAACGGCGGCAAGAACGACAAGTTCGCCGCCTGGGCCGATTCGGGCGGCCTCGTGATGGGCCACTACTCGCTCAACGCCGACAAGCTGCCGCTCTGGAAGATCGCCCAGCAATACACGCTCGCCGACAACTTCTTCATGGGCGCGTTCGGCGGCTCGTTCCTGAATCACCAGTGGCTCGTCTGCGCGTGCACGCCGATCTATCCGAACGCGGACAAGAGCCCGGCGGCCGCCTCGATCTCGGCGGTGGAAAGCGACGGCGTGACGCTCAAGGTCGCGTCGAACTCGCCGGCTTCGGCGCAAAGCGGTCCGCCCAAGTACGTGCTGTCGGGCAACCTGACGCCGGACTTCTACGCGATCAACACGATGCAGCCGGCGTATCAGCCGAGCGGCAACAAGGCGGCGTCCGGCGGTGACGCGAATCTCGCCGATCCGAGCCAGGCGACCACGCTGCCGCCGCAGACGCAAAAGCACATCGGCGACCTGCTGAACGACGCGAAGGTGTCGTGGGCGTGGTACGGCGGCGCATGGGGCGCAGCGGCAGCCGCGGCGCAGAACGGCACGTCGAATGTGATCTACGGTGCGAACCTGACGGCACCGAACTTCCAGCCGCACCATCAGCCGTTCAACTACTTCGCCGATCTCGCACCGGGCACCGCAAACCGCGCGCAGCATCTGCTCGACGGCGGCATGGGCGGTTCCGAGTTCATCAAGGCGATCGATGCCGGCACGCTGCCGCAGGTATCGTTCTACAAGCCGCAGGGCAACCTGAACGAGCACCCGGGCTACACCGACGTCGCGAGCGGCGACCAGCACATCGCCGACGTGATCTCGCATCTGCAGAAGAGTCCGCAGTGGAACAACATGCTGGTGGTCGTGACCTACGACGAAAACGGCGGTTTCTGGGATCACGTGGCGCCGCCGAAGGCCGACCGCTGGGGTCCGGGCACGCGCATTCCCGCACTGATCATCTCGCCGTTCGCGAAGAAGGGTTACGTCGATCACACGCAGTACGACACGACGTCGATTCTGCGCTTCATCACGCATCGTTACTCGCTGCCGACGCTGCCGGGTATCGCGGCGCGTGACGCGGCGCTGACCAGCAACGGCGGCAAGCCGCTGGGCGACCTGACCGCGGCGCTGGATATCAAGCATTAAGGACGTGGCAGCCGGGCGCGGCGCATTGGTTTCGGCCCGGCTATCCATGCCAGCCCCAGCGGGTCGGCAACGCCCATTCGGCGCACCACGGAGCGCGGACAGTGGACGCGCAATCGACAAGCAACAGTCCGCCTGATGGCGAGACTTCGACGGGCAGCCTCGGCTGCCCTTTTTTTCGTCCTGGGCATGGCCCGCGCGGCCTGTCCGCTTCTCCGCCATCGAGGCACGCGCCGAGCGCACGCGTTTTCGTGAGCGGCGTATGCTTCGACCCAAGGCACGCGCGTTGCCGTCGATGCCGGCCGCCATCCTTCCTCACGCGTGGCAGCACTGCCCGCTCATTCAGGAGTTCGACGAGATGACTGAAAAAACCATCAAGGTGCCCGGTCCCGCTCATCCCATCACGGTCGAGCCGGCGCGGGCCCGCGTGGTCGTGACCGTGGCCGGACGGGTGATCGCCGATACGCACAAGGCACTGGTGCTGCACGAAGCGGCTTATCCGCCGGTGTATTACGTGCCGCGTACCGATGTCGAAATGACCTTGCTGGAGCGCACCGATCATTCGACTTACTGCCCGTATAAGGGCGACTGCGCATACTACAGCGTGCCGATCGGCGGCGAGCGGACCGTGAATGCGGTGTGGACGTATGAGGCGCCGTACGCGTCGGTGAAGGAGATCGCGCAGCATCTGGCGTTCTATCCGGACCGGGTCGATTCGATCGATGTGCAGCCGGGCAAGTAGGAACCTCGTGCCTGGCGAAACGGCCGAGGTCCCGCTTCGCGGCGCGCGTGATGAGGTGCGATGGGGTCGCCGGCGCTCACATCGATCACGAACCTGGTCACGTGGTCAACGTGTTGGATAGCATGAGCATCGGCGTAGGAAAACTGGCTGAGAACGTGAGCGCAATGGCGTTGTGAGCTGCGAGCGCAACATCTCCGACAGTACACAAATACACGGGACATCCTTGGCGCATAACGCTTCGTTTTTTGCTACTTGCGCGTCCAAACAGAGGAGCCTTCTTTCCGTGCGCCCTGAAAAAAGAGCTCCGTCCGCCATATGGCCTTATGTGTCGAAGAAAGTCTTTAACTTATGATGAAGTAAAGACATATCTGGCGAGTAAGTTCATGTGCAATGAAATCTAAAAATTGAGCGACGCCGCGTTGATTCCCTGACGACGTGCCTATCGCGGCTATCGAGTGAGGACCACCCACCCGCTTTGTTCGACCTCGACCGGCACCGCTTCCAGGGCCGAGCCTTCACATGGTCCTTCGATGCACCGACCATCATCGAATCTGAACAGCGCGCTATGATGCGCGCACATGAGCACCTGCGCCTTGTAACAAAAGACGGTTCCAGGCTCAAAATCGAGAGGAACCGAAAAATGCGGGCAACGATTGACGTATGCCCACACCTGTAGCCCACGCCGCACGACCACCACGGGACGTCCAGCACGCTTTTCGTCAATGACGCGCGCACCGCCATCCGGGACTTCGGCAAACCAGCACAATCGGCTTGCGCACATCGCTCACACCCGCCGCTCAGGGTTGCCGAGGCTCCAGTCCCAAGGGCGCACTTCCACACGCGCGAAAAGACCTTCCTTCATGTATGGGTCGTTTCCGACAAATTGCATGACGGCATCGAGGTCGTCTGCCTCCACCACCAGCAAGGTGCCATTCATGGCATCGCATTGCGGCGCCAAAGTGGGGCCGCCGAGACGCACAAACACACCGTGCTGCGCCGCGCTTCGCAAATAGGTTCGGTGGTTCAGGCGAACGCGTTCACGGACTTCTCGCATGTCCGGCTTGTCCGTGGCGAAGACGGCGTAAAAGCGGGCCATTTTGATTAGCTCCGGTCGAGGACAAAGTCGTAACACGCTTCGCGGTATGGGCCGGCCAGTTTGAACTGTCGCGCCAGCTCATCATTCGCGGGACGGTCCCGGTATGCGACCATTAGAGAAGGTTTGACACCGAAGACTGCGTCCGACTCCAAAAATTGGTCGTCCTCATCAAACAGATGAGTGACTAGCTTGCGCCGCCCTGGCGCATCAATCATGAAATGCAGATGCGCAGGTCGCCATGGGTGCCTGCCGGTTGCGCCGAGCATCCTGCCAACCGGACCATCGGTTGGGATTGGATAGCTGACGGGCAAGATTGTGGTGATTGCGTAGCGCCCTTCGGAGTCGCTCCGATAGCGTCCTCGAAGATTGCCGTGCGGCTGAGCGATATCCTGGCCTGAATACATGCCGTTCTCCGCGGTCTGCCAGACGTCGAGAACGGCCCCTGCTACTGGCTCCCCATCGGTATCCAATACGCGCCCCCGCACGACGACCGGGGACCCCGGCGTCAAAGCCATGTTCTCCCCATATGCGCGCTCAGGCATTCCCTTGATGTAGAACGGACCAAACACAGTCGTGTCTGTCGCCCCCGTTGCATAGCGGTGGTTTATCGCGTCGACGAGCATCGAGACCCCAAGCGTATCCGATAAGAGAATGAACTCCTGACGAACGAGGTCATCGCACATCTTGCCGGTCTCGGTGAGAAAGCGAATAGCTCCCATCCACTCCGCTTCAGTCGGTTCCACCTCGCGCACGAATGCGTGAAGATGCTGGACCAGGCTTTGCATCAAGATGCGCAAGCGTGCGTCCGGCGTGCCTGCGAAGCTGGCGATGACCTGTTCGGTCAACGCGCTGTCGCCCTGTTGGTTTTCAATCATCAAGTCTGCTCCATTTACCAGACTCTTTGCCTCAATGTGGCGCCCGGCCCTCCCATGCATCCTGCAAAAGCTGACGAATCGCTCCGCGCTCAACGGGACGAGGGTTCACATACGGGTTCTTGCACGCCAGTTCAGCGGCCTCATCGAGGCCGCTTTCAGGTAGTCCGACATCTGCCAGCGCAACCGGAATCCCCAGTTGCCGAATCAGTTCGAATAAAAGGCGACCCGCTTCGGCGGGCTCATGGCCGCCAAGGGCTCTCGCAACTTTCTGTAACGCCTCGGGCGCGGCACGGTGGTTATAGTGGGCTGTGTGCGCAAGCATAGCCGCATGCGTTTGGGCATGAGGCAAATTGAATGTGCCGCCGAGCGTATGGCAGAGCTTGTGGTGAAGTGCCATGCCGACTGCACCAAGACAGGTTCCCGCAAGCCATGCACCATACAGTGCCTGGCTTCGCATCTCGCTGTCGCCTGGCGCACGCACGATTTTCGGCAACGACTCGCCCAAGACGCGTATCGACTCTTCCGCCATCAGACTGACTATGGGATTCGCATCCTCTGCATACAGCGCCTCGACTGCATGCGCCATGGCGTTGATTCCGGATGCAGCGGAGATGTCCACCGGCAAGGAAAGCGTCAGGGACGGGTCATATAACACGGTACGGGGCAACACGCGGGCGTCACGTCCGGTTCGCTTCAGGCGTCCCTCGGTGAGGCCAAAGATTGGTGTCATCTCTGAACCCGCATAGGTAGTCGGCACGGCGATGATTGGCAGTGACGACTCAAGCGCTATCGCTTTACCCAGCCCAATCGTAGAGCCGCCACCTATCGCGACACAGCAGTCCGCGCCAAGCTCCGCGGCCATCTCACATGCCGCGCGTGCGACCTCAACCGGCACATGCATGACTGCTTGTGCGCACACGCCAGCGGCGCGCTCACCCAATATGCCCCTCACCCGGTTAGCCAACTGCAACGGCTCAGGGGTCGACAGGATGAGCGCGCGTCGGGCCCCCAGCCTATCCAGCTCTTCGGGGAGCTTCGAAAGCGCGCCGCTCCCGAAAACCACGCGGGAGGGCGTACCCTGGTAGACAAAGCGCTCCATTCAGGCCTCAGCGCTTGAAGTGCGGCGGCACGTTGCCGTCGACGTTGACCCACACGGACCGTGCTTCGGTGTAGTCGTGCATAGCCTCGAAGCCCATTTCACGACCGTATCCCGACTGCCCCACACCACCGAACGGGCTGCCAGGATTGACTCGCTTGTAGCAATTAATCCAGCACATGCCCGCGCGGATTTGCGCGGCAGTCTTGTGCGCACGCGACAGGTCACGAGTCCAGAGACCACTACCAAGACCATAGTCAGTGCCATTCGCGATAGAAAGAGCCTCTTCGTCACTGCTGAAGCGAAGCACGGTGACAAACGGCCCGAATACCTCTTCCTGCGCGATACGGTCGGCGGCAGTCTTTGCCTCGATAACCGTAGGGCGGACGTAGTAACCATTTGCAAGCGCAGGGTCTTGCGGCGCGCTCCCGCCCGCGAGCACACGGCCGCCCTGTTCGCGCGCAACGTCGACGAACGTCAGCACGCGGTCCAGGTGCTGCTTCGAGGTAAGCGGCCCCATCTCCGTATTGGGGTCAAGCGGATTGCCCACGCGGACAGAAGACGCCAACGAAACGAACCGCTCAAGGAACTCGTCAGCGATGCGTTCGTGTAAAACAAGACGCGAACCAGCAATGCATGCCTGCCCCTGGTTGTGAAAGATCGCCCATGCCGCGCCGTTAATCGCGGCATCGAGGTTGGCGTCGTCGAAGACGATGTTGGCGCCCTTGCCGCCCAGCTCCAGCTGGACACGCTTCAGGTTTCCCTGTGACGCCTCGACAATGCGTCGGCCCGTCGCCGTCGAGCCCGTGAACGCAATCTTGCCTACACCCGGGTGCTCGGCGAGACGCTGACCGGCCGTGTGGCCATACCCGGGAACGATATTCACCACGCCCGTGGGGAACCCGACCTCATCCATGAGTTCGACGATGCGCAGAGTCGATAGCGGTGTGATTTCCGAAGGTTTTAGCACCACTGTGTTCCCTGCGGCGAGGGCGGGACCCATTTTCCAGCTCGTGAACATAAGCGGAAAGTTCCACGGCACAATCTGCCCGACAACCCCGATCGGTGCGCGCTGCACGTAGTTCAGGAAGCCGGTCTCGACGGGAATCACGGAGCCTTGCAGCTTGTCGGCCATACCGCCGAAATAGCGGAAGCAGCCAGCGGTGCGCGGTACGTCGAGAGCCCTCGAGTCGCGAATCGGATGGCCCGTGTCCAGCGACTCCAGTTGGGCGAGCTCCTCCGCATTTGCCTCGATAGCATCGGCGAGGCGCAACAAAAGTCGTCCGCGTTCCGCTGCAGCCATGGTCGACCATTTCGGGAAAGCGCGCGTTGCTGCCTCGACAGCCAGGTCAACGTCTACTTCGCTGGCCGCCGCAATCTTCGTGATGAGCGAGCCGTCGTGAGGATTAAGCACGTCGATGGTGCCGCCGTCGACGGCATCGACAAAGCGTCCGTCGATGAAGAGTTGGGTTTGCATGAATCGTCCTCGGGTTATTGCTGGCTCGCTACTCAAAACTCGATCGGGTACGGCGCAAATTCGCCGCTCTCGTACCGTTGCGGAAGGTCCGGAGTTGCGTTCTCCCAGACAAGCAACATCGAGCGCTTCGTCGAATACCCTTGATGTCGGATGTCGGCCGGCATCGCGCAGATGTCGCCCGCGCGCATCGTGATGCGGGCACGCGGTGCACCCGTGTTTTTGTCGCCGACATCCCAGACGATTTCGTCGGAGAGTTGCAGGAACCATTCGACCCGGTCGTTCCCATGAAACACCGGCAGAATGAATTCCTCGGTCGTCGGACAGAACAGACTGCGACCGCAGACGGACGTGACGGACGGATTCCATGTCACGTCGGAGCGCGACAGATACTTGAAGAGGTTGAAGGCATGCAGCTCGCCCTCGAAGCCAGGCTCGGCATGAACTTCAGGCTCGTCCTGTACGACATCGAGGAATGCCCGATTGACCGGCAGGTCGTTGCGCAAGGGCGAATCACCTTCGAGACCAGGCATCCTGCGCGTTGCGATACGGGTACGTTCGATTGCCGCGCCGTTTTCGCCATGTTTGCGGCCGAACGCGGTGCCGGTTTCCTCTGGTGCAGCAAACGGGTCGAAGCCCTCATTGGTCCAGTCGTGCAACATGGCTTTGAAGGTGGCCATGATGTTCGGCGTTTCGAAGGTCTCGGTATAGTCGACCCCGGCGTCTTTCATGACGCCGTTGAACGTGCCGGCATAGACATCGACCTTGCCGTAGTGATTGCGCGTGCCAAACACGTGGTCGAAATTCACCCATCCATAGAAAAATCCCCACGCGACATCACGCATCATTGCGCGCAGGAACGCGTCCGCGGGAACTGCGTGCGTGCGCGTCTGGCCTTTCGCCGGCCAGTTGATCTTCACGAAATACTCGTCGCGTTGAAATTCGAATGCACCGAGGGTGAAGCGACGATACCCGGTTATTGCGTCGGGTTCAGTCGCACGCACGGTGTCGGCAGCAAAACCGATGGAGTGGTCATTGGTTTCAAGGGTGGCCATAGCTTGTCTCCTTGGAATGTTCGATGAGCGAATGTCAATGCAGGCAGACGTCTGCCCATTTCTGCACCGACAGTTCACCCAGGATGGTCTGCACGAGCGCAACCCCGGGCTTGCGAGCCGTGAACCGGTACGCGCAGCCTGCTGGCAACATGGCCTGATGCCCTTTTCGCAGTACGACATGCCCCATCCGACGGCCAGCAGGCTCATCTCCAGCGAGAACGGTCCCGCTTCCTGTCGTAGGCGGCGTATCGAGCTTGATGAAGTCGATTCGAACCTCGCCATCCATCAGAATGGTGAACTCGTCATGCGCGCAGACGAACCATGCCGAACGGCCCTCGGTCCGGACCACTTCGATGACGTACTCAAGATTTTTGCCGACTACGATCTTCTCGTAGGGAGCCGATTGGGAAGCCACCTCGAAGACGTTCGAGAAGGCATAGTGGCGAGCACTTCCGCTCGTGATTTCAATGTCGCCCTTGTGATAGCTATCGAGCGAGCCAAAGACGGTATGGAATGCCGTGTCGGTCATTGCTGTCTCCTGTTGTTAAGCTTTCGTTAGCTTGAACTTTAGGAGCAGGAGGCAGCTGCAACAACCCGCGTGATGACGATTACGGCATTTGCGCTTCGCGAATAATCGACGTCGTCAAGACACCCAGCCGCGCTCAATCAAGGGCACGTCCCAAGCGGGTTCAGGACCGATATGCTCCGCGAGAAACTCGACTAAAGCCTTGACCTTCAGGGCCTGCCGCTGCGTGGCGGGATAGACCGCTGCGAAACTCAGATGCGAAAGCTGGTACTCCGTCAAAATAGGCACCAGCGAGCCGTCGAGAAGCGAAGCGCTAGCGACTAGCGTCGGCAAGCACACGACACCGCCGCCAGTCAGCGCGTAATCGCGAAGTAGATGGACCGAGTTTGACCGAATCATGCCCGGCAGTTCCATCTCGACAACCTCTTCTCCGCGCGTTAGCGTCCAGCGGTTGCGTGAGGGATATCCCGAATAGAGAGCTGTTGTGTGCTGCAACAAGTCGCGCGGGTGCCGCGGCGCACCATGGGCAGCGATGTAGGCTGGGGCCGCGCAGAATAGGCGGCGGACAGTGAAGAGGCGTCGCTCAATGAGCGATTCCGAAATCGCAGGGAATATTTGAAATGCTATGTCGAACCCTTCTTCAACCGGGTCAACGACGCGGTCGTTGACTATCACGTCAAGCTGTATGCCAGGATAGCGCCGGTTGAACTCGGCCATCGGAATACCAAAGTGGCCAAGCGCAAATCCCGGCAGCATCTGAATGCGAAGGCGACCTGTAGGCGTTGCGCGCAGCTCACGCATCTGGTCGGTTAGCTCATTCACCCGACCCACTACTTCCGCGCACTCGCGGTAAAACGCTTCTCCCACCTCTGACAACCGCACATGGCGCGTGCTTCGGTGAAAGAGAGGAGCATTGACGAATTTCTCCAGCTGCTGAATCCGATTCGTCACGACTGAACTGGTCACACCAAGCTGTCGGGCGGCTTCAGCGAAGCTGCTCGCTTCTGCGACCCGCACGAACGCCTCGATGCTCAGAAACCGGTCCATACGCATCCTTCCATCGTCAGCAAAAGTGTCAGTGTATATGGACAGGAGGACCCGCTGCGCGTCACGTACAACGTCGCGCCCTCACAGCGGATGCGCGTGTGGCGCGGTGACTTACCGCCGCCAGAATGCCGGTTTGTGGAATGCCCATTTCGCACCTACGCCAGGAAAACTCCCGTCACTTTCGCCCTTCATGCCGCAACACTTCTCAGGAGGATGCTCATGTTTTACGTCATTCACGCGCTCGACAAACCTGGCCAGGCTCAGATCCGGCTCGACAACTATGCGGACCACAAATCGTACCTCTCAAACGCGAATATCAAGACAGTCGTCTCAGGTCCTTTGCTGGACGACGATGATGAAACCAAGATTGGCTCTTTTTTTCCTGATCGAGGCAGAGCGCAAAAAGGATGTCATCGAGTTCAATGCCAATGACCCATTCGCCAGAATTGGGTTATGGCAAAGCGTTTGCATCCATGCTTTCAACAAGCGTGTTGATAACCGCGATGATTCGAGTGCCTCATCGTAGGGCCCGCGTTCGACACCAGGGTCCCGTCATGGTCTATCTCGGCTGCTCTCCTGCCGCCAAACCGGCACGCATGGGCTGACGACGCTGCAGGACAGCCGGCGCGGTCTCCCTGAGCAGCAGGCTAACGACGATGCCGAGCACCACGGCGAACATCGGCAGCCAGAGAATGTTTTGAATTCCAAAGTGCGCGGCAACATAGCCGCCAAGGGCAGGCGCGATTCCGCCGCCGAAGATTTCACCGACACCGACCACGACACCGATGGACGTCGATACAAGTCCGACAGGCGCAGCTTCAGTCGCGACCGGCCCCGAGAGCAACGACACCAGACCCAGCGTGAAGAATGAAGCCACGAACAGGACAGCAAACAGCGGTAACGGCTGCGGGCCGAGTTCGCGGAAGATGTACAGCATCGCGGCGGTCCCTGCAAAGCCCACGATGCTTGCCAGGCGGCGTCCGACGATGTCGGACAGACCCGGCAAGCCAAATTGACCAAGAAACCCGCCGAAACCGATGGCCGAGACGACCAGTCCCATTCGCTGCGTGTCGAGCAACAGGTACCCCGTTAGATACAAGGGCAAGAGTGCGCCGAGGACGAAGACGCCAGTCATCGCGCAGCAAAGTGCTCCCATCGCCACGATAATGTTTCTGCTCTTCAGAACGTGGCGGAGCGAAGCAGGAGTCTCCTCGGAGGCGACTTTCGGCGCCGGCTTCGGCTCGCGAATGACATAAAACATAATCAAACCGAGTATCAGCCCCGGGACTGCTACGAGAGCAAACACCCACCGCCATGTGACGAAGCCCAGCAGCTGTGTCGCGATGATTGGTGCGAGCGCCAATCCGAACAGAGCAAACCCACTTTGCTGAAGGCCGAGGTTCAGGCCGCGTCTGCGTGGGTGCGATGCATCAGCGGTGGCAGCAAAGCTCGTGGGGCAGAAGGAGCCTTCTGCGACGCCCATTAAACCTCGGATGGCAATCAGGCTGAACAGTCCGCCCGCAAGTCCGGAGAAACCGGACAGGAGCGAAAACGCGAGGATTGCCGGGATAAGTACTTTCCTGCGCCCAATCTTGTCCGAGATGCCACCCATCAGTGCCGCAAAGACGCCCCACGAAAGGCCGAGCACGCCAATGCAGTTACCGACGTCCTGCGCGTTCAGGTTGAGGTCCTTCATGATGGATGGAAATAGCGGCGCGATGAGCCAGCGGTCCAGTTCAACCAGGCCAAAACCAAGCGCCAGTAGCGTGACTGCTTTCCATTCGTAGGAGCTGTCCCACTTGTTTGCTGGAGTTGACCCTGTAATTCCGGACACAGCGTCACACTAAGGTTGCTGAATCCATCGCGCGGCGAAACGCTCGTGGCGAGCGGTATTTCAACGC